>CAUHGY010000067.1 GCA_959605945.1 uncultured Clostridia bacterium | reverse complement strand
GTCTTAATGGGATGGGCAATGTCTTTATATTCGCCTTCGCCTGTTTTGCGGCTGGGCATAGCTATAAAGAAGCCCTCGTTCCCTTCAATAACTTTAATGTCGTGAACAACAAAGCAGTCATCAAAGGTAACGGATGCAACGGCTTTGAGTTTGCTGTCTTCTTTTTTGACAAGCCGAACTCTTACGTCAGTGATGTTCATGTTCGTTACCTTCCTTTTTGATACTAATGATATTATAACACGGAAAATACGGCATTTCAACAGGTTTTTTAAAAAATATATCAAAATTTTCAAAAAAAAGCGATTTTTTTGTTGATTTAACCTTGCAGACGGCGGACGGCATACTATAATGTATGGTAAAATGCGGATTTTTAAGTGAATTTACACGTGTGCACTTCATCGGGATAGGCGGAATATCGATGAGCGGGCTTGCAAAATATTGCCTTTCGGCGGGGAAAATTGTTTCGGGCAGCGATATTATGCAAAACGATCGCATCTTCGAACTTATCGAAGCGGGAGCTTTCGTCTATGCGGGACACCGCCCCGAAAACGTCTTAAAGGCGGATCTTGTAGTTTATACTTCGGCGGTGGGAGAAAATAACCCTGAGCTTACCGAAGCCAAGAGGCGCGGAATAAAGCTTTTAAAACGCAGCGAACTGCTCGGAAAAATCATGGGAGAGTTTGAAAATTCGGTTGCGGTTGCCGGCTGTCACGGCAAAACCACTACCACGGCAATGATAGCGAGAATTTTTGCGGCAGCAGGTAAAGATCCTGCGGCGTTTATCGGCGGAGTGGACGGTATGTTCAATAATTTCCGCGACGGGAAAGGCGATTTTGCGGTTTGCGAAGCGTGCGAATACAGATGCAATTTTCTTGACGTCTCGCCGACTGTGGCCGTCGTTCTGAACATTGACGACGATCATCTTGACAGCTACGGTTCTCTTGACAACGTAAAGAAGGCTTTTAAGGAGTTTTCCAAAGGGTATCGCATAGTCAACGCCGACGATCCCAACTGCGCGGAGCTTTTGCGCGGAGCAGCGTCTACTTTCGGACTGAAAGACGCCGACTATACCGCTTGCGATCTTAAAAGGACCGCGTTCGGGTACGGTTTCGGTGTGCGTGCGCGCGGAAAATTTTGCGGTGAAATCGAGCTCAGGGTCAAAGGAATTTATAACGTTTACAACGCGCTTGCAGCCATTGCCGTCTGCGACGGTTTTTTCATACCTTTCGGCACGATAAAGAAGGCGCTCGAAGAGTTTTGCGGAGTCGAACGCAGAATGGAGAGAATCGGAAGCATACTCGGAATAGAATGTTTTGCGGATTATGCTCATCATCCCGTGGAAATAGCCGCCGCGTGCGGGGAATTTTCGGAAAATTACAAAGATTTTCTGGTCGTTTTTCAGCCGCATACATATTCGCGCACCAAAACTCTGATGCCGGCTTTTACCGAATGTTTTAAAAATTTACGCACCGTTATATATAAAACTTATCCCGCGCGTGAAGAATTCGACGCCGCCGGCAGCGCTTACGCTCTTTTTCTGGCGCTCGAAAAAGCGGAAAGCCGCACTGTGCTGTATGCGGGAGACCCGCAGGAGCTTAAAAAATATATTTGTCTGTTAAAAGATGAGATTTCCGCCGTTCTTTTTTTAGGAGCGGGGGATATATATGAAACGGCAAAATCGCTGACCGATTAAATTCTTCCGAATGTTCTTATCCGTAATGCGAAACATTTAAAATTTATCGTAAAACAGCGGATAAACAGTTGCAAAAATTTTTTTATTGTTGTATTATTTTATAGAATAATTATAATAGGAGAATATCGGCAAAATGGTTCAAAAGAAGAGAAAAATAGCAATTTTGGGTACCGGAAACGTAGGCGCAACCATTGCATACACACTGACCTTGCAGGGCGTTTGTTCGGAAATAGTTTTGGTCGACATCAATAAAGAAAAGGCTGAAGGAGAAGCGCTTGACCTTATGCAGTGCGCGGCTTGCGTTCCTTCCGTAAAAGTCTGGAGCGGAGACTATAAAGACGTCAAAGGCGCAGATATAGTCATTGTTACTTTCGGAATTGCCAGAAAACCCGATCAGACAAGACTTGATCTTGCGAAAGTAAACGTGGGGATTCTCAAGAGCGTTATGCCGGGAGTTGCCAAGATCGCACCCAAAGCCATCTATGTTATAGTGAGCAACCCTGTGGACGTTTTGACTTACGTTACCATGAAATGCACGGGACTGCCCAAAAATCAGATAATCGGAACGGGCACGCTGCTCGATTCCAACAGACTTTCACAGGCTGTTGCTTCATACTGCAAAGTCGATGTTTCCAACGTCAATTCATTCGTGCTCGGAGAACACGGCGATGCCTGCATGGCTCCTTGGAGTCTTTGCACCATCAGCGGCATGCCTATCAGAAACTATTGCAAAGATATGCTTAAAATCAAGTCGTCTAAACTCAATGCCGAACTTGAAAACATATATACGGGCATGGTTAAATCCGGTTCAAAGGTCATCAAGGCAAAGGGCGCAACGTTCTATGCCATTGCCGCTTCCACCGTTAAACTCGTGAAGGCAATCCTTGCGGATACGGACACAATACTTCCGCTTTCCACGCTTTTGAACGGCGAATACGGCGCCAAGGATATGTGCATGGGCGTTCCCTGTATAGTTGGCGGTTCCGGATTTAAAAAAGTTGTAGAACTTCCCTTGACAAAAGAAGAACAGCAGCTGTTTTCCGAAAAGATAGCTTCGCTCGACGCGACCTACCAGGCATTGGAAATAAGATAACTTCGAAATTTTAAAATTCTAATAGATCGCCGAAAGGGAGTAGTTGCCGCGGCTTTAGCCGCGTTCGTTGTGTCGTCAATACGGGTTTATGCCCCGGCGCGCGGAACCCATTGGTTCTAACAAGACTTTTGCCGCTGTTTTTGCGGCAGAGGTCTTTTTGTTTTATCAACGGAGCAGTTCTGTATGAAAATTTTTGTTCTTGTTGCATTCATACTGATGTATGTTGTAATCATAATCTTCCCTAAATATAAGGCATGGATTTCGGCGGCATGTGCCGCGCTTTTACTGGTTGTTCTTTTGGCGGGCGGAAACATAACGCTTGGCGAAGCGTTCGGCGCAATCGATTTCAACGTTGTTCTGATGTTACTCGGAATTATGGTAACCGTCGGGCTTTTTGCCGACTCCGGCATGCCGAATAAACTTGCCGACAAAATGGTTTCCAAAATTTCCGGAGCGGTTGCGGCGCTGACGTTGCTCGCAGTGATGAGCGGGCTTATTTCCGCTTTTGTGGATAACGTGGCAACCGTATTGATGATTGCGCCGATAGGGCTTGCCATTTCCAAAAAGATAGAAGTTTCGCCGGTGCCCGTTCTTATAAGCATTGCCGTTTCCAGCAATTTGCAGGGAGCGGCAACGCTGGTGGGGGACACCACGTCTATCATGCTCGGCGGATTCGCCGATATGAGTTTTTTTGAATTTTTCTTTCTTGACGGAAAATTCTCCATTTTCTGGGCGGTGGAACTGGGTGCACTGGCAACAATACCCGTATTGCTTTTTATATTCAGAAAAAACAAGAAAAATTTGACTTACAAAGGCGAAAATATAAAAGTCAAAAGCGTTGTTCCGACAATACTTCTGCTTGCCGATATTGCGGCGCTTGTTGCGCTTTCGTTTGTACCCGGCAAACCTGCAATTACGAATGGGCTGGTGTGCGTCGGAGCCGGCATTATCGGGATCGTGCATTATATTGTTAAAAACAGAAAAGGACTATTCGGCTTGCTTAAAAGCTCTGTCGATTACGAAACCGTTCTTTTTTTGATATTCCTTTTTATAATAATCGGAATAGTGGAAAAAGTAGGAATCATTGCGGATATAAGTTCGATGTTTGCAAGCATCGGCAACAAGAATGTATTCTTGCTTTATACGGTAATAGTGTTCGGTTCGGTGCTGTGTTCGGCGTTTATAGACAATATTCCGTATGTCGCTACCATGCTTCCCGTAATTGAAGGGCTTGCCGTTTCGATGCCTGGCGTGTCGCCTTATCTTTTGTATTTCGGGCTGCTTATCGGCGCCACTCTCGGAGGAAATATAACCCCCGTCGGTGCTTCTGCAAACGTGGTTGCCACGGGCATTCTCAATAAAGAAGGGTATAAAGTAAAATCAAGCGATTTTTTTAAGATAGGCATACCTTTCACCCTGACGGCGGTAATTGTGGGATACGCTTTTATATGGTTTGTCTGGGGAATGTAGAAGAGCGTGCGCATTAAAACCGTTTTTTCCCGATGCATGCGCGGGTAGCCGCTTTTGTTCCGTAAAGCAGTTTACGGTCAGCTTTTCGGCATGCTGGATGATTTTTTGCACCCGGCCCGAACGAATTTTTATTCTGCCCGATATATCGGTTTTATCCCGTTGCTTTTTGTAACTTTAACGGTGAGCGGACAGATTTATATTTTGAAATAATAATTCTGTCAAAGCTCGGCGCATAATATTTTTGACAGTTAATTTTGCGGTCTATCAAGCGCGCAAGATTTGAGCGAATTGATAAACAGACCGGAAAAAATCCGTATGCGGCGCAGCATTGGATTTTAAATCGGTATATTATAGTAAATCATATAAGAAATTGCGGCGAAAGTTTTTCGCCGCAATTTCGGGTTTATAAAAGCTTTTTATATTGCCTGAGTGATGGTTTTATATTTTCGACGTGAGAATTGAAAAATGCCGATAATCTGCCGTCAGTAACATTTATCCGCGAAACTTTATGTCGCGCTGTTTTTGAATATTGCTCCGTTAGCGGCAATATTTCGCGGAACGTTCTGCCGTGCAGTGTTTATGTCGGTAAAAGTCGGTTGTAGCCGCCGAATAGGGGAAGAGACGCCTTCTTTAGTCGGCGTCAGTTTACTTCCACGCCGGTCGGACTGAACATAAAAATATTTTTCTGCATTTCGTATACGCCGCCGTCCAGAGCATAAATTGCCCCCGAAAGCATATCGAGAACGCGGATTGCGGTTTCTGTTTTCAGTTCGGTCAGATGCACTATTGCCGTTTTGCCTTTTTTTATTGCGTCGATAATGTGCTCCACGTCGGCATAAGACGTGGGGCTGAACACCGATACGGGTCCTTTTGCGCCGTCGTTTTGGCGAACATTCGCGCGCAGCCCCTGCTCGACGGATCTTTGTTCGCTTTTTTGTTTCGGATCTCTGCCGAAAAGGTCGAAAACGCCCATATTATTTTACCTCGTAATTTCTTTTTCCGAAAATACCGCTTCCTATGCGTATCATATTGCTGCCGTTTTTTATGGCAATCATATAATCTGCGCTCATGCCCATTGAAAGATGTTCGAAAGGATAGTCTTCTTTCAGCTTATCGTAAAGAGCGCGCATTTTACGGCAAAGCTCCGCAACTTCGTTTTCGGAAGCCCCTGCAGGGAACATTGCCATAAGCCCTTTGACGCGCAGGTTGTCAAGTTGCGATAGTTCTCTGACGCCTTTTTCCGCTTCTTCGAAAGCAAAGCCGCTTTTTGAAAGTTCGCCGCCGACGTTGATTTCCGCAAGTATATTTTGAACTATGTTTTTCTTCAAACATTCTGCCGATATTGCCGCGCCGAGACGAACGCTGTCTACCGAATGAATGAGACTGACTTTGCCGACAATATACTTTACTTTATTCGTCTGTAAATGTCCTATAAAGTGTCTTTCCGCGCCGACGAGCAGGGGATTTTTGTCCCTGAATTCCTGCACTTTATTTTCGGCGACGGCGGGCAGACCCAGTTTTATGGCGCGGTTAACGGTATCGGCGTCGATTGTTTTTGTCGCGCCGACGAGAGTTATTTTTTCGCCGAGATTGTTTCCGCCGCTTATGTCGGAGAGAATTTTTGCGAGAGAACGTTCAAGAGACATAACTTATTCCACAATATCTTTCATGCTGTAAAGCCCCGCAGGTTTATCAGAGATAAAAACCGCGGCTTTAAGCGCCCCTTCTGCGAAAACGCTTCTGTCGGCCGCGCTGTGGGAGAGAGTGAGCGTTTCATTAGTCCCCGCAAAAAGCACTTCGTGTTCGCCGACGATATTGCCGCCGCGCACGGCGTGCAGACAAATTTCGTCTTTGTTTCTGGGGCCGGGTTTTCCTTCTCTGCCGTATATATAGAATTTTTCGGGCAGCTCTTCTTTGACGGCATCTGCGAGCATAAGTGCCGTGCCGCTCGGTGCGTCAACTTTTTTGTTGTGATGTTTTTCTATGATTTCAATGTCGTACCCGTTTAGCAGTTTAGCCGCTTTTCTGACGAGATTCAGCAATACGTTAACGCCCAGCGACATATTTGCGGAACGGAATAAAGCTGTTTTTTCGCTCGCCTTTTGGATTTTATCAATTTGCTCGTTTGTATAGCCTGTTGCGCAAAGTACGGCGGGAATGTTGTTTTTTACGGCGTAAGCGAGAATATTATCTAAGGCCGCGGGGGAGGAAAAATCGATTATAACGTCGGGTTTTTCGCTAACGTCTCCGAAAGATGCGTAAACGGGGAAATCACCGTTGCGGGCGGCTGCAACGTCGACTCCGCATAAGGCGGTAACGTTCCTGTCCGCGCAGCACGCCTCGTAAACTTTTCTGCCCATTCTTCCGAGAGCTCCGCTGATCAAAATCTTTATCATACAAGTACTTCCTTTAATTTTTTATCCGGAAACCGAAATCTTTCAACACTTTGATCAAAGTTTCGGTGTGCTGCGGTTCAAGCTCTGTAAGGGGCGCTCTCACCCTTCCGCCGCCGAGACCGATAAGCTCCGCCGCCTTTTTGACGGGTATGGGGTTGACTTCCGTAAACATCTGGTCGATAAGCGGAAGAAGCCTTTCCTGCAATTCGGTGGCTTCGCGGTTTTTTCCTTCGAAATATAATTTTGCGACCATAGAAACTTCTTTGGGCGCAATGTTCGATGCGACCGATATAAGCCCCATTGAACCTATCGAAAGCATGGCGAGATTGAGATTGTCGTCACCCGAATAAAGCGCGGTTTTTCCGCGGATGAGCCGAGCGGTTTCACAGATCTGTTCCATATTTCCGCACGCTTCCTTGATGCCGCCGATGTTTTTATGTTCCGCAATTTCCGCCATGGTCTGCGGCAGAATATTGACGCCTGTACGCGCGGGAACGTTATAGCAGAGAACGGGAATATTTACATTGTCACATATTTCGTTATAGTATTTTACAAGACCTTTCTGCGTGCATTTGTTGTAGTAGGGGGTGACGACAAGAAGGCCGTCCGCGCCGATTTTTTCTGCAAGGCGGCTTTTTTCGATCGCTTTTTTGGTGCAGTTGCTTCCCGAGCCGAGAATGAATTTGACACGACCCGCAATCTTATCGTATGCGAATTTGGCTATAGCGTCGTATTCGCTGTCAGAAACAGTGGGTGCTTCTCCCGTAGTTCCGAGAATGCAGAGCGCGTCTATTCCGTTTTCTATCTGATATTCGATCTGCCTTGCGAGCGCTTCGAAATCCACGCCATCGCCGTTGAACGGCGTTATCGCCGCCGTGCACGTTCCCCTGAAAATAGTTTTATTCATATATTCTCCTGTCAGATTTAATTTTTAAGCCAACCGTTATACTGATCCTTGACCGCGTCGAGTTCTATCGCTTTTTCGGCAATCTGAACGGCGTTGGTTGCTGCGCCTTTTCTTATGTTGTCGGCAACGATCCAAAGATTAATGCCGCTTGCTACGGTATCGTCCTTTCTTATTCTGCCCACGAATACTTCGTTTTTATTTTCCGCCGTTATCGCCATGGGGTAGAGAAGTTTAGAAACATCGTCCTGAACGATAACCCCTTCCGCATTTTCAAGCACCTTTCTTACTTCTTCGACGGTGCACGGTTTTTCGAATTCTACGTTTACAGATTCGCTGTGGCCGTAGTATACGGGAACGCGCACGCATGTGGCGGTGACTTTCAGGTCCCAGTCGCCGAGAATTTTTTTGGTTTCAAAGACCATTTTGTCTTCCTCTTTCGTATATCCGTTGTCCAGAAAAACGTCGATGTGGGGCAGACAATTGCCGAAGATGGGATAAGGAAATTTCTGCGGAGCCTTTCCTTCGATGCCGTTCTTAAGATCGTCGTAACCTTTGACGCCCGCACCCGAAACCGCCTGATAGGTGGAATATACGACGCGTTTTATTTTAAAAGCGTCGTGAAGCGGCTTTAATGCAACCACCGCCTGAATTGTGGAGCAGTTGGGGTTTGCAATTATGTTTTTGTGCCGTTTTATGTCTTCCGCGTTGCATTCGGGAACGACAAGCGGCACGTTGACGTCGCGTCGCCAGGCGTTGGAGTTGTCTATAACGAGAGCGCCGTGTTTTGCGAATACGGGCGCAAACTGTTTGCTTACGTCGCCGCCTGCGGAAAAGAGCGCTATATCTATTTTTTTATCGGTTATGTTGGATTCTTTCAATTCGATTATTTTGTATGTTTTACCCATAAAACCGAGCTCTTTTCCCGCCGATTTTGCCGATGCGAAAAGATAATAGTTTTCTACCGGAAGGTTTCTTTCTGAAAGCACTTCCAAAAACTTTCTTCCGACCATTCCGGTCGCGCCGACTACGGCCACGTTGTATTTTTTCATGATGTTGCTTTGCTCCTTGTAAAATATATGTTAATACAGATATAATATAGCAAATGCTTTTGTAAAAGTAAAGTTTTTTTTATGTAAACGCGCATTTTTATGCTCAAAATATTTGATTTTATTAAACTATGTGGTATACTATAACATATACTTGAAAAATGGGTTCACTGTACGTACCCTTGCATCGGAGAATAAAATGGCTGAAAAGAAAAAAGGCGGTCTGATAAACAGGCTTATAATGGGTTCGGAGAAATCCGAAGGCTACGCGAGAGCGTCGCTTCCGTCTAACCGCTGGGAATTGTTCTGGGATATATTCAAAGGCAGATTTTGGAAACTGGTTATAGTCAATCTTCTGACGCTGGTGTTTTTCATTCCGCTCTTTGTGCTGTTCTTTTTGCGTTCGTCGCTTATAGCGGGTTACGGTGCGGCATGTCCTTTTTCGCAGTGTTTCGGAGTGGGGTATCAGGCGCTGCCCTCTCTCGTCGGCTTTCCGGAGCAGATCATTGTCAATGTAAATGTCATGATATATCTTTTCATGCCCATCGCGCTGATTATAGCGGCGCTGGGGCTTTCTGGCGCGGCGTACGTCATAAGGAATATGGTGTGGACGGAAGGCATTTTCGTCGCCAACGATTTCTGGCGCGGCGTCAAACAGAATTTTGCGCAGCTGATGATATTGGCGCTTCTGTTTTCACTGCTTTTCTATATATTGCAGATCTCCCTTGCGCTTGCCGATCAGATGCTTGCCACGGGTGCCGCAGCGAGATGGCTTATGATAGTATCGAAGATCATCACATATGTCTTTATGACATTCTTTTTCATAATGACATGCCACATGATCACCATGTGCGTCACATATAAGCTTAAATTTTTCGCGCTCGTCAAAAATTCGATTTTGTTTACTTTGGGGCTTTTCCCGCAGAACATATTTTTTCTGGTATTGGGATTGTTGCCTTTTGCGCTGATATTGCTCGGAAGTTTTTTCTCGACGATAGGTTATATTCTGGTAATTCTATTCGGCTTTTCGCTGATGCTTCTTGTATGGACGGATTTTTGCCAGTGGGCGTATGACAAATTCGTCAACGATAAAGTGCCGGGGGCGCAGAAGAACAGAGGTATTTACGAAAAGATAAAGGAAAGCGATTCGGGAGCATTGAAAAAATACAGAGAACAGCTTGCGATGACAACTCGCTCTTCATTAAATTCCAAACCGATAAAACCCATAACCGACGACGAGTTGCAACTGGCTGAACTGCCCGCTTCATTCAACAGAGCCGACATCGAAAAACTGAATGAAAGCCGCAGAAAACTTTACGAAGATAACGAAAGGTATATCGAAGAGCACAAGAACGATCCGGAATTCCAGCCCACAGAAGAGGAAAAGGCGCTTGAAAAGGAAAAAGAAGAACGCGAAAAACGTATCGAAAAAGCTAAAAAAGAACTGAGTAAAAGAAAGAAAAAGGACAAGTAATTAAATTTTTACCGGTCTGACAAGGCGTCGAAAGCAGTGCTTTTTGGCGTCTTGTTTAGTAAATGCGATAGCGGGGGAAAGATTGAGAATTTTAAGTCAGGACAGGTGAATTTATGGACATTCAGGTAGTTGATTTTTTATTTCAGCTTGCAGTAATATTGCTGTCGACCAAATTGATAGGCATACTCATGCGTAAACTCGGGCTTCCGCAGGTACTCGGTTTTATAATTGCG
>CAUHGY010000066.1 GCA_959605945.1 uncultured Clostridia bacterium | reverse complement strand
GAAACTTCCTCTGTTCGCACGCTGCCGAGCTCCATAGACGCAAGCGTTTCGGCAGTGCCCGCCGCGCAGAAAATCTTTTGCCCGGCAGCAATCGCTTCGCGCACAATTTTTATTCCTTCCGCTACGTACAGCCCCTTTTCGTCGCGGTCTTTTTTATTTTTAAGCGAACGTATAAGCTTTATAAGAGCGTTCTGCCTTGAAGTAATCATTTAAATCGAAATAAAGCCTACTTTGAGGTAGGCTTTTATTTTTATTTCTTTAAGTTTGCCTTAGCCTTCTCGGAAAGAGCGGCAAAAGCTTTCTCGTCGCTGACGGCAATTTCGGCGAGCACTTTTCTGTTGAGATTGATGCCCGCGTTTTTAAGACCGAACATAAACTTGCTGTACGAAAGACCGTTGAGACGTGCAGCGGCGTTGATACGGGCGATCCACAGCGAACGGAAATCGCGTTTTTTCGCCTTTCTGCCGATGTAAGCATACATCTGCGCTTTCATGACGGCTTCACGGGCAACTCTGTATCTCTTGCTCCTTCCGCCGAAATAGCCTTTGGCGAGTTTCAATATCTTTCTACGCTTTTTGACGGCGTTTACACCTCTTTTAATACGCATAATATATCTCCTTCCCGTTATTTATTGTATATCAGAGTCTTTACGGTTTTGCTCTGGGTTGCGTCGACATATGCGCCGTCGCAAAGATTATTCTTTCTCTTTCTGTCTTTCTTGGTCAGAATATGGTTCTTGCCGGAGCAAGCCCTTTTGATCTTACCCGTCGCGGTAACTTTAAAACGCTTCTTCGCCGCGCTCTTGGTTTTCATTTTCGGCATAATAATACCCTCCGTTAGTTGTTTTTTTATAAGTTACGCCTTTATGGGGGCAAGCATCATCCAAACGTTTCTGCCTTCCATAAGCGGCTGCTTTTCCATTGTTCCGTAATCTTTTACGAGCTCGAAAAACCTTTTCATGACGTCGATGCTAAGATCGGAGTGCGCCATCTGACGACCGCGCATCCTGATAGAAACCTTAACTTTGTTGCCTGCAGACAAAAATTTCTGCGCCTGTTTGGCTTTAACGTTGAGATCGCCCACGTCGATGGTCATGGAAAGCCAGACTTCTTTGATTTCGACTACTTTCTGATTTTTCTTGGCTTCCTTGGCCTTTTTCGCCTGTTCGAACAGGAATTTCCCGTAATTCATTATTTTGCATACGGGCGGATTGGCGTTTGGAGAAATCTTGACGAGATCAAGTTCCTGTTCTTCCGCAATTCTCAATGCTTCGCGCGAAGACATAATGCCAAGCTGTTCACCGTTTTCACCGATAAGGCGGACTTCCCTATCCCTTATTTCTCCGCCCACCTGATGCTCTTTTTTAATAACCGTTTACCTCTCAAAAATATATTTTTCCATAAGCGTTGCGCCTACAAAAACAAAAGGGAATGCTTTAAAAGAAGCAATCCCTCACAAGCGGAAAAATCCGCATACGCTCTTTAAGGTATTGTGCCGTAGAGCATTTGCCGACGGCGAGAAGGGTAACTTCTTCTTTAAGCTTAAATATAATACAATAATTATGCGCGCTTGTCAAACGTTTTTCGGCAATTTTTCCGGTTTTCGCGCCCTTTTCCGAAAATCGGCCCGAATCACTCGCCGGAAAAAAGTTTTTCCGCCGCCGCAAGATCCTCGTGATTGTCGATCTCGTACCACCTTCCGTCAAGCGGACACGCCGCAAAATACACGTCGGCGAGAATATCGTTTAAAGCCACTTCGCTCCAAAGTTTAAGCTGTTCTTTGTCTTCTATATACTCGCGGCACTTTTCAAAAAAAGCGTTTCCGCCGTCAGCCGAAAATTTATATACGTCTATAGAGCAGCCGAGCGCGTCCTTTTTTTCCGTCTTTTTGGAAATAGATGTTATTCTTCCGTCTTTTGCGGTAACCTTCATCGATTCTTCAAGATATCTGCCCAAATCGGTAACTATAGCGTCGGGATGCGGAAAAGCCAAAAGCGCTTTTATCACAGATCCGTCAAAAAACACGTCGGCATTCATCATAAGAAATTCTTCTCCCGCAACAAACTCTCTTGCCGTATACGCCGAATACATATTGTTAGTAACGGCATAATCTTTGCTGTATACCACGCGCACGGAGGGAAAATTCTTTTTGACTTCGCTGTCCAGAATTTCGCCCTTGTATCCTGAAACGACGGTGATGTCGCCGATCCCGTTTTCGATAAGATTTTCGATCTGTTTGAATAATATGGGTTTGCCGTTAACCTTAACGAGCGACTTGGGCAGATTGTCCGTAAGCGGAGCCAATCTCGATCCGAAACCCGCCGCCAGTATCAATGCTTTCATCAAAGCTCCTCCGTAAGTTCTTTATAGATTTTTTCAAGAGTATTTTTAGTCAAGTCCGCTTCATTCAGATAAGTATATCTGTTTACGCGCATCGCGGGCGCGTTCTGCATGCACATAACGAAAGTATCTTTATCTATCCCCAGCTTGGCGGGGTTTTTCTCCACTTCGAATTTTTTCAGATAAGAAAGCACGTCGGAATAACTTTTATCTATCAGTTTAAGCACCGCCACCGTTCCGAGAGCCACCTGAATACCGTGAAAATTCTTTTTCTCGCTGTAATAATCGAGCGCATGACTGAAAAGATGCTCCGAACCGCTTACGGGACGGCTGTTTCCGGTAAAATCCATGGCGATGCCAGACAAAACGAGTGAATTCGCAAGCACGTCTATAAACTCGGGGCAGATAGTTTCATACTGCGTTTTCATAAGCGCGTTGAGTGAAGTTTCGCTCATCATAAAGGCGTAGCCGTTCATTTCGTCCTTACCGCGCTCGCAGGCAAAACTCCAATCGAGCAGAGCCGTGTAATTGGAAATGGTGTCGCCTATACCCGCCTTTATCAGTTCTATCGGTCCGTTGATTATAAGATCGGTATCGATAAGCAGCATGGAAGGCGGAGCACATCCCAGACTTTTAGGTTTGTTGTCTTTTCTTTTAAGCACCGCTATGGGCGATGCTATACCGTCGTTCGCCATTGTAGTGGGTATCGATAAAAGCGGTTTTTTGGAAATATATGAGGCATACTTGCATACGTCAAGCACTTTTCCCCCTCCCATCCCGACAATGCAGTCGACATCGGTGGCGATGACCCTCTCTGCAACGCTCATGGCATAAGAAATAGTATTATAATCGACAGACTCTTCCTTGATTACTCCCAACTCCGAAATCTGCTCTTTCACTGTTTTGCCGTACAGCCTGTCGACCACAGGGTCAGACACGTACAGAATCTTGCCGCCGACGCCGTTTTCCTTCAGAGTATCGTAAACTCTTCCGATATTCCCCCCGCCTATTTTCAGATAGTTCGATTTTACCATACCGCTACCTTCCTTATATTTTTAATCTTGCTTTTTCGATTATGAAATCCGTAACTCTCTGCGTATTTTTATCGTCGCATCCGTGATTGACGAATTCTTTTATGCCGTTGCGTTCTTCTTTAAGCGTATCAATTCCGGAAGCCACTCTGTCTATAAAGCCTTTCAAATCTTCCGCCGTATAAAGTTTTTCGCCGCCCGCACACATCTTTTCGATATCGACGGCAAAGCCCGGATTTTTACGGTAATCTTCTACGTCCTCCCAGATAAGCCCTATCGGCTTATCGCACAGCGTAAAGTCATAATAAACGGAAGAGTAATCCGTCAGAAGCGCGTCGCAGCTGCCTACAAACTCGTAAGATGTCAAGCCGTTTTTCGCAAAGAAGGCATCGTCTATAAAGACGATATTGCTTAAATCGAGTTTTTCAATTCGTTTCACATCCTGCGCAAAATGAGGTTTAATAACGATAA
Organism: uncultured Clostridia bacterium; assembly: GCA_959605945.1. GTDB lineage: Bacteria > Bacillota > Clostridia > Christensenellales > Borkfalkiaceae > UBA1259. The sequence goes on along the minus strand of CAUHGY010000066.1, from coordinate 6,693 downwards.
GCACGCGTTTTTCCGCGGCAAAAGCGTTTATTTCCAGAGCGGCGGCTTCGTCGTGGATTATCGGCAGCGCGATATCCGATGCGGTGAGCAGACGGCCGTTCGTTTGCCTGAACGTAGGATACCATACTATTATTTTATCGAATTCCCCGCCGAATATCTTATGCAAATCTTCATGCGCGCTTATAAGCGCGTCGTTCCGCGGATACCCTAGAGCCGCGGTTTTCTTTAAGTTTACGCTCATCTCAACCGCGCTGAGTTTTGCCACCCCTTCAGACTGCACTACGCAATAATCAACTCTTTTACACGGCTTGTAATATGATTTTACGCTTTTTATCGGAGTCCCGTGCATCAGATAAAAATATTTGGTTCTGTAATTGGATTTTGAAAAAGCCCTGTTGCAGTTCACAATGCATTTCGCGGTACGGACATAACGGTTGAATTCTCTGATGTTTTCTTTGTTCTTTCTGTCTATATACATCACGTTTTCGATCTTCGGCAGCGCGGGATTGTCTTTATCGTCCACCCACCAGATCAACTTATATTTCTTATTGAGTCCGCGTCTTATCATTTCGTCGAACACCGGCTTGGTATTGTCCGAAAAATCGGGAACGCTTTCAAAAATTATATGGTTTTTTACAGGAGAAAAGAAACCCGCAATCCTTCTGCATACCCCGTTTACCGCTCTTTTGAAAAAAAACAGAGTCCTTGAAAATATACCTTTGCCGTTTTTTTCTTTTCTGAGATTTTTAAGAAAATCCAAAAGATAATAAAAATTTTCGTTTTTGGTTATTACCGACAGCAGAACATATATTATAACCCCCGCAACCACCTGAATGCAAAGCATAACAATGCTGTTGAGCTTTATATACTTAAGGCAATAGACCGCCGCGCCCATAGCGAGCGAGATGAGCAGATTTTTCAAAATATCCCACAGCTGATACCTGTATTTATATCCTATCAGCTTTCTGTTGGGGAACGTATTGACGAGAGATGCGATCAACGTGCAGATGATGCTCGATGCGGCAAGCAATACCGGGCTGTCCGACAAAAATATAAAAAGTATTATGACGACGAAATACGCCGCTTTCTTTATTATTTCGAGTATCAGCGAAATATCGCTTCTGCCGATCGCCTTTATCGCCTGCAGGTTGCCGACCTGCACGATATTGAACATATAGCTTACGCAGAATATCTGAATATACGGAACAATGGGCATCCATTTCTCGGTCAGCACGGCCATGACGAAGTTATCCGCCACGGCAAAAAAACCAATCATCAACGGAAAAACTATATAGGACGCGACCTTCATAAACTTTCTGGTGATATTAAGCACCGCCTTCTTGTCGTCCTGGACCTTGGCCATGACCGGAAAAAGCACCGACGCAAGCGTGTCGCTGACGGCGGAATTTATCACTTTGGGAAAACTGTCGCCCTTGTTGTAATACGCGAGATCGGCGCTTGAAAATTTAACGCCGACAACAAGCGGCTTTACTTCGTCGTACGCCGTAGAAATCACCGACGAAACAAAAACTTTCCAGCCGTATTTAAAAAGCACCTTCAGTTTCTTCAGAGATATGACGAAAACTATTTTAAACCTGGTGCTGAAAAACAGAATGACCGTATCTATGAAACTGTTCGTCATCTGCTGAGCTACGAGCGCCCACGGTCCGAACCCTTCAAGCGCCATAACTATGCCGACGACCGCGGAAACAGCCGTTCCCACAAACGTTGCATAAAAAAATTTTCTGAACTCGAGCCTGTTGGAAATATAAGCGCAAAGCACCGATTTGAAAGCGTTGATAAAGAAAGTGATGCCCATCACGCGTATTACCGGCACAAGAATTTCTTTATCGTACAGATCGGCTATCCAAGGTGCGGCGAAAAATATCAGAACATACAGCACGGCGGCAACCATCATGCTTAAATGCAGCACGCTGGAATAATCGACTATATCGGCGTCCTTTTTCTGTATAAGAGCGGTATTTAACCCTCCCGATATAAAAACGTTGCAAAAAACAAAAAATATCGTGACTATGCTTATGACGCTGTAATCTTCCGGCATAAGCATGCGGGCAAGAATGATCGAAACGACAAGCGAAACGCCCTGCGCAAGCACCCGCTCGGCAAGTTTCCAGAATATGCTCGAAAAAGTTCTTTTCTTAAGTTCGCTTTTGTTCATCCGATCTTCTCCGACATTAACTCCGCGGTGTATCGATGCAAAGCTTTATGCATCAGGCCGCAATACTGCATTTTATATAAACAGATAACATTTTACTATAAAAAAAATATAATGTCTACAAAAATCAGGCACAAAACGCATTACAGCCCCAATTCTTTAAGCAGCGCGCGGGTGCGCTCCTTTTTTTCGGACGAAAGACTGCTGTTTGTTTTCAGCTCGCTTACGGCCTTTTCCCTGTTGCAAAAAATTATCCGGCACCACCGTCTTATCTGATAAAACGGGTACAGAACGGGACATTTAGAAAGCCCGGGATACTGTACGCACAGCAGATTATACGGGAGAAAAATTCTGTGAAAAAGCAATTTGAATTTCCCGCCTTTCTTTATCTGTCCGACGGCTACATGCTGTTCTACCGACCCGTATACGCCGCCGCTGAATACATATTCTTCCATTTCGCTGAGAACGCCGTCATATTCGCCGTCGCCGAACCATGCGTCGGTAAGTTTAATGCAGCGTTCGTAAAATTTCAAAAGTCCGTTTTCCGAACACAATTTTTTTACCGCATCGCCGTCATAACCGATTTTGTTTTTTATTATCCATAAATCTATAAACGGCTTGACGCCGCATCCGCCGAGATAAAAATGCTTCGCCATGTGATAAATATGATAAAAACAAAACATTTCGTCAGACAAAACGCGTCTGTAAACGCTGCCTTCGCCAGGTACCGAAAAATCCCATATTCCGTCCAAAACGTCAAGGCTGCGGAATTCTGCTTCCTGCAAAGAATGATGAAGTTCCAGATGCAGGGTTTCGCCTTTAAAAAACGAAACGTCGTGAGCGGTTCTCGAATAATATCTGAACCCGTTTTCTTTGACAAGCAGCTCCGACGCCCTGTCCATATCTTCTTTTTTAATAAGAATATCGATGTCGCTGCTTGTGCGCAGATAGGGTTTGGGATAATATCGCCTTATGACCGAACCTTTCAGAGGAATAAACGGAATTTTTTTGCTTTCCAGAAAAGCGCAGAGTCCGCCGAGCTCGTAATTCTGCTGTTCGTATCTGTAAACTGCCAGCATTTCCTCGTTATTGAATTTCAGTTTAATTTCCTGCGGCACAGTAAGACTTTCAGCCCCGATCGCGGCGCTGATAACAGGCGCTATATCGTGTTTTTTAGATATTTTGTACAATTCTTTAAAATCTTCGGCGCTTAATGTTCCGAAATCGAAATCTTTTTGTTTGCATGCCAGACACTGCGATTTAACGGCAAAAATTAAAGCGTCGGTTATTTTTTTGTTCATAATTGATGAATTATTGTTCTTTTTCGGACTATTTTTGTACATCATTTCTTTATTCTCGCTTTCATTAAGCGTAAACCGTATAATTCAGTATTTTTACGCTATAAAATTCAAAAAAATTTTTTATGGTTTCTGATTTTTGGGAATATTACCATTTTATGACATAGTAATATATTTTTATGTAGTATAATATTGATTAATTTCGTTTTATAAAGGATATTTATTTTTACTGTTTTACATTCCCCCCCCCGCCGTCTGACAATTTCGACGACACTGAAATTCCGTCCGTCCGAGACGGATATAATCGTTTACGTAATCGCCCGAAATTTATAATTATTTTCTATATTTCGGCGCAAGCTTTATAATTATCTCGTCAATATTTTCTTTTCCCGGAATTATCGACTGAGAATTAAAGCCGTTTATCCGATTATACAGCACAAATCAACTCCCGTTCAAGAGCTTTACCGGATTTACGCATGATAATTTACAATAAAAACACCGAATAATCAGAAAAAAATCTGTCGGCTTATATCCGTTACGCCGTTTCTTTTGTTCTTTTTATCCGTTATCCTATGTATTTTCCGCATTTACGTTAAATATACATTCGGCACGGAAAATACAAAAACATATGTCACTAAGGAGAAATTTATGAAATTATCAAAGGCCATTTCTTATCGTATTACGCAACTTCTATCCGACAAAAAACTATCTCCCTATCGGCTTTCCGCCCGCTCTGCGGTTCCTACGTCAACAGTTTCCAATATCATTCTGTGCCACAGCAAATCCTGCACATTGGAAACGCTTAACAACATTTGCCGCGGATTCGGCATAAGTCTTGAAAAATTTTTCGCCAGTCCGCTTTTCAGTCCCGAAAATCTCGACGATAACTGAAAACGCGCATAGCCGGACAAGAAATTTTCAGAAACGGAAACCGTAACGGAAAAATACGGCGGCGTCGAATTCGTTTTGTCATGCGCCCTGAATATTTCACCCGCTTTCGGCATTAATTCGGAACGATATCCGCGGTAACTTTTCTGCCTTTATATACATTGCTGTTTTTGAAAGCGCATTTTCAGAGACATGCTTTTTTGTACTTATAAAAAACGTCGTCTATTTTTCTTTCAGTTTCAACAGCGCCCGAAAAAGTTCGATGTCTTCCGGAAAAGTTACTTTCATATTAAGACTGTCGCCTTTACAAAAATTTACATGCTCGCCGTTCTCTATCATAATCGTTGTAGGCGTCGGACTTTTAAAAACTTTTTGTTCGGATAATTTCATTACTCTTCTTATTTCTTTCATGCGGAAAAATTCCGGCCGATGTATTTCGACGATTTTATCTCTGTCTAAAAGTATCTGCTTATCTTTTTCCGACATTATTTCCACATGCGGCTGAGCCAATGCGGAAACCGCCATACCGTATTTTTTACATTTCACGATGCCGTCTCTTATTATTTCATCCCCGGTATTTCCGCGGTTTCCGTCCTGAATAACCACAATATCGTCGTCGGAATATTCATTCAGATTTTTTATGCCGCTCCAAACGCTTTCGAGTCCCGTTTTCCCGCCGTCAAAAACGCCTCTGAATTTCGTAATGTTGTAATCTTTACACATTTTCACTATATTCTGCTGCCGTTCCGCCGCGCAAACTATAAAAATATCGTCTATGGCGTCATTTTTTTCAAAAATATCGACTGAATAAAATAATAACGGCTTTCCGTTCAGTAAAATAAATTGCTTCTGCATGTTTCCGCCCACGCGGCTGCCTACGCCGCCTGCAAGAATCAATCCTACCGTTTTCATTGCTGTTTCTCTCCTTTATACCATACGTCGATTCCATGATGAGCAATCCGCTCTTCTTCCGGCGGCAGCTTCATATAATCGCCATAGCGGTGAGACAATATCTGATGATAACATGCAGGAGCCTCGTAAAATTTTCCTTCGAATTCGAGCTCGACGGTATTGTCGAACCATTCGGCTTGAAAAACGTCTTTCTTTTCGAACATAGACATACAGATAAACAATTTATCTGTTTTCCGTGCGCAGCTGACGGCAATTCGTTCGATTTTTTCGGAATATTTCCGCGGATTTTTGTTTTTGTATATTGCTCTGAAAAACGGCTTGAAAAAACGTTTTAAAAAACTGCTGCCGTGATAATAGCCGTCTTCTACCGAAGCAACGTATTTATATTTCAGCAATCTGCTCTTGGACAATTGTTTCAGTTTTTCGTCATAATAATCGAGAGGAAAAATATCGACCCAAACCCCCATGCCGTCAATCTGCTTTACCTTTTTTTCTTTCAGCACCGTTCGGGTATCTACCACTTTCACGAACGAATAGTAATATGTTTTATCGCCGCCGTACAGAGAAAGGCACCTATATCTTTCATCTTTATCTGCGCCGCATATTTCGATGAATTTCATATAGTCTTCTCTCTTCATGAAAATATCGATATCGTCGTCCCACGGGATAAAACCTTTGTGGCGCACCGCTCCTATAAGCGTGCCCGCCGCGAGATAATATTTCAGACCGTTATCGCGGCAAACTTTATCTATAAAGTCCAATATATCGAGTTCGATTTTTTTAATTTCTTCAATATCAAGCTTTCTCATTGCAATTTTCTGCCTTCACAAATTCTTTCTTATGTTTATAAGTCAAACCCATACGCATGCTCATCATCGCAAATTCGGTAATACAGCGCAGGACGGCAATGTTGAAAACCGTAAACCATCCGCCGAGTATAAGAACGCCCAAACCGATAACTTGCAATATCGCGGTTATTATAGTCGTTGCCGAAGTTTCTTTAACTCTGCCTATCGCGCCAAGCGCGGGCCATCCGTAAAGCATCGCGGGAAAACTGAAAACAAGCAGCGGCACCAAAGCCCTGAAAACGATATATGCCCTCTCATATTCGCCGCCGCCGATAATATGCAGCACCGTTTTTGCAAGAATAAAGCATCCCGCGCTGCCGATTATAACTATCGGCATAAATATCAGCATAACTTTATGAATCAATTTCAAATCTCTGTTACGTACCATATACGGGTAAATTCCGTTATTGATGGGCGCATACAGATTCTGTATAGCGGAAATTATCTGCATGCACACTCCCCAGTATGCAACTTCGGTCAGATCCGTTATGAAAATTCCTATCAAAAGCGTATTCAATGCCCCGAACGCGGTAGTTGCGGCGTCGGAAATAAAGTAACCGAAAGACTCTTT
>CAUHGY010000065.1 GCA_959605945.1 uncultured Clostridia bacterium | reverse complement strand
ATATGTGCAATATGATGCAATTCATATGAATTTCGATTGGGGCCCGCGCAAAAACGCGGGCCCGCTTCTCTACTGTCCGGTAAGCGGCGTATATTCAATATCGAGTTTATCTTTTTCATATACCGTCAGATCTGCAACATAATACAATGCGCTCATATCCGATGACAGACTTGAAAAACCCACTCTCAGAGATTTATCGGGCACAAGGTCTTTATCGTTATACGGTATTATCACCGTCATCCATTTATCGGCAACCAGCCTTTCAATCTGCTTGCCTTCCGCTATCATGATAACCTTTTCGGGAATAACGGGCAAATCTGTGGCATCGTTATTGAATTGCAAGACGGTGCTTCCGAGATAAATGGCAAATTTCAGGTCATTGCCCGCAGGAATATATATTTCGAAAACCATATACTCTATCGTCATTTAAAAAATGCCTGCAATACGTAGCCGTAAATTTCGATTTCAAAAAAAATGCCGCAAAAAAAATCGGTCCGGAAAACACTTATCAGTTTTTTTCAGAAGTTTTTTCCGATTCGATATTCGTTACCGAAACAAATAAAGAGCTTCTGAATCTTATTTCCGAAATAAAAAATAATCTGCTTTGCGGCACTCTGCTTTCCCATTTGACGCTGCAGGCAAATTTGCAGCTTTTTTTTCTTGTTTTAAGCAGTAATTTGTCAGAAAAAATCAATATAAAATATATTCCGCAAAACAACATGCGGTTTATTTTATCTCAAAAACTGAATATTTTAAATCCCGAATATCAGATCAAAGAATTGTCTGACGAACTGTTCATAAGCGAAAGACAGCTATCGAGGCTCATAAAAAAATATTATAACATGACGTTTGTCGAGCGTAAAAACTATCTCCGAACCGAAAACGCAAAAAATCTGTTGCTTACAACCAAGCTGTCCATAGACGAAATTTCCGAAAAACTCGGATACTCCGACAGAAATTCCTTCACTTTCTCATTTAAAAAAATAACAGGTTTGTCGCCTGCGGAATATCGTAAAAATAACCTTCATCTCAACGTGTGAAAAAAATCGTCCCTTCAAAGCATCAGACGATTTTTATTTTAATCTTTAATTTTAGCTGTCCCTGCACGTCTCGCGTTGATTTACGTAAACTTATTTTCACGGCAGATTCTTTCCGCTTCGCGGGTCGGCGTCGTCTCTAAGCCCTTTCCACACCGGCTGACGCAAGCTGCCGTTTTCGGTTTCATGCATATATTGTACCGTTCCGATCAGCTGCGGTTTAAGCCATATCACATTTTTATATTTACCGAACCAGGGCTTTTTTACAGTGTTTTCTCTTGCGAAACCGGCTATAATCTTTTGATCGGTTTTCGAAATACCGAGATAAACTTTACCGCGGCACTTCAGTTCTCCGTTTCCGTCATAGCAGCCGAGAATAAGGTCTTTTACATTTCCCTTCCCGTCAGGCTGATATCCGAGAACAAACAAGTCTTCGTCCTGCATAACTTTAATCTTAACCCATTTCGAAGTGCGTTTGCCGATGCGGTAAAGACCGTCTTTTTTCTTTGCAACTATGCCTTCGAGATTTTCTTTTTCGGCAAGCAAGAAAAAGGCAGTCCCCTCCTTTTCTATCCAACGGGAAATGCTCAGATTGTGACCTTCTTCAACCGCTTTTTCAAGTACTTTTTTTCGTTCTGCAAGTTTTTTCCCCGTCAGATCTTTTCCGTCGTAATACAATATGTCAAACGCAACGAACTGCACCGGATTTTTCTTTGCCGCAAGTGAAATTTTGAAACCGTCGCTCATCAGGCTCCGGCTCTGCAGCGCATAAAAATCGGGTTTACCGTCGGTTAAAACAACCAGTTCCCCGTCGAGCACCGCTTTCTTTTTCACGCATTTGCATATATTCGAAAGCTCGGGATAAATATCGGTCAGATCTTTCTGCCTTTTATTATGCAGCGTTACAGAATCCGTATCGACGTATGCGATGCAACGTATTCCGTCCAACTTCAGTTCATATATATAATTTTCGTCGTCAAACGGACTTTTCGCCTGAGCCAACAGCATAGGCAAAACATTTTTTTCTTTAAACAGATCCGGCATTAAGTTTCCTTTCCCCCGTTTCGGCGCTTTTTGTTCGCATTTTTTTGTTCTTTGATTTTTGCGTCATCTGCAGCGATTTTTTCAATGCGTCCATCAGATCCGCCGCTGTAACGGCATTTTTCTCTTTGGGCGAAATTATCTCTTTACCTGCAATTTTCCGTTCTATGGCTTCCTGAACTCTGCGGCGGTATTCGTCCTTATATTCTTCGGGATTGAATTTCCCCGTCATGCCGTCTATTATGGCCTTTGCCATTTTCAGCTCGGCATCGCTGCCTTTTTCGCATATTTTCTTTGCCGGATTTTTTGTTACTTCTTCATCGAAAAACAGCGTATTCAAAAGCATCTGCCCGTCTTTTGCCCTTATCAGTATAAGCGTTTCTTTCGTGCCGAGAACAGTTTTTGCCACTGCGGCTTTTCCTTCCTGTTCCATTGCCGCAAGCAATACGGAAAATGCCTTCTCCGCCCCGGTAGGCGCTACATAGTAAGGTCTGTCGAAATAAAGGGGATCCACTTCGGAAAGATTCACGAATTTTTCGATAGTGATATTCTTGTCTTTTTTAGATTTCAACTTTTCAAAATCGTTATCGTCGAAAATTACGTACTTGTCGTCTTCGTATTCGAATCCCCTCACTATGTCCTCCTGCCGTACCTCACGGCCGTCGCAATCGGCGCAGGTCTTTTTATATTTGACGCGCGACATGGTTTTTTTGTCTATCAGATTGAAACCGATGTCATTCTCTTTTATAGTGCTGTGCAGCGTTACCGGTATATATACCAGCCCAAAACTTATGCTGCCCTTGTAACTGTATGCCATAAGTTTAGTATGTACCGTTAAGTGAAAAATAACGGCAGATCTTAACGATACTGCCGTGTCTTGCAAAAAAATTTTGAAAAAGACATATCTCTCGCGATATCGCCGAGATCTGTACGCCATTTTAAAACTTTTCTGCCGAATTATATATCGATATTGCCCGTGTTTACAGTCTGCGGCGAAACATTTCTTAGTCGTGCGCTTTTCAGGTTTTTTTATTTAAGGTAAATCCGCTGTCGCTTTATAAAGAATTTATATTTCCGCGGCATGTAACATTGCTGTTCAAAATTTAATAAAATTAAATTTAATATCGCCGTTGTTGCAATCGGCATAAAATGATTTTTCGCCGCCTTCTTTATTCAACGGTAAATTGCAGACACCGCTTTTGATCTTGCAAGTTATAGTAAAATCGTCCCAACCGCCGATTGCCGAACCCGTAATATTTCCGTTTTTTGCTTTCAAACTGATGGATCTGTTTACATCAATCTGTTCGCATGCAACATTTCCGTCAATCGTTTCAAGGCTGATTTGTTCTGCGAAAGTCTGCGGTTTAACCGTTATATTTCCGTTTTTAGCTTTAAAATCAATAGATTTACCCGCACTTACGCGTTCACAAACTATATCGCCGCCGTTTGCGTTCAGGCTGATTTCTTCGCCAAACGACAACGGGTTTAATATAATGTTTTCGTTAGTCGTGCTTGCGGAAAATGAAGCAATTAAGCCGTCGGGTACTTCAATTTTAATTTTTCTGTATTCTGCCGACGGTTTAAATCCGATATAATCCGTCCAGTTCTTGTTATATATTAATTTGACCGTCAGTTCTTTGTTTTGGGAAACCGATATATCGAGATATTCTTTTTCGCTGTCGAAGTAGTCGATATAAATCTGATTATCTTCCGACGCGGCTATTTCCAATTCTCTGTCCTCCACCTGTACTGTTATTTTTTCAATTTCGTCTTTACCGCTCGCATAGGATTTTTCCGTAAACGTAACGTCGTTCGAGCATCCGGTAAACGCGAAAAACGTCATAACGATAAGAGCAAATAATAATATCGTTAATTTTTTCATAAATAAATCTCCTTTAATTTTTTTGTTTGACGCTGAATTTAATCGATGTTATAATAAGTATAATCTTTTGTGTAACACAAAAGTCAAGGGGAATTTTATAAAAAATGAAAAAATTATTTACCATACATCAGGCGGCAAAAGCAGTTGATCTGACGGCAGAAACGCTAAGACATTACGATCGCATCGGTTTAGTAAAACCCTGCAAAACAGACGAATGGACGGGTTACCGTTATTACTCAGCGGACGAAATAGTTATTCTCAATACAATCAAAGCGCTGCGCTGTATGGATCTGAAATTATCCGAAATAAAAGAATTGCTGGCATGCGATGATTTCAATAAAATAATTGACTCTTTTAAGCGGGCGGAAAAACGTGCCGACGAGAAAATTGCCGAACTTAATTACGCCAAAGAAAAAATTCGGCGGGCGCGGACTTCTTATGAAAATAAATTAAACGGCGAAAAGCAAAATGAAGGCATTTTCATAAAGCGGTTTCCGCAGAGAGTTATTCTGCTGTCGAAAACAATGGAATCGCCGACCGTGGATAATCTATGGAATTATCACCGCCATTTTTACAATCAGATTCCCGAAAAACAAAAAAATGATTTTTCCTTTGAAGATTTAGCAGGTATTTATGAACAGAACGGACAATCTCGTTTATTTGCGGTATGTACCCGATATTCGGAAACGGACGGGCTTAAAATATTGCCGCAAGGCAATTATTTGTGCGCCGACTGCACGGAAGAAAAACGCGAGCAAACAATAAAAAAACTGCTTGATACAGCTGAAAACCGCTATAAAACCAAACCCGGCTTTTTCGTGCAAATTGTTGTTTTAACCGGTATTTTGCAGTGGGAATATCAGATTCAGGTATTCATACCGTAAGAATATTCGACGATTGCCTTTAAAATCGGCAACCGCGAGTTGATTAAATGCAGCATAAAAGCCGCCCGATGAAACGGGCGGCTTTTCACCCCCTTTCAAGTTAACGATATGCCGAATCGCCAAACCGTTATATGCTTAAAACAACAATAAAAAGCGGTCTTATACCAAGCCTGCCGAATGGTTTTATTCTATCCTAAAAATTAAAAACGCTTCGGAATAAATACCGTATAGCCGCATAGAAAACGGACGTTTGTCCGTTTTCTGTAAATTACCGCCTTGCTTTTACACGCATGTTTTTTCAAAAAACAGCCAAGCGGCAGCAGGTCGCAAAGCAACCTGCTGCCGCTTGTGTGCTACGGCACGGTAATTTCAGATAATCAAAATAATGACCTTAAAAAGCAAACAAATTGATTATATATCGTTTTAAAATATGAAGTTTCATTTTTTACAAATAAATCGAAGTTCAGCGCAATGCCGACAGAGCGTAATATTTGTTCCTTATTTACATTGATTACTGTTTATCGTCTTTTGAAATATATAACTTTCTTATCAGAATACAAACCAACATAACCAAAAAAGAAATCATTAAAGCAAGCAGCCAAAAACCGCAAGCGGTTTCAATACGAAAATCATATGAAGTATATGTAGAACCCCCGAAAGAAGTGGAATATCCGCTGACCTGAGGCTGAAAACCCATCAATACGCCGACAGTTCCTCCTATAGCCATTGAAACAACCGTACAAATAATGACAAAAAACTTACTGCTTAAAAATTTTTTCATATTTTTCTCCTTTCGTAAAAAATCATGTTGTAAAACTGTCCGTAAATATAATAGCAGTTTCGGTAAGAATTGTCAATAGGTATGTTAATGCGAAATAACAGCTTATGCCGGAGATAGAACCATGTAAGAAAAAATCACTTGTAACGGCATAAATTAATCGTTGCAAAACAAGAATTGTTTTTTTACTTATGACGTAACATATATTTTTAAGTCTTCTTCCAAACGACAGTTATAATCGCTTTTGAACTGTAGGTATATGCCCAGTTTTTATTCCAACCTTCCGGTTTTTCGGTTGTTCCGCAGCGGATAATCAAATCGCACGAATTATTGTTAAACACCAATTCGCCCATCGACGTCACGCTTTCAGGAATAGTCACCTCGCTCAAATTTGCCTCTTCGAAAACATTATCTCCGATATGTTTCAATCTGACGCAGTCTTCCAGATTAACCGACTGCAAATAAAAACAACCGCGGAATGCGCCTTCGCCCAATGTTTTCAACTCCGAAGGCAGTATCAGATGTTCTATTTTAAGCCGCGCAAAACTACGAGCTCCGATATATTGCAAGGTCTCCGGAAGCGTAAGCGTTTTTACCGACTGCGCTTTCGTGGGAAATAACGACGTATCTTTACCGTCTGCCACGCCGACGGTTCCCTCTCGAACAGTGAAAGATGTCATCGCAACATTACTTACCGATACCAACCAGTTACCGACATACAAACCGTTATCATCCCAATTTCGAGCATCATTATAATATCCGGTTCCGTTGAATGCGCCGTAACCGACAGACCGCACCGATTCCGTCATAACGATTTCCGTTAACGATGACATTGAAAATGCATTTTTACCGATTCTGTATAAACTGTCAGGGAAAGAAACTTTTTTCAGATGCGACGAATATGTTACTTTTGAAAATGCATTGTCCGCAATGACTATCGTCCCTTCTTTTACGGTATATTCCGTAAGTGCGGCAAATTCACTGTTTACCGCTACAAGATATCCGTCTGCATACAAAACGCCGTTTTCCCAATTTGCGGGATTATTGTAATACGCAGTACCGTCGAATATAGTATGCGGGATCGCTATCGGATCATCCGGCATACTGATCTCCGCAAGCTTCTCACACCCGCCGAATGTATCGTTCCCGAGCTCTGTCAGTTTCGCTGACAATTGTATCGATTGCAGCGACGTACAGTTTTGAAAAACACCGCTGCTCATGCTGTGTACGTTTTTCAAATCAACTTTTACAAGACTTTCACAATCTTTAAACGCATAATTCCATATACTTACAAGAGAGTCAGGGGCAACAAACTCTTTCAGTGCCGTACCGCTGAAAGCATCCGAGCGGATCTCTTTCAATGCGTTCGGGAAATTTATCTTTTCCAGCGAAGAACATTTCTCAAACGCTTCGTCCGTAATTACAGTCAAGCCTGCAGGAAGCTTCACTTTTTTTAAATTTGTACATCCGCTGCACATGCGATTTCCGAGATACATTACAGAATCGGGAATAATCAGCGTTCCGATGTTTTTATTATCTCTGAACACTTCATTGCCGATCTCTTTGACTGTCACGCCGTTGACCTGCGGCGGAATCTCCACGTACATATCGCTTTCCGTCACGCCGTTAACGCCCGTCAGCACACCGTTGCCGTCTACCGTGAATACGATATTTTCCTGTCCGTTACGTATCCATTTCGCATACAAAATCTGACTTTTCGTCACATCGTACGGGAAAATTGCTTTATTTTGAAAATTCTCATCCGTGTACCAACCGTCAAAATTATATCCGTTTCTTGTCGTTACAGGCGCCTTCTCGATGACGGATACTATCGCGTCATCAACGGGCGTGCCGCCGCCCGTGTCGAAAGAAACCTTATATTTGGTCTTTTCCCACTTTGCATAAAGTATCTGTGCACTCATCACCTTGTAAGGAAAAGTTACCTCATTGACAAAGCTGTTTTCTTTATACCAGCCGACAAACGTATAACCTTCTTTCGTTGTCAGAGGTTCTTCTTCGATACACGATGTTGTGATAGGCTCTATCGGCGTTCCGTTATTCACACAGAATGTTACCGTATATTTCTGCGGAGATTCGTTGTCATTCTTTTTATAATATGCATACACATTCACGTTATCCGTCAGTAGTTTATTCGCGTAAGTGTTTTCCGTCAATCTGTTTTGCCACGTTCCGTTATCGAAAAACCAGCCTGCAAAAGTATAATTATCTTTTTTCGGCGCGACCGGCAAAGTCAACGTTTCGTTTCCTGCCGTTTCTATAGAACCGCTCGATTTCCCTTCTATAATAAAAGTGATAGTATGTTTCTCATAAGCAGGTATGCTCGGTTCTTCGTTTTTCTTATAGTATGCATAGGCATCGACGTCTTTCGTCAATGCCTGATTGACAAAGCTGCTCTCCGTTAATTCGTTTTTCCATGAATCTTTATCTAAAAACCAACCGATGAAAGTATGCCCTTCTTTCTCCGGCGCAGCAGGCAGGACAATTGTTTCGTTTCCTGCCGTCTCAATCTCTTCTATAAGCTTTATGCCGTCGTAAAATGAGACGGTATACGTCTTTTCGTCCGGCGTTTGACAAGCAGCCATTACTCCGAACGCCAAAATAACAGACACCAATACAAATATCGCCGAAACACGTTTTTTCAATTGAATTTTCTCCTTAGCAACCAAGCTGTTTTCAATTTTATTGTTTTATTATATCACAAAATCTTTTTACTTGTCAAAAAGCATCGTCAAGCTGTCATGTAAGAAAACTTTTCACGTAAAAAATTCACCGGCAAAATCATATCGGATATTATATTGCAGCATGCACGGCTTGTGCTTAACCGCCTCGCAAAACAGTCAATGGCGGCTTTTATCTCCCGTAAGACCTGATCCGCCGCGCCTGCTTTCAATATTTTGTACACGCAAGATTGACAAGCCGTGTAACTGTTCATTCCGATTTTTCTATCTTCTTAACATTATTTAGTGTTTTTCTGATTTTAATTCGAAGAAATATTCCATATCCCCACACAAAAGCCCCTAATATCAGAGTAACAACTATTTGTAAAACTGTTTTAGCTAAAACAGAAGTCAATGTTACAGAAATAATGATTCCGGCAAAAATCAGTATCTCTGTCAAAACAGACAGGGTTTCCAATTCCCGTTCAGTAATTACGGTTTTTAAGATATTTTTCTGCGTTTCCGTTTTTTCCGTTTGTTGATTTAATCTTTTTCCGCATAGTAATTCGTTTAGCGTGATATCAAGAACGGAACAGATATTTAATAACAAATCCGTATGAGGTAACCCGTTTCCGTTTTCCCATTTGGAAACCGTTTTTGCGCTAACATATAATTTTTCAGCAAATTCAACTTGTGTAAGCTGTTTAGCTTTGCGCTCTTGCGCAATAAATGAACCGATCTGTTTATTGTCCATAATACTTTCCTTGTTTATGTTTGTTTTCTTCTATTATACAGGAACGGATAACAAAAATAAAGCGGCTCTCCTGCATAATGGCTCTACAATTTTACCGATAACGATTTATAATCATTTAAGGCGAGCAATCGAAAATCGCAAGTGACGAAAAATAAAATGAAAAAGAAACCGATAAATCGGTTTCTTTTTCTGACATAAACGCAGAGTGTGCGTATACGTCGCGTTTGGTGGAACTGAAAGCCGCAAAAACGCACACAGTATTATATCAGATAAACAGAACGGAATACTATTGCCAAGTCGATTTGCCGCTGTCAGATTATCCGCTATACGGCAAACAATTAGTCGCAAGCCGTGGTTAATTATTAGAAAGGTTGCGCTGCGCATCACAAATCTTTTACAACGCCTCAAGGGGCTTGCGAAAATTTCCGCAAGCCCCTTGAATTTATATATTATTATAATTTAATTTATTGAGAAAAAAGGGTTTTGACAGAAAATATTGACTATATAATAAAAATGTGATACAATTAAAAAAACTAAGGAGGGAATTGGCGTGCCAAACTGGGGAGAATTGTTGCAAAGGATTAATAACGGTAATCCTTTAGATGTTGAACGTAGAAAATATTTAAAAATATTAAATGAGTATACTGGAAGAAATGTAATAGCCTATTATTCAGGCTTTTTACAAAAACCAGGAATTGCTGCAGCTGGAATTAATGACAACGATAAAAACGGATTTATGCAGGCAATATGTGGATTAGATAAAACGAAAGGACTAGATTTAATCCTACATACACCTGGTGGGGAGATTGCAGCAACCGAATCTATTGTTAATTATCTTAAATCAATTTTTGGAAATAATATACGTGCGATAATTCCCCAAATAGCCATGTCTGCGGGAACAATGATTGCATTATCCTGTAAAGAGCTTATCATGGGAAAACAATCTAATATTGGGGCTATAGATCCGCAGTTTAACGGAATCTCATGCGATGCTGTGCTAGAAGAGTTTGATCAAGCATGCGCAGATATAAAAAAGGATCCTTCAAAAATTCCTTTATGGCAAGTAATTATTGGGAAATATCATCCTACATTTCTAGGTGATTGTAAAAAAGCTAAGGATTGGTCTGAAAAGATGGTTGAAACTTGGCTAAAAGAAAACATGCTTTTGAAATCACATCATAAAAATGAAATTGCAAAGAATATAATTGATAATTTAGCAAGACACGCGGAAACAAAAACTCATTCACGGCATATACATATTAATGAATGTAAGAAAATTGGAATAAAGGTTTTACCATTAGAAGAGGTTATGAAAAACAAACAAATTGGAGATTGTAAAGATTTCCAAGATTGCGTTTTAACTGTTCACCACTCTTATATGCATACTTTTTCTAATTCCGCCGCAATTAAGATTATCGAAAATCATAATGGCTCTGCCATAATAAACAATTCTTTCATTAAATAAAGGATTTCTATGGATAATAAATATACTAATTTAATTGATGAATACAATAAGTATTTTATTACTTATATCACGCATTATTCTACAGCGGAACATCAAGCAGAACAATTTAAAATTGTTTCAGCCCTGAAAAATGTTTCGACTACAGAAACTGTTAATTCAGTAAC
>CAUHGY010000064.1 GCA_959605945.1 uncultured Clostridia bacterium | reverse complement strand
CAAGCGCGAATAAAATCGCGCTTGGGGAGCTTTCTTATTTTTAAATTTATATATAAAATTTTATTGAGTTCTATAAATTATTATACTTTATTTTTTCCGTAAAAAAACGTCATGCATTTTGGCGGCGTGAATTTAAAATCAACCGCCGGCAGTTCATAATTTATCTGCCGTCGGTAAACAGGAAATATTGCGGGAAAACCGTAGCAAGGCGCTATAAAAAACTTATGCCGAATAACGCTGTGTTTGTTCAGACGGGATATTTTTCCGATAAATCGAAGTCAAGGCCGTGTTCTTTCGATTTTTCCCAGTTCTGTATAATTTCCAGGCATTCTACGTATGCCGTCTTTTCACCGATAACAAAGTCGTTCACGGCACATTCGTCCAAAACGTTCAGATCGTTTAGGTAAGTAAGAAACAGGTCGATTAAATCTGCAAGTATCTCATCGGACGTTTTCATTTGTTTTTCCTTTTTAAATTTACATACATTGACATTATATCACAAATCGTCAGAAAATTCATACAGTTTTTCGGAATGTAAATAATTATTTTTATGAAAATTCGAAAATGATTTCGGGAATAGGGCCGTATTATACCGCCAAAAGAATAATTGAAGATTATAATTAATTTCTAGAAAAAGCGGTAAACCCGCATTAAAAAGGAGAAAATCTTCATGTTATTCAAAGATTATGCGCAAAAATGGCTTGAAATTAAAGCCGCAAACCTAAAACGAAGTTCACGTATAACATACGGAACAGCGATAAAAAAGCTGAATGAAGAGTTCGGCAATTTGAAAATGAAAAAGATAAAAGAGAGTAATATCGCCGAATATATGCGGCATATTCGGCTCAGCGGCAACAAATTCGACGGCGGGGGGCTTTCGGGTAATTCAGCGGCGCTTATTATCGGAGTAATTAAAAGAATATTCAGATGTGCATTGCGCGAAAAAGTTATCAAAACCGATCCGTCTGCATTCATAACCGTTGCACCGCGCGGCAAAAAAGCGGAATGTTTCGCGGCGTCGGAGCAACGCAGAATAGAAGAATATATATTGAAAAAAAGAAAAACACGGCTTTACGGCATACTGATAGCACTTTACACAGGTTTGCGCATCGGCGAATTACTGGCTCTTAAATGGGAAAATGTGGATATGCGCCTGCGTGTTTTCAAAATTGAGCAAACGCAAAGTTCTGTCAGGCTTTCCGAAAACAGAGACGATTTGTTCGATTCGCCGAAAACCGCGGCGGGAGAGCGCAAGATACCTTATCCTGTGTCGTTATCGCCGTATCTGAAAGCAATGAAAGATGTCGGAGGTTGTTTCGTTGTCAGCGGCACAAAGAGAGAATTTGTCAGAATAAGAAGTTATCAGAGCACTTTTTCCAAGCTGCTTGAAAAGCTGAAGATTCCGCACAGAGGATTTCATTCTCTCAGACATACTTTCGCAACCCGCGCCGTTGAGTTCGGCGCGGATATAAAAACATTGTCGGAAATTCTCGGTCACAGCGACCCTGCTGTCACAATAAGGCTATATGTCCACAGTTCGGAAAAACAAAAAAAGCTGCTTGCCGAGAGAATGGGAAAACAGCTTAAAAAATACGAATAATTTCATAATAGTACGCATAATATCAAAATATCTGACCAACATTCATATAATATCAAAATATTTGACATTTATCATATTCAATATATTACAAATTGACAAATAAGTCAACATTTTTCGGTAGAATTTAGTGATTTTCGGTAATTTTTTTTAAAAATCGCTTGCAATTGTACGTTTAATTTGATAATAAACGTATTTTTTATAAAGGTTTTCGGAGCGGTCCGATCTGCCGCGCTGTAAATAAAAAATTTTAACAAGGAGAATTTGTTTATGAAGAGAAGAATCAGAATTTTAACTACGGTCATGGCAATGCTGATGGTGGTTGTCGTCATGACTATGGGCATCTGGGCAGCTACAAACGTGGCAATTAACGGTTCCAATACGATCACATTCGAAATGAATGACGTTCTTGCGACCGTCACCATGAAGGAAAGTTACGGTACCGTGCAGGATCAGAATATCACTATTTCGGATTCTGTTGACGGAAAGTTCGACGCGACCACCGCGCATAATCAGGAGCTCACGGCAACTGCAGGATTGACGCAAAATATTACATTCAGTGCTCCGACCGATACTTACACACTTGAAATAACCGTAAAAAACGATTTCGTTTCAGCCGAACAGGCGATTACGGCGGAACTGTCTGTAACCGCTCTCGGCAGCGGGCTGAAAGCTACGGCTAACGACGCAGATATAACCGTCGACGGCGGTAGTTGCGAGATTGAAATTGAGAAAAATACATCGGGAACGATCACGGTTGTCGTAAGCCTTACCGATCTTGCAAAAGAAACCGGCGTTGATACCGCAAACGGCGGATTTGCTTTCACGCTTTCCATCAGCAAGAAGAGCGCGTAACGCAAGAAGCTGAATAAGGCGGCAAAAATTGTCGGCAAAAGTATGGAAACGGGCGGCGACAATCACGGCAGACATCATATTCGCCCTTGTTTTCCTTTTTTCAATTATACTCGCGGCATCTGCGCTTTTTTTGCGCAGCGAGGGCGGATTTGCGGGTAAGTTAGGGGTTATTCGTTCGTCCAGCATGGCTGATAGCGGATATCGGATCGGCGACGTTATCACCGTGCACGGAGACGAAAGCTATAACATCGGGGACGTAATTGTTTTTTACCGCGCGCCCGAACATTACGGGGTTCCGTTTTCTTCGGAATTGGTTGCAGGATGCGACTTGTGGGTACATGAAGTCATAGACGTATCTTCCGACAAGTCGGGCAGAAAATGTTATCTTACCAAGGGCAGCAGCAATCCGACCGACGACGGCGCCTACGTTCCTCACGATTTTGTGATGGGCAGAGCAAAAAAACTTCCCTCATTTATCAACAATACCGTCAATTTTGTGGCTTCCGTGCAGGGAATAGTGATATGCATTCTCATTCCGTGCACGCTGATGCTGATATATCTTACCTGGGAACTGGTATTCATTCTTACCGAGCAGGGTAAGGAAAACAAACCGCCCGACAGCGCAAAAATCGTTTAGCGCGGATAAGCGCCGCAAAGCATATCTGCAGATTTTTGCGAGCATTATAAAGGAGAGTTTATGATAAAACGCAGAGCAATCGTTATAATATTTTTCCTTTTGACGGTCGTTTTACTGTGCGTCGCCGTTTTTTCTTCTACGTTGCTTGCGGCGTCTAATATTGCTTTGAGCGGGGGCATCAACATTTCTTATCGTCCCGAAGAAGACGACGGCTCTTATACCAAAGAAGAGATCGACAGCATGGCGGAAGAGACCACCGAAATGCTTAATTCGGGAGGTTTTAAGACAGACGGCGACGGGGTTTTGAAATCAAATACGGATAATATCTACAATCAAAAAGCCGATGCAATAAAAATGCACGAAGTGCTGATGGGCCGCATTGACAAGGACGGAAATCCCTGCAACAGAACGCCGATGGTGCGTTATATGCGATATGAGAACGGAAGTTCCGCCTGCGAAAGCGTCAGCGGACTTATAGTGATTCTTGATCTTTCAAGAACAAACATAGTCGCTTTCGACAGCGGATGGATAAATCTCATGGGATATGTTCTTGTCGGTGCGAGCGACGATGTCTGGGCGGGCAGCACCGCCGATATAACTTATCCTTACGAGGAAGAATGCACGGTATATAACGCGGCTTCGGGAGAGGCCGTCGGGACGGAAAAGATAACTTTGCCTACCGATTTTCTGGCAAACGAGTGGTCGTCTTATCCCGAATATTCGCTGCGCATTATTTTGCCGGCATATGCCACCATAGACGACGACCCGAACAATCAGGTGTCTTTCAATACGGGCAGTTTGCTGTTCAATATGCCGGATATGACACCGTCGGCGGTGGAACTTGATGTGACGCAACTGAAAATGACGGCAGTCGGCCTTGATGTTTCGGGCCTTTATATAGCCGCTGACGCAGGAGGATGGAATTCCTTGCCGCACATGCATGTCATAACAAAACACGGGCAAAGTGATGAAGCGCAGGCTCAATACGGATTGAGCGCAATGTTGGATTTAACTTTCGAAAATACTTATCAGGGGTCAGGCGAGTGGGAGTTTGCGTTGTATATGCGCCCGTATTCCGACAGCGATTATGCGAGACTGTATATGAAGGCGTCGTATAATCGGTACGCTTACCCTGCAGACACGATGAGAACGGCTGTATTGTATTCCGCTCCGGGGCAGGAATGCGGCAGCGCCGAAGCGAATATCGGCGTGTTGAATATGTTCGGGTTCCTGAAGAAGCTGTCGGATGACGGCAGAACGTATATATCGGGCATAACTTTTAAGCATGCATTGCGCGATGAGGCAGGCGTTATTAAGGACGGGGAGAACACTGCTCTCACGGCAGATTTCAATACGGGAGGAGTGAGCTGCGATCATAACGGCGGAACTGTTATAGGAAATTTTAACGAAATCGGCTGATCGCCTTATTGGAAGATTAAAGAAATAGTCTTTAAAAAATATAAAAAAATTTTTTGCTGCGCCGTTGACAATTGTTTAATTATATGTTAATATACGTTTCGACGGTCAGAGGGCTGACGAATAAACGTTGAGCCGGATAAGATTTGGTTTAAGTCTTATTCGGCTCTTTAAGTTAAAACGAAGGGAGTGTGAAATGAAAATCATAACTATCAGCCGCGAGTTCGGCAGCGGCGGCAGAGAGCTCGGAAAAAGGCTTGCAGATGCCATGGGTTTTAATTATATCGACGGCGAAATTACCGAAAAACTTGCCAAAGAAACGGCGCTCGACAAAGATTATCTCGACAGAAAACTTTCGGAAAATCCGTTAACTCTCGGCATGCCGATAACTTATGCGCACTCTTTCGGACACGCGTTTTATAAAGACGACGCGGCAATGCTTATTGCCGTTCAGCACGGAATAATAAAAAAACTTGCCGAAAAAGGTAATTGTGTAGTCATAGGTCGCGGCGCCGATGCGGTGCTTTTTGAACACAGCCCATTCCGCATATTTGTTTATGCCGATATGCGGTCGAGAATAGAACGGTGCAAAAGCCGTGTGGCGGACGGCGAAAATTTTACCGACAGAGAAATTGAGAAAAAAATAAAAAATATCGATCGTGTGAGAAAACATGTAAACGAACTGTTTTCGCCGCACGCCTGGGGAGAAAAACACGGATACGAACTGATGATTAACACTACCGGCGCCGAGATAAAAAATATGGTGGCGCCTGCAGCACGGTTTGCACAGATTTTTTTTGACAGAAAAGGTTTATGAGAATAAAATTATCCGATCATTTTACATATAAAAAACTTTTAAAATTTGTCTTTCCGAGCATGATGATGATGCTTTTTATGTCAATTTACGGGGTTGTGGACGGACTTTTTGTTTCCAACTTCGTTGGAAAAACGCCGTTTGCTTCCATAAATCTCATCATGCCGTTTATTATGATTCTCGGCGGCATCGGCTTTATGGTAGGTACCGGCGGCACGGCGCTGGTGACAAAACTTCTGGGAGAGGGCGAGAAAGAAAAGGCAAACAAAACCTTTTCCATGATGGTTATTTTCACCGTGATCTCGGGACTTATCGTCACCGGCGCGGGAATAGCGCTGATGCGTCCTGTGGCGTATCTTTTGGGCGCAACCGAAGACATGATAGATTATTGCGTGCTTTACGGCACCATAGTCAATTCGTTCGTCACCGTGTTCATGTTGCAGAACGTCGCGCAGAGTTTTCTTGCTGCAGCGGAAAAACCTAAATTGGGTCTTATAATAACTCTCGCCGCAGGATGTACCAACATTGTTCTTGATGCTTTGTTTATTGTTGTCTTCAAATGGGGGCTTGTGGGCGCCGCGGTTGCCACCGGTATCGGGCAGAGCGTGGGCGGATTGGTGCCTATGGTGTATTTTATGTGCCCCAACAGCAGTCTTTTGAGGCTGACGAAAACCGGGCTCTCGTTCAAACCCATATTGCAGGCATGCATCAACGGCTCTTCCGAACTGATGAATTCGGTTTCTTCGTCGGTGGTAGGAATGCTGTATAATCTTCAACTGATGAAATTTCTCGGTGAAAACGGCGTTTCTGCATACGGCGTGCTTATGTACGTGCAATTTGCGTTCATAGCCATGGAAATAGGTTACTGTGTAGGATGTGCGCCGGTGATAGGGTATAATTACGGAGCGCAGAACCATGGCGAACTGCGGAACGTTTTCAAAAAAAGCATGTTGCTGATGGGCTGCGCGGGCGTCGTCTTGACAGGGCTTGCACAGGCGCTTGCCGTGCCGTTGGGGAAACTTTTCGTCGGATACGATCCGGAACTTTTCGAACTCACCGTTTATTCGTTCCGGCTGTGTTCGTTCTGTTTTCTGCTTTCGGGCATCAGCATCTTTGCATCGGGTTTTTTCACAGCTCTCAACAACGGCGCGGTATCTGCGGCAATTTCTTTTATGCGGTCGCTTGTTTTTCAGGCGTCGTGCGTGCTTATTATGCCGCTCATATTCGGCGTCAACGGCGTGTGGTTTGCCATAACTGCCGCAGAAACGCTTGCATGCGTTGTATCAATTTCTTTTATAGTTGCGAATAGAAAAAAATATCATTACGGTCGGGAGTAATTTTTAAAAATACTTTGAAAATTATATTTCATGTGTTACAATATAACGGCGGAGCAAAAAAGCAGTTCCGCCGTTTTTAAAGGAATTATTATGATTAAATATGTTTATCCGGAGAAGATAATATGCTGTGCCGGGGCAGAAGGGGCAAACAATCTGCTTAAAAGAAAGCCTTTGCAGATAGGGCTTTCGGAAATCGATACAACCGTTTTCGAAGGGGGCTACATTATTCTCGACTTCGGCAAAGAAATGAACGGCGGCGCCAGAATTTTGACCTTTCAGTCTGACGACGTTCAAGCGAGATTGCGTTTCGGAGAATCTTTAAGCGAAACATGTGCCGAAATCGGCGGAAAAACCAACGCCACAAACGACCATTCTCTGCGTGATTTTACCGTTGTTTTGCCGAGATATTCGGATATGACTTTCGGACAGACCGGTTACAGATTCTTGCGCGTCGATTTTTTCGGTAAAGCGGAAATAAAAAGTATTTTGGGTACCAACGAAATGCTTTCAAAACGTGCGCGTTATATTTACGGCGGAAAGGATAAAAGGATTGCCGAAATTTTCAAGACGGCCAGGCGCACCATAGATCTGTGTTCGGCGGGCGGTTATGTTTGGGACGGTATAAAGCGCGACCGTCTGGTATGGATAGGCGATATGCATCCCGAAATGCTTGCCCTCACAGCGCTTTACGGCAGAACGGCGGAAGTAGAGCGCTCGATGGACTTCGTGCGCGATCAGACCCCGCTTCCTGGTTGGATGAACCGTTATCCCATGTATTCCATGTGGTGGATTATAATAGTAGCGGATTATGCCCGTTTGACGGGTGCTTATGATTATGCGGAAAAACAGCTTGACTATATGCAGGCTCTCGTGCGCCGGCTTGACGGCTGCGTCAAAGATAACGGCGAACTTGATTATCCCGCTTATTTTGTGGATTGGCCTACAAGCGGTTCTCCTGACGAAAAACACGGAGTGCGCGCCATTAACATAATAGCGGCTAAAAAAGCGGCGGAACTTTTGGATAAGTTCGGCCGTGATTCTTCGGTTGCCCGCAGACTGCTTGAAAAGTTATTGAAAATCGCTATAACTCCGGAAAAAAGCAAACAGGTTACGGCGCTTAAATATTTTGCCGTCGGGCTTGACGAGGACGATAAAACCAGGCTTGTCGATGGCGGGGCAAAGGGAATGTCTACTTTCATGAGCTATTATATTTTAAAAGCCGTTGCGTCTTTCAACAGAGAAAAGGCCGTTGAGATGATGAAAGAATATTACGGCGCAATGCTCGATGTGGGGGCAACGTCTTTTTGGGAAGATTTCGATATCGACTGGACGGAAAAGGCAAGCCGCATCGATGCATTCCCCAAGGACGGCGAAAAAGATATACACGCCGATTTCGGCGGGTATTGCTATGTCGGGCATCGCCACAGTTTTTGTCACGGCTGGTCTTCGGGAGTGATAGCTTTCATAAAAGAGGAATGCGAAAATTAAGTTCCCGATTATGTTTTTGAATATTTTGCGGCTTAAAAATTAAAGTTACGCGGGAAAGTTTATTTGTCACATGTCTGCGGCGGCGCAATTTTGCGCCGCCGCAGTGATTTTTGCGCTTTGTGTAAAATTAAATTTTTTTGTTCTATATTTTTTTGCAGAAAATAAAATTACCCCGTAAAATCTGCACTTTTCTGCGTTTTTCATAGACGGCTGTAATTTAATCGGCCGTTCGGTCAGCGGATGTCTTTCCGCGGTGAAATCCGCATCTTTTGCCGCGGCGCGGTTAACCGCACGGCACAATTGCCGGACGACAATGACGGCATTTTCTGCAATGTTTATTCGGTATTGATTTTTTGGCAAAATATACATATTCAGGCAAAAACTACATCTTAAAATTGCGCAATATTCTTTGACAGCTTAAAAAAGCAATGATATAATTTCAACACAAACAAATGTTCGCAAACTCGAGGTATGTAAGAATGCGCACTTATTTTTGTATAGATATGAAATCGTTTTTTGCTTCGGTTGAATGTGCGGAAAGAGGATTGAATCCGCTCGATACCAATCTTGTTGTGGCTGACGAATCGCGCGGGAAAGGCGCGCTCTGTCTTGCGGTGACGCCGAAAATGAAGGCGCTGGGCGTGAAAAACCGCTGCCGTCTTTTCGAAATACCGAAAGGAATGAAATATATTATCGCAAAGCCGCGCATGAAGAAATATATCGAGTATGCCGCCGATATATACGATATATATCTCGATTTGTTTTCCCCCGATGACATTCATGTTTATTCGATAGACGAATCGTTTATAGACGTTACCGATTATCTTAAATGTTACCGCACGGATGCCGAATCGCTTGCAAAACGTTTGCTCGGCAGAATTTACGCCGAAAAGGGAATACCCGCGTCGGCAGGGGTGGGAACAAATCTGTATCTTGCGAAAGTTGCTCTCGATATAACGGCAAAACATTCGCCGTCGCATATAGGCGTTCTCGATGAAAAGAAGTATATTGATACGTTGTGGGACCATAAACCGCTGACGGATTTCTGGCAGATTTCAAAAGGGATAAGCGGCAGGCTTGCAAAGCGCGGCATATTCGATATGCGCGGCATTGCCGAAACTTCACCCGAATCTTTATATAAAATTTTCGGGATAAACGCCGAACTTCTTATCGACCATGCTTACGGCAGGGAAAGCTGTACTATGGCTGATATTAAGGGCTATAAAAGCAAAAGCCGTTCGGTGTCGTCGTCGCAGATACTGTTTCAGGATTATTCTTTCGACAAGGCAGCGATAGTATTTTCGGAAATGGTTTTAAGCGGCTGTCAGGAACTTATGCGCCGCAGACTGATAACTAAAAGCATGACGGTTTTTATCGGATATTCCGCTAATTCTTTGCCGCCGTCGAGCGGCAGTGCGCGCATGGCGGAAAGCACCAATGTTTATACTGTGATCAAAAATTACGCGATGAAGCTTTTTGAAAACTGCGCCGACAGGACCTGTCCCATACGCAGATTGGGAATCACTTTCAACAACGTAATGGACGAGTGTTTCGAAGGGTATGATCTGTTTACAGATTTTACCGCCATAGACAGGGAAAAAGCCGCAATGAAAGCAGAGCTTGCCGTCAAAAATAAATACGGTAAAAACGCCGTGCTGCGTTGTTCGGATCTGCTTGACGGCGCCACGGCGCTCGCTCGGAACAAACTTATCGGAGGACATAACGGTGAATAGACAGGACCGCGCCAAGCAATTTATGCCGTTCGATGCGCTTAAAGGTTTCAAGGAAGAACTGCGCCGCCGTGAAGAGCGCAGGCTTCTGGTCGGCAAGCGCGAGCTTGCCGAAGAAGCCGCGGCTAAACTTTCCCGTGCGCTTTTTAAAATACGCAAAGGCGACGCCGTGAACGTCACTTATTATTGCCGCGGCAGGTATATCGACGCAAGCGGAACGGTTACGGGGATAAGCGGTGCGTATAAATATATAGATGTGGACGGAAACAGAATTTTTTTCGAAGATATAGCAGACGTTGCGCAATTTTTCTGATATAAGGGCTGATTAAATGAGAACGGTTATGTGCAAAATGGAAAAAATAAAAAATTTAAGAATATTTGTTTATTAATATTGACCCGGCGGCAAATCAGTGATAAAATAAAGCCGTATTCGGCAGATAACGGCGGCAGGTAAAAATATTCGCATCGCCCTGAATATTGTTTAAAAAAACGGTTTGTTTCGGATATAAGGTCGCCGCAAACGCTGAACAGAATTAATTATTTATGATTGGGAGTTATAGAAATGAATGTCACAACAGTTTTTTTGCGTTATCCGGGGTTTAAGAAAAAAGCCGTAACGTTCAGTTACGATGACGATGTGGTCTTTAATTTCCGCTTGAAAGATATGTTCGACAAATACGGGGCAAAAGCTACGTTTAATTTAAACGGCGGTCTTTTTGCCGAAAAGGAAAATTCACGCACCGCCACCGCGGAACAGACGTTAAAAATTTTGGGCGACGGAAAGCACGAAATAGCGTTGCACGGTTTCAAACATAAATCGCTGGGGTTTCTGGATGCCGCGCACGGTATGTATGATATTCTTAAAGACCGCGAAGCTCTTGAAAAAACATTCGGCAGAATAATAAAAGGCATGGCATATGCAAACGGCAGTTATAACCGGCAGGTTGCAGATAATCTTGCCGCTGCAGGCATAAAGTATGCGCGTACCGTAACCAGCACTTATGACTTCCGCTATCCCGAAAACTGGCTTGAATG
>CAUHGY010000063.1 GCA_959605945.1 uncultured Clostridia bacterium | reverse complement strand
CGTCAAAGAAATTGAAGAAGAGATTAAAGAACTTAAAAAGAACGGGTTGCTTTTTACTTCCGAAAAACGTGAAATACCCGTAAAAAGCGATCTCGTGAAAGCGCTGTGTCTGCATATCTGCCACGATTGTAATCTGAGCTGCAAATATTGTTTTGCGGGAAAGGGTAAATATAAGGGCAAAGCGGAATATATGTCTTTCGAAGTTGCAAAGCGCGCGGTCGATTTTCTCATAAGCAACAGCGGAAACCGTAAAATACTCGAAATGGATTTTTTCGGCGGAGAACCGCTGATGAATCTCGGCGTGGTCAAGCAAACGGTCGATTACGCCAAGGCGGAAGCAAAGAAGGCCGGCAAAACTTTTCTTTTTACGCTGACTACCAACGGAGTTCTTTTAGACGACGAAACAGCCGATTATCTGAACAGAGAGATGGAAAACGTCGTGTTAAGCGTAGACGGCAGAAAAGAAGTTCATGACGGCGTGCGGCAGACCGTAAACGGCAAAGGAAGTTACGAAGTTATTATAGATAATATAAAAAAATTCGTGAAAAAGCGCGGGGACAGGCATTATTATGTCCGCGGTACTTTTACCAACAGAAATATAGATTTTGCCAATGATGTTATCGCTCTTGCAGACATGGGGCTGGATCAGATTTCGCTTGAACCCGTGGTTTTAGATGAAAACGACGAGCTTTATATCGGCAAGAAAGAACTTCCTGCCATACGCGAAGAATACAGGAAACTTTCGCGCATTTATCTCGAAAGAAAAAAGAATGGCGAAAAATTATTTAATTTTTTCCATTTCAACATCGATCTCGAAAGCGGAGTATGCCTGAAAAAGCGCATTTCCGCCTGCGGTGCGGGCAACGAATATTTTTCGGTGACTCCGAACGGCGATATTTATCCCTGCCATCAGTTTGCATCTAATCCGGCGTATAAGATGGGCGATGTGTTTACGGGCAAACTCGACGATAACATTCGCTCAAAATTTAAAAACGCAAGTCTGTACACCAAGGAAAAGTGCAAAGACTGTTTTGCAAAATATCATTGCAGTGGCGGATGCGCGGCAAATAATGCCAATTTCAACGGAGACATAAACGTTCCGTACGACATAACATGCGATATGATGAAAGCGAGAATGGAATGCGCCCTTCATATTTATTCTGAGAGCAGATCAGATAAAGCATAACGCGCGTTCTGCACGGCCGAAAACGTCGGGATAACGGGAAAAATCGTCAAAACAATAAGGTTTTTTTGAAAATTTTCGTTTAATCTATTGACCGAAAGCGGTGTTATGATATATAATTAAAAATACAGGCTTGGGAGTTTTTTCCGGGCTGGAGCTTACGCTCTATATATTCGGAGGCAAAAATGAAGAAGGGAAAGGCAATTACTCTTTTGTCTATCATAAGCGTGCTGATGGCTGCGCTCTTGGTGATGACTTTCGTCCGTTTCTCGTACGGGATTTATGATTATAATTCCATACTCGGCGCGGTCGATCTCGATTACGACATCGAGGGCGGCACGGCATATACGCTTACGCTTGCCGACGATAACGAAGAGGATGAAATCGACATCGATGAGGTTATGCATACATTATCCGATCGATTGAACGCGCTCGGCTATAAGTCTTATAAAATTACGGCGCTCAATTCCACCGAAGAGGGTATAGATGATTATTCTATAAGAATAGAAACCAAAACAACAGATTCTTTAGCTTCGGACATAGCGGCCGTTACCGCATACGGCGAGATAAAGTTTTTCGGCGGCACGTCGAGCGATCCCACCGAAGAGATAATGAACGAAGAACCCGCTATAAGAGATTCGCAATATTTAGGTTCGTATGTGGACGGGGAAACTACAATATATCAGGTATCGGTAGTATTTACCGATTACGGTTACAATACGCTTGTAGACGCAATCGAGTCTGCATCGTCTTCCGAGGACGACGAAAGTTCTTCTTCCGGATATTATCTTAAAATCACGCTCGGCGACAATACGATTCTGAACGCTCAGATAACTACTGCCAGCATTGTGGATAAAACCGTATATATTCAGACGCAGAGCGAATCAAATGCCAGGCAGACGGCTCTGCAGATCAGGACGGGCGGACTCGCCTATAAATACGATCTTTCCGATCCTGAAGCGATAACCCCGTTATTCGGAACAAACACCGCTGCTTATCTTTTTATTTCCGTCGCTGTTTTTGCGGTGCTTGCGATGCTTGTGTTTATTCTGCTTTTCAAGGGGTACGGAATTATTGCGGCTCTTTCATTCATACTGTTTTTCCTGATTGAAATAGCCATGCTTGTCGCCGTTCCGGGAATAGTTCTTTCGGTGCCGGGCGTTATAGGAATAATTTTTGCCGCCGTCATCTGCATCGACGGACTCGCTATGACGATATCCCGCATCAGAGAAGAATTTGCAGGCGGTAAGACTGTCAAAGCGGCTGTTAAAGCGGGGGACAGGCGTGCTTTCAGACCCATACTCAACGTTCACGTCATTTCGGGGGTGGTTGCAATTCTGCTGTTTGCATTCACGGGCGGCGCGCTGCAGTGTTTTGCTATTACGTTCGGTATCGGAGTTGTGGTTTCGTTTATTGCCGATGCGGTGTTTACGAGAATGTTTTTAAGTCTCATTCTTCCGCTTACCAAAAATCCCGAAAGATTTTTTACTCTTAAAAGGGCGGAGGTATAATCATGAAATTCAGCGTTACGGGCAAATTTAAAATCTGGGCGGTGATCACTGCGGTGATACTCGTTGCGGGAATAGTTCTTTTCGGTGTGTTCGGATACGGGCAGACCGTAGATTATAAAGACAGTTATTCTTTGAGCGTCAGCGTTTCGCAGAATATTCAGGATGCATCGGAAATCATGAAACAGGCTTCCGACGAATATCTTTCGGAAAATAACATTAAACCCGCGGGATATGCTTTTCAGGAAGTCGGCGAAGGCAGAACATTGATATATAAGTTCAACGGCGATGTCAAACTGAATGTGGAGGAATTGAAAACGGCTGTCGAAGCGGCTCTTGCCGAAAAACCGGTTTTGGACGGGTTGGAAGTTACGTGCTCCTATGACGGAACCAAGAATATTTTCGATTCGCAGTTCGGCTGGATCATGCTGGCATTGGGCATTGCGGCGGTCGCAATATTCGTGTATATGTTCTTTATGGAAAAACTTGCCAGAGCAATTAGCGTTTTGGCAGTATCCGTAATTTCCGCACTTTTGTTTTTTGCGATGATGGGACTGACGCGTATCCCGGCGTATCCTTTCGTCAACGCGGTTTTCGTTCTTGCGGCGGTTCTCGGCGCAGCGCTCGCATCGGGGCTTGTTTCGAGAATGGGCGAAGAAACAAAAAAAGCAGGCAATGCAAAACTGTCGTTCAGGGAAATAGGAGATAAGGCAACGGCGGTCTCTTGGCTGAGACTCTGTCTTGTATCCGGCGGGCTTGCCGTTGCGGCGATATTGCTTATCGCGATAGCTCCGGTTTACCTTAAAATTCTCGGCGCACAGCTTATTCTGGCGGATATTACCGCAACTTTCGCCGCGTTTTCTTTTACGGCGCTTATATGGTCGGGTCTGAAAAAAGATTCTCAGAAACATGCCGCCAAAGAGGAAAAACCGGCAGAATAAACAAAACATCTATCAAGAAATTTTTAGGCGGGAAAACATCCCGCCTAATTTGTTAGGTAACTTATGAAAATTATTTACGGCGAAAAACCATGCGGCGCAGATATTGCCGCAATTAAGAAAATTGCAGACGGATGCGGTATTCTTTTCGATACCGCAACGCTTTTATATCGCCGTGGGATAGATACTCTTCCGAAAGCCGTGAAGTTTTTCGATGCAGGCAAGAAGAATTTTCATAATCCGTTCTTGTTTTTAAACATTCCGCAGGCGGTTGAAAGGATACGCAAGGCAGCAGAAAACCGCGAAAACATTCTTATATTCGGCGATTACGATGCCGACGGACTTTGTGCCACGTCAATTCTTTATTATGCGTTCGAAAGCCTCGGTATCAAGGCGCGAACAGCTGTGCCCGAGCGTGACGACGGGTATGGGCTTAACGAAGAAATAATTAAAAAATTTCATGCGGAAAAGCCGATAGATCTGATCGTTACCGTAGACTGCGGCATAAGCGATAGAGAAAAAATAGACAGAATAAAAGAGCTCGGCATAGACGTCATAGTTACGGATCATCACGAGCCTCCCGAAATTCTTCCGGATTGTTTGGTCATAAATCCCAAAGTAAAAGGCGAACGCTATCCTTTCTCGGGGCTTTGCGGCGCAGGCGTCGCTTATAAACTAGCAGCGGCGCTCATAGGCGATAAAGCAGACGGACTGTTGGATTTTGCCGCTCTTGCAACCGTTGCCGACAGCATGGATCTTGTCGGAGAAAACAGAGATATCATCGTTGAAGGGCTTAAACTGATCAATTCGCCTTCCGTTCGTCCGTGCTTTAAATATCTTCTCGGCGAAAATCAAAAGCAGGTTACCGCGCAGACGCTTTCGTTTGTGCTCGCGCCGCGCATCAATGCCGGCGGCAGAATGGGAAATGCCGCAGTCGCTCTCAGCCTTTTTAAAAGCAAAAACGAAACGGAATGTTTCGATCTTTCGGTTAAGCTTAATGAATATAATTTGGCACGCCAGGCCGAATGCGACTTAATCTATCGCACTGCCAAGCGGAAAATCAGGCTTGAAGGAACATACAGGGATGAAATAATTCTCGTTTACGACGAAAACTGGCGTGCGGGTTTTGTAGGAATAGTCGCCGCGCGGCTTACCGAAGATTTCGGCCGTCCCGTGATAGTTTTTGCCGAACACGACGGAATATTGAAAGGTTCGGCGAGAAGCGTGGACGGAATTAACGTTTTCGAGATAATATCTTCGGCGCAGGATATTCTTGTCGGGTTCGGCGGTCATTCGCAGGCTGCGGGCGTGGGGGTGAAAAAAGACAATTTCGAACTGCTGAAAAGGCGCTTGAACGATTTTATCCGCACAAGGTACGGAAAAATCGATATATGCAGAAAAATATATGCCGAATGGAACGTCGAAGGCGAGTTTTCGCTGCGATTTGCAAAAGAAATCGAAAAACTCGAACCGTTCGGCGTCGGGAACAGAAGACCTTATTTTACGACGGAAACCGGCTCGGTGAAATCTTCTCCCATAAAAGCGGGGTCGGCGCATTTTTCTTTCAGAACGGCGGCAATCGAGCTGCTTGATTTTAACGGCGGCGGCAACGCACGTCTGCTGGAAACAGACATTAAAAAACGAGTGGTATTCGAACCCAATCTCTCGGTCTTTCGCGGTAGGGAGTATCTTAAAGGTTATGTCAAAGCGGTGGTGCCGCTGTCTTATGAGAATGATGCCCGCCTGTTTGTTTTTCGCAACGAACTTAAAAAACTGCTTTCGGACGGCTGTGCGGTTGCTGGTGAAAAAGAATACATGGCGGCGCTTGCCGATAACAACTTCTCTCAGGAGGAACGATTCGGCACCGTTTACGTTTTTGACCGACCCGATACATATCGGAAATTCAGTTTTTTGAATAATCTTCCGTTGAGTTTTTTTATGCCGGAAACCGAAAATTATGCCGACTGCGCGGTGGTGTCCTTGACGGCGCCTCCGGACGGTTGGGAGAGAATTGTTTATCTCGATCGGCCGCTTTCGGTATTCAAATCTATACCGTGCTGTATTGCGGATGCAGACAGATGCGACGGCTCCGAGTCGGTTTCGACGGACAGAACCGATATTGCCGAAGTTTATGAAATTCTGAGGCATTTCAAAGGCAGAGAGTTTACGGACAGTGCGGCCTTTTACTGCAGGCACAAGCCGACCGAAAACGGTTTTCAATTTGTTTTCGTATGCGAAATCATGCTTGAACTGGGCATATTTTGCGTTGAAAGCGGCGTTCTCAGACAGCGTCCGAACGTTAAGAACGCATTGACAAATTCACGCATATATAGTAAAATGTTACAGATAAAAGGGTATAAAGGTTAACATGGCAGATATATTAGAAAGTCTTGAAAACGCATATCAGGGCAAAGATCTGTTGCTTTGCAGAAAAGCCTATGAATTTGCCAAAAAAGCCCACTCCAATCAGAAACGCGCGTCGGGAGAGGAGTATTTTACGCACCCTTGCGCCGTTGCTCAGATTCTTGTCGACTTGGGGCTGGATGCCGCGACGGTTGCCGCTGCATTTTTGCACGACGTTATCGAAGATACTCCCGTTTCGGAGGGGGATATCAAGAAAGAATTCGGCGACGAGGTCCTCGAACTGGTCGTCGGAGTTACCAAGCTCGAAAAAATAGAATTTACCTCTCAGGAAGAAGAGCAGGCGGAAAACTTTCGCAAAATTTTTGTGGCTATGGCGAAAGACATCCGCGTTATCATAATAAAACTCGCAGACAGACTGCATAATATGCGTTCGCTCAATTTTCTGTCGGTAGAACGCCAGCAGCGCATGGCGAGAGAGACTCTCGACGTGTTCGCGCCGCTTGCAGACAGGTTGGGTATTTCTCAGATCAAGTGTGAACTCGAGGATCTGTGTCTCAAATATCTCGAACCCGATTTTTACGAGTATTTATCCACAAACATAGACGAGAGGCTTAAAGAAAACACAGCTCTCATCGAACACGTTGTTCAGGAAGTCAAAGAGATGCTCGCCGGTTCCAATATTCAAGGCGAAGTGTTCGGCAGAAGAAAGCATCTTTACAGCATTTACCGCAAAATGAAAGAGCGTCATAAAACGCTCGACCAGATTTACGATCTGGTGGCTTTACGCGTCATAGTCAACACCGTTGACGAGTGTTATGAGATTTTCGGTAAGATACACCACAAGTGGAAACCCGTTCCCGGAAGAATAAAGGACTATATAGCAACCCCCAAACCGAACATGTATCGTTCGCTGCATACGACGGTCGTAACCAATTACGGCAGAATTTTCGAAATACAAATACGCACTTACGAGATGAACCATGCCGCCGAATACGGTATTGCCGCGCATTGGAAATACAAGGAAAACAAGAAGGAAGAAGACGATTTCGATTCGCGGCTGAACTGGATAAGGGAAGTAATGGAATGGCAGGGGGGCTTAAAAGACAGCAAGGAGTTTTTAAATAGCCTCAAAGGCGACATTTACAGCAGCGAAGTGCTGGTGTTTACCCCTAACGGAGACGTTATAAGCCTTCCGAAAGATGCAACTCCGCTGGATTTTGCCTACAGCATACATTCGGCTGTCGGCAATAAGTGCGTCGGGGCAAAAGTCAACTCGAAAATGGTTCCGTTGAACACCGTTCTGCAGGTCGGCGACGTTGTGGAGATAATAACTTCGCAAAATTCAAAAGGTCCGTCTTGGGATTGGCTTAAAATCGTCAAAAGTTCAAGCGCCCGCGTCAAAATCAAGCAATTTTTTAAACGCGAAATGAAAGAGGAGAACGCCAAAACCGGCAAAGCCATGCTTGAGGCGGAAGCGAAACGCAGGGGTTTTGCTCTCAGCGATCTGCTCACCGAGACGTCGTTTGTGAGATTGTCTGCAAGAATGTCTTTTTCCAATCAGGAGGAGATGTTTGCATCGATAGGCTACGGTGCGGTTTCATGCAATCAGGTAATAATCAAACTTATCGACTATTACAGAAAATCACAGCCGCAGACGGAAATTACAAAATTTTTCAAAACAAAGGAAAATAGCGGCAGCGGCGTAATCGTCAAAGGAATGAGTGGAATACTCGTCAGATTTGCCGGCTGCTGCAATCCTGTTCCTGGCGATGAAATAATCGGTTTTATATCGCGCGGGCACGGTGTTACCGTTCACAGAAGCGACTGCCCGAATTTAAAACAGGCAGATAAAGACAGGCTTATCGAAGTGAGCTGGTCGGGCAGATCCGAAGAAACCGCTTATAATGCCGGTATAAAAGTCATAGGGACCGAACAGGTGGGCATACTTACGGCGGTTGCCGCCGCTGTCGCCCAACTGAAACTTCACATAGTTTCTACAAACGGCAGAACGGACAGCCGCACAAAACAGGCGATTGTCGAGTTCAATATCCGCTTAAACAGCAAAGACGAGCTCAACAATCTTATTGCCAAACTCAAACAGGAACAAAAAATAATTGACGTTTTCAGGACGACCACTTAATGAAAATACTTCATTTATCATCCGGACCTTTAAGGGTTAATACCTATTTTCTTGTAAACGAACAGACTTCCGCCGCGGTCGTTATCGACGGAGGCGAGAACTATAAACTTATAAAACAGACCGAAGAGCGCTGCGGCGTCAAAGTGAAAGCCGTTCTGCTCACGCACGCGCATTTCGACCATGCCGGCAATGCCAAAAAGTTACAGGACGACGGCGCAAAAATTTATATAAGCCGTATCGACGCGCCGAAACTTCAGAATGACGAAAATCTTGCAGGGGATTTCGGCAGACATTTCGATAAGCTGACACCCGATTATACCTTCGGCGACGGCGAGACGTTGAATGTTGAAGGCATAACGGTCGAAACCTTGCTGACGCCCGGTCATACCGACGGTTCTGCGTGTTTTATCGTAGGAAAAGCGCTGTTTACGGGCGACACGCTTTTTAAACTTTCTGTCGGAAGAACGGATTTTAAAACAGGCTGCAGAAAGGATCTCGTCGATTCGGTAAAGAAACTTTTTGCTCTTGACGGCGATTATGCCGTGTATCCCGGACACGAAGAATTTACAACTCTCGATTACGAAAGAAAATACAATAAGTTTATCGATTATGATTAATACAGATCTGAAGTTTTGCGAAAGCGAACTTAAAGAAGTTATAAATATGTTCGACGGAGCCTCAGAGCTCAGCGTTCGTCACCTGTTTGCCGAGAAAAACGACCGACTTGTCAATACCGTCGTCATAAACGGAAAAAGCTATGCTTACGGCAACCTTGTAGAGAAATCGGACGACCCTTTGAAGCACAAGCGATATGTAAAAAGATATGCTAAACTTTCTCTTTACAAAGCTCTTTCGCTCTATCTCGGAAAGACAATGCCGTGGGGCGCACTGACGGGTATACGGCCTACGAAACTTGCCTATCAGAGCATGGAAGAAAGGGGTGAGTTCGAAGATTTTTTCACTGAAACGATGAAAGTTTCCGCCGAAAAAACCGCGCTCACGAAAGCTGTTCTCGAAAGTCAGAAAAATATATACGTTAAGGACGATTCCAATACCGATTTTTTTATTTTTGTTCCTTTCTGTCCTTCGCGCTGCAGGTACTGTTCGTTTATCAGCGCAGATATCAAGGGTGCGGAAAAATATGTGGATTTATATGTCGATACGCTGGTCAGAGAGATACGGGAAAGCGCGGAGTTTATAAAAAAACTTCGCAGTATATATATAGGCGGGGGTACTCCCGTGGCGCTGCCCGTCAGGATGCTGGAAAAGATTTTAAATGAAACCGACAAAATAAATAACGGCGTTGAATTTACCGTCGAGGCGGGCAGACCCGACGCCATATCCGCGGAATATTTGCAGCTGTTCAAAGACCACGGGGTCACGCGCGTGTGCATAAATCCGCAAACTTTCAACGATAAGACGCTTAAGCTTTTAGGGCGCAATCATACTTCTTGCGAAACAGAAGAAAAGTTCATGCTCGCGAAAGCCGATTTCATCACCAATATGGATCTTATAGCCGGACTCCCCGGCGAAAGTTTTTCCGATTTTGCTTACAGCCTTGACAGGGCGGCGGAGCTTTCGCCGGATAACGTGACGGTGCATACGCTGTGCGTCAAGCGCGGCTCTTATCTTGCGGAAAGCGTTTCGCGACTGCCCGAAGGCGAAGTTTCCGAAATGGTAGGTTATGCGGAGAATAAACTCGTTGCGAAAGGGTATAATCCGTACTATCTTTACCGCCAGAAATATATGGCGGGAAATCTTGAAAACGTGGGCTATTCCAGACCGGGCAAAGAGTGCGTTTATAATATTGACGTGATGGAAGAAATTGCTTCTAACGTCGCTTGCGGCGCTAACGCCATAAGCAAAGCGGTAATGAACGGGTGCGAAAAAATAGAGCGTGCGGCGTCGCCGAAAGATGTCAGGACGTATATAGACAAAATCGAAGCCATTATGGCGGCAAAACGTAAACTTTTTAGCTGAAAACAGTTTACAATCACACTAAAATTTGGTATAATTAAAACGCTTGGTGCTTTGGCAAGGTTTTGCGGCTCTCCACCCATTGCGTTGTCAACAGCGAATTATTCCATAGAACAGGAGGTTAAAAGTTATGGACAAAGCAAAGAAATCTGAAATCATCGCAAAATATGCCCGTCATGAAGGCGACACGGGTTCAGCCGAAGTGCAGATAGCGCTTCTTACAGAGAGAATAAACCATCTTAACGAACATCTCTCGCAGAACAAACATGACAATCATTCCCGCCGCGGACTTATGAAGATGGTCGGCGAACGGCGAGGTCTTTTGAAATATTTGCAGGAAATAGATATTGAAAGGTACAGAAAGATTATCGCGGAATTGGAATTGAGAAAATAAAAAAATTTTTTCGGGCGGCATAAATCTTGTCGCCTCGTTTTGTTTAGTATGATGCGAAAATTTTCGGTTGTCGATTAATTTTCGCGTATGAGACCGGGAACGGCGTTTTGCTGATCAAGGCAATAAAATTTTGCCTGCGGGATCAAGCTTTGCCGTATTTTGCCGTGCTTCGCATTGCAGAACAATGGCGGTAATTTGCGGGCGTGCGGGAAGCATGACCTTTCAATATATCGAGAGTTAGAAATAGGAGAACGAAATGACACAGAATTACAGAGAATTCAGGACCACTGTCGGCGGAAAGGAGATCATTGTCGAAACCGGCAAATATGCCGAACAGACCAACGGTTCGTGCGTGGTGCGGTGCGGAGAAACGGCCGTTATGGTAAACGTCACCATGGCGGAAAAGCCCAG
>CAUHGY010000062.1 GCA_959605945.1 uncultured Clostridia bacterium | reverse complement strand
CCGTGCATTTTTAAAGAAGTGCCGCCCGGCAAAAGCGGCGCTTTTATTTTGCGCCTTTTGTTTTGAGCATAAGACGACATGCCGCAACAAAACGTTTATACAGAACGTTAGAAATTTTATAATGCCGGCAGTCCCGGAGCGGTCAGCCGTTTCGGCGGCGCCGCACGGATGAAATTTATAAAAAAACCGATAAAAAGTCTCGGCGCCGCGGCAAAAACGTTTTAAGAGCACGCCCCGCGACGACAAAACCGACTTGTAAAATCAGAATTTCCGCACTTATAAATTTATAAAAATAAAATTTATTTAAAAAACTCACCCTAATATCTTACGCCCGCCGCGAACTTCGCGGCGGGCGCACAGATAAAACAATTATTGTATGATGAAAAGCGAACGCTAACCAATGCCCCGAAAAAAACTTTCGCCGACGATGCACGTCAAAATATATCGCGGAAAACCGAAACTGAAAATCATCCGGAGCGGACAGGCGCCTTTTAAATCAAAACCACCACTTCAAGTGGTGGTATGCACTAGCCCTTCAAGGGCCTAGTACCGGCGGACATCTTAAGATGTACTGAAACAGTTTGCCAACCGCAACAATTTTACAGGCAGCCACTAAAGTGGCTGTCTTTTTTGCCCTTTAATCCTTAGCACCCGTGAACGGGTCTATAAATTCTTTCATGCTTATTTGGTCTTCGGCTATATCTTCTTGTAGTTGATTTCTCACGTACTCTGCTATCTTTTGTTCGTTTCTTCCTACCGTATCCACGTAATATCCTCTACACCAAAAATGCCTATTCCCATACTTGTATTTTAAGTTTGCATGCCTGTCGAATATCATCAGCGAACTCTTGCCCTTTAAATACCCCATAAACTGTGCAACACTTAAATTCGGTGGTATTTTTACTAACATATGTATATGGTCATGGCAAGCGTTCGCTTCAAGTATTTCTACTTTCTTTATCTCGCATAACTTTCTTAATATCTGCCCGATATCCACTTTAATTTTTGAATAAATTACTTGCCTACGATATTTTGGTGCAAATACGATATGGTATTTGCAATTCCACTTTGAATGTGATAAACTATTTGTGTCAGTCATTGACAAATCCTCCTATGATTTTTTTTGCGGTCGGCAAACCTGCTTTAATTATATCATAGGAGGATTCTTTTATCTAATGATTTTTAATTCCACCGCTCCAAGCGGTGGTTGTTTTTCGCTAAAGGCTACAATGTAATTGCGGCGGTTAATTAAAACCGCCGCAAGTTTTCAATCAGACTTTTTTGCTCTTATCTTCTTCCGCAAGACGAGCGATTATATCTTCCGTAGCCATTGCTCCGAGATCGCCTTCTTTTCTGCTTCTTACGGACACCGTTCCGTTCTCCGCTTCCTTATCCCCGACGATAAACATATACGGAATTTTTTCAAGCTGCGCTTCCCTGATCTTATAACCGATTTTTTCGTTACGATTGTCTGCCTCGGCGCGAAGTCCCGCGGCGGCAAGTTCCGCTACGATTTTGTCGGCGTAATCCGCAGTCCTCGATGTGAGGCTCAAAACTTTCACCTGAACGGGGCTTATCCACAGCGGAAACGCTCCCGCGTATTTTTCGATAAGCATGGCAATCGTTCTCTCGTAACAGCCGATGGAACTTCTGTGAATTACAAACGGATATTGCTTTTCTCCGTTTTCATCTATATACGTCATATCGAAGCTGTGAGCTGCGGCAAAATCAAGCTGCAAAGTGATGATAGTATCTTCCTTGCCGTATACGTTTTTCGCCTGCACGTCAAGTTTAGGGCCGTAGAACGCCGCCTCGTCGTCGGCCTCGACGTAATCCAAACCGATATCGTCAAGAATTTTTTTCATCAGCGCTTCGGTCTCTGTCCACGCCTTGTCGTTATCGATGTACTTATCTTTATTGCCTTTGCCGCGTTTGCTGAAACGGAAAGTTACGTCTCCCTTCATTCCCAGACAGTCAAGGAAATAATAACTGAGATCGAGACAGCGCTTGAATTCGCTTTCGACCTGTTCTGGACGGCATATTATATGCCCGTCGGAAAGAGTGAACTGTCTGACCCTTATCAGCCCGTGCATTTCACCGCTGGCCTCTTTTCTGAAAAGAGTTGCCGTCTCGCTGTATCTGCACGGAAGATCGCGGTAACTTTTAAGTCCGTTTTTATATACCTGATATTGGAAGGGGCACGTCATCGGCCGCAGAGCCATGGCGTCGGGAGAGTTTTCGTCGCCTAAAATAAACATTTTATCCCTGTAATGATCCCAATGTCCCGATATTCTGTACAGATCGTGCTTTGCCATATATGGCGTTTTGGTTATCATGAAACCGCGTCTTTCTTCTTCGTCTTCCACAAAACGGGTGAGAATCTGCATGATTTTCGCGCCCTTGGGTGCGAGAATGGGAAGCCCCTGTCCGACAACTTCCTCTGTCAGAAATATGCCGAGTTCTCTGCCGAGCTTGTTATGATCGCGTTTTTTTGCTTCTTCGAGAGCGGCAAGATATTCCTCGAGTTCGGATTTTTTTTCAAACGCCGTACCGTAAATGCGGGTAAGCATTTTATTCTTTTCGTCCCCGCGCCAGTAAGCGCCCGTGACGGACGTAAGTTTAAACGCTTTTATTCTGCCCGTGGAAGGAAGGTGCGGTCCGCGGCACAGATCCATAAAATCACCCTGCTTATAGAAAGAAATAACGCTCCCCGCAGGCAAATCGTTGATGAGCTCTACTTTATAAGGCTCGGAAAAATCCTTAAAAATCTTCACGGCGTCGCGCTTGCCGTAAACAAGCCGCTCGATGGGAAGATCGCTTTTTATAATTTCTCTCATCTCGTTTTCTATCTTGGCAAGATCCTGCTGAGTGATGGGGGTTTTGAACTCGATGTCGTAATAAAAACCATTCTCAACGGTGGGGCCTATCGCAAGCTTGCTGGTGGGAAAAATATTTTTCACCGCCTGCGCAAGAACGTGGGAACAGGTATGCCTGTAAACCTGCAAGCCTTCCTTGTCTTTTAACGTGATTATCTGCAATTCGCAGTCAGACTCTATCTCGTGCGATAAATCCACTAAAACACCGTCGACTTTTGCGCAGACAGCCGCGCGGGCAAGCCCTTCCGAAATGCTTTTTGCCGCCTCCCCTGCGGTTATCTTCTTGTCAAACTCCAGAAAAGAGCCGTCTTTCAAGGTAATTTTCATAGCTTTCGCCTCCATGTAAATATAAAAAATCCTTATGCTTTACAGCATAAGGACGAAATAATTTCCGCGTTTCCACCTTACTTGCCGCCGTCGAATTTCAACAGCGACCTCTCGACTGCGCTTTAAGCCCGCGCGCGGCTTTGCTTTTACGGCGGTTTCAACGCTTTCGGGGCTGCGGGGATTCCAGCTCCCCCCGCTCTCTTGAAGCCTTGGAGAAAGTTTTACTTGTCCGTAAATCACGCAAATTCAATTTGTATATATATTATACCTATAAAAATGCTTTTGTCAACCGTTTAATTGAAAATTCCGCCCGAAAAATATATCTTGTCGTTATAAAACTCTTTTAAATATTTTTCGTCCTCCGCGGGAATTTCTCCGGTCAACTCTATTTCCCCGCAGTTGGAAAGCAGCACTTCCCTGACTATTCTTACATTGTCCCCGCCGCCCAGAAGGTCGCAGCGGGAAAGTCTGCGGTAATGAGAATCGTATACTCTGCCGTCGTCGACGTACACCCTTTTTTTCTTGTTTTCAAGAAGATAAGTGACAAATTCGTGCAGCTGCGAATTTACGAAACACGTGGGCATATAAGAAACTATGTCTTCCCATTTTCTTTTCAGCGGCTGCAGACGGAAATTGAAAATGCCGTCCACGGCCA
Organism: uncultured Clostridia bacterium; assembly: GCA_959605945.1. Taxonomy (GTDB): domain Bacteria; phylum Bacillota; class Clostridia; order Christensenellales; family Borkfalkiaceae; genus UBA1259. Next base: position 7,171 of record CAUHGY010000062.1, on the reverse strand, counting down.
CATCGTTCAAACCTTTAATGCGGTCAAAAGAATACCTTTTATCTTCTTCGAGATCGGCGGCAATGAGGCTTGCCATCAGAATTTCCGTCTGTTCTTTTGAGAGACCGCCCACTTTTACGTTTTTACGGAAATACACATATTTATAGTTTATAGCTATAATTTCGGCAATCTTATCCGCCATTTCGGCTTTAACGATATCTGCATAATATTCCGGGCAATCCACCGAAAGCGTGCACCTGCTGCCCGCTTTTTTTAATGCCGGTTTGCAACCCGCATGACTGAAAAGCTCAGCCATATCCGTTTGAACGTAAAGCAGGTTGTTTTCATTAACGTCTTTTTCAGTTACGGTAATCCGTGTCATATAAATTAGTTTATGCTCCGAGAAAGATTTTTATTTACCGCCGAGCGCCTTTTTTTATTTTTCGGGCAGGAATTTTCGCAATATTACGCCCTTTTTCGCGCCGCCTTTCATAAGTCTGTAACACAGTTTATAAATTTCCGACACCGCCACAATGGATAGCGCCGTGACGACAATTTTCAGCCACAGAGCAAAACGCATGGGCCCTATTCCGAAAAGCGGATACGCAAGCTGTACTATAATTATCTGTATAAGGAAGGTGCAGGCGAATGTAACTACCATGATTTTGTTTTTGCTTACTCTGCGGAATATGCTGTCTGCCCCCAGCTCCCTGCTGTTGAACGCATTGAAAAGCTGGAAAAGAATGAACAGTGTGAAAACGGCGCTGCCTTTTTCGCCGTCTTCCGCCCCGAGAAAGTTGGCAATGTACTGCCACAACAATATACCGCCGACGAAAAGGCCGTTGAACAATATACGCGCAAACATTTTAAATGTAACTATGCTTTTATCCCTCGCAACGGGTTTTAAACGCATAAGAGATGCATCTGTCGCTTCAAGCCCGAGAGTGAGCGCCGGCGGACCGTCCATAATAATATTTATCCACAGCAGCTGCAGTGTGTTAAACGGAGAATCCAGCCCCATTACGGCCGCCGCCGTCACCAGAAACAACGCGGAAAGATTTACTGACAGCTGAAACAATATAAATCTTTGCAGATTTCTGTAAACGTTTCTGCCGAAAGAAACGGCTTTGACAATAGTTGCAAAACTATCGTCTAAAAGGACAACGTCAGCCGCTTCTTTTGTGATGTCGCTGCCGTTTTTTCCCATGGCAATGCCGACGTCGGCATGTTTGATCGCAGGAGCATCGTTTATTCCGTCGCCTGTGACGGCAACCACTTCGCCCGACTCTTTCAGCGCCTTCACCACGCGCAGTTTGATTATGGGCGTACTTCTCGCAATAACGTTTATTTTAGGCAGCAGTTTTTTGAGCGCTTCGTCGTCGAGATCTTCGATATCGTGCCCGTTTACGACCTGTTTTTCACTGTCCGCTATGCCCAGTTCTTTTGCGACGGCATAAGCTGTCGCATAATTATCCCCCGTGAGAATTTTTATCTTGATACCCGCTTTCTTGCAATCTTTGACGGCTTCGTACACTTCAGGTCTGACGGCGTCCGCGAGAACGGCATATCCGTCGTAAGTAAAATTTCCCGCCCCGTCGCGATGGGCAAAGCACAGCACTCTCCGCGCCTGCCGCTGATGTATTTCCATATCAGCAAACAATTTGTTTTTTTGGCTTTCCGTCAACTCGCACAGCGGAAGAACTTTTTCGGGCGCACCTTTAATAAGCTCACGCGGGTAACCTTCGAATTCAATAACGGTGGTCATGGTTTTTCTGTTGCTGTCGAACGGAACGCGGGAAATTAATTTATGATTCTTTCTGTAACGCGAATAATCGAGTTTCTTATCGCTTCTGCATGCGGCCACAAGCAGCGCGCACTCTGTGCCGTTGCCTCTGTAAACCACGTTTTTCCCCTTTCCGCTTATCTCTGCAGTAGAGTTCAGCACAAAATTCTGCAAAAGCGGAATGGCGGAAAGCTTTTCCGGCACGACGCAGAATTCGTTGCTGCATACGCTCAGAACGCTCATCTTATTCATCGTCAGCGTTCCCGTTTTGTCCGAACATATCACGCTTACGGCTCCGGCGGTCTCCGTAGCGATCATTTTCTTTATCAGCGCATTTTCTCTCGCCAGCTTGATCATATTGAGAGCAAGCGAAACCGCAACTATTGTGGGAAGACCTTCCGGTACCGCCGCCACTATCAAAATTATACAGGAAATAAACAATTCCTGAACGCTCGAAAAGCTGACGGACGAGGTCATGATAAGTTTCACCAGCGAAAGAATGAAAACGACCACAGCCGTAACGGTACCTATGGCAGTGATGATTTTTCCGAGATTTGCAAGTTTATGCTGCAACGGCGAAGCGACTTCCCTTTTATTTGACAGTTCGCCGGCAATTTTTCCTATCTCTGTTCCGTCGCCCACTGCGGTAACGATCATTTTGCCGCTGCCCCCGGTGACGAACGTTCCCGAATAAACCATGTTTTTTCTTTCGGCAAGCGGAACCGAAGGATTAAGAACGGCGTCCGCGCTTTTAATAAGCGGCTGACTTTCACCCGTCAGCGCCGATTCGTCCACGGTAAGCGAAACGCTCTCTATCAGCCTGCCGTCGGCGGCAATCTTATCGCCGCTTTCGATTACTACGATATCGCCCACGGCAAGACTGTCCTGCGAGACGAAAAGAGTAAAACCTCCGCGAATCACTTTTACACGGATATTGTCGTAAATCTTATTGAGAACGGCAAACGCTTTTTCCGAACTTCCTTCCATTATCAGAGTTATGGAAACAGAAAGAACGACCGCAGCGAGAATTCCGAAGCATTCCCCGAAATCGCCGTCGCCGGTTTTGAAAAATTTGCCGAGATTAGCGCCCAAAGCTATCACAAAACCGAAAAGCAAAATCAGGAGCATGGGTTCTTTGAGCGCGTCCAGAATTTTACCGAAAAAACTTTTCTTTTTTTTGGGCGTAAGAGCGTTTTTCCCGTATTTTCTCAAATTCTCGTTGAGACGCGATTCCGAAAGCCCTTTCGCAGCGGAAGAACCGAGCGCTGTTACGGCGTATTCGTATTTTTGAGAGTGAAAATCCATATAACCTCCGCTTTTGCTTTTATGGAAAATGCATCCCGCAAAGTTTAACGTTCACAATAAAATTATGCTTTATTCGATAAATATATGATTTAATTGGACAAACGCATAATTTTGTGATAAACTGTTTAACGGAAAAACCGTCAAGGGGTGCACTATGGATAAATTTCTGGAAATCGATATCAAAGGTTATAAAACGGCATTGCCCGTTCTTCCTTTGCCCAGCGGAATTAACATCGCGTTTTTCAATCTGCACGGCAATCAGACGCTCACCGAACACTGCGGCAAAGAAATAGCAAAACTGCTTTCGGGGTGCGACGTTCTTATCACTGCCGAATCTAAAGGGCTGCAGCTTACCCATGTTGCCGCGAGAGAACTCGGCATGCCGTTTTACGCGGTAGCCCGTAAATCCAAAAAACTTTATATGCAGGACGGCATAAGCGTAAGTTACGGCTCATCGATCACCACGGGAAAATCGCAGGAATTCTATCTTTCCAAGCACGACGTGGACCTGCTGAAAGGAAAAAAAGTAGGCATTGTGGATGACGTTATTTCCACCGGCGAAAGCCTTATAGGTCTTGAAGAAATAGTTAAAAAAGCAGGCGGCATTATCCATAAAAAAGCCTTCGTGCTTGCGGAAGGCGACGCCAAAGACAGAGACGACGTTGTTTACCTTGCCGCTATCCCCCTGCTTTGATAAATAAATATTTTAAAAAACACTGCAATATAATCTCAGAACAGTTCGGCTCCGCGTATTTAACGCGGAGCCGAACTGTTAAAAAAGTTTTAATATATTAAATTCAAAAACACCTTTGCGCAGCTAAGCCGAAACCTGCCTGCCGTCGGCACATTAACCGCGGCGTTATCTTCACCGAGAACGACTTTGAAATCATAAGCCGAATAAATTATTATTTTTTTGCAATGCGGAATCTTTATTATCGACACGCGACGGCGCGGAGCGGCCCGAAATAAATTTTAAAAAGCAAAACGTCCGAATAATCGGACGCTTCGCCTAGGAAAAAGTTTATTGAGAGTGTGGGCTGATTTTGTTTGTAAAACCAATCTCTTTGCGTTTTACACGTGTATAATAACACCGAAAACTTAAATACACCTTGAAAAATTGATAATTTCAAAAAATTTCCGAAAATTTTTTCATAATTTTTCCGCGTTTTCTGCGACATCCGTTTACTTACAACTTATACCGCTCAATAATGCCCCCTGCAACAAACGGCATATTGCAGCTTTTATAAGCAAACGCAAAAGCCGTTCATCCGTAAAATCTTCGGAACGTAACCTATCCCGGACTCTGCCTGTCACCCTGTCATTCCTTGCTTCTGTAATCTCTTTTAAGCTTTATTATTGCCAAAATCAGACACGCCGCCGTCAGCGCCAAAAGCACAAATACCCCCAGGACAGGCGAATAATTATACATATCTTTATACGTACCGCCCGGCCAATGGCTGTTAAGATCGCAGCTTTGCCCTATTATGGCAACACCCCACATGGTAGGTATAAGATGGCAAAGCGAATGAACCCAGCCGCCAAGAGTAAAAACCGCATCCGAAAAAACTACCTGAACAATAATTACTATAAGAACGGGAAGTATCGCGCTGCCCGCGTCTTTGAGAAGAGACGAAATTAAAAGCCCCATCGCGGAAACAGACAAATTTGTTAAAAAAAGCGCAAGCAAAAACTGTATTACCCCTAAAAACGGGACAGTAAATGAAAAATCAATAAAAATAAGCGCCCCTACGCCCAGTATGATGCACTGCACTAATCCGACAAGCGCAAGTACCGTAAATTTTGCAAGAAGATACCCGGTAACATCCAATCCTCCGAAAACTTCGCGGGTAAGTATATCGCGCTCTTTGCATATAGAACTGTAAGAGTTCAGAATGCCCATCAGTGCAGACACAAAAACCAGCACAAAAATAATGGTGGTCGCATTAAATGTATTCACAACCGGGTGAAATGTGTTTTTATCGTATACCAATATGGATATAAGCAGCATAACCGGCGCTTGAAGCAACAGCGAAAGGAACAGTTTTACGTTTGATATTATCTGTTTGAACTGACGCCTTACAAGCACATTATAATGCATCATGTTCATTTTTGCAGAACGTTTTTTAAATTTCTTCATCCGCATCCTCCGCATTCTCAAAACTTTCCGCATTTTTTTTGCGGCTTGTTTTATCCGCCTTTGCGCTTACCTTTTCCGCGCCGTACAGTTTATTGTACGACGCCATGAGTTCTCTGTAATATTCGCTGTTTCTGTAACGCGTTTCATATGTTTTGCACACGTTTTCGTCGGTAAGAGCTGCAAAAATTCTGGAATAGCTGTTCTTTCCGAAATACTTGAACACCTCCGACTGTTTGCCGTAAAAGCAAAGCCTTCCGCCGGTGCCGAGAAAAGCGACTTTATCGCATTTGTCAAGATTCTCCATGGCATGGGTCACTATTACTATGGTCCGCCCTTTTTTTGACAGTTCGTTTAAAAGCTCCATCATTTTCAGATCGAGGTCGGGCGATAAACCGCTTGTCGGTTCGTCAAGAAAAATCACTTTCGGATCGGATAACAATTCCATGGCAATGGAAACGCGCTTTTTCTGACCGCCCGACAGAGAACTTATTTTCAATTTTTCCTTTCCCTGCAGCTTGACGTCTTCTATCGCTTTATAAACCCACTCCATAACTTCCTGTTTAGTCATCGTGGAACGCGTTCTCAAGAGAGCGGTATAATATAACGCGCTTTCAACGGTAAGGTCGTCGTGCATAACGTCTTTTTGCGGGACGCTGCCGACAACGCCTTTATAGGAATTTATATTCTCGTAGTAATCGTTCGTATCGTAAAAAATCTTACCGTCTGTTGCCGGACGTATACCGTTTATGCAATCGAGCGTGGTGGACTTACCCGCGCCGCTTCCGCCGACTATCGCCACAAAATCGCCCGCTTCTATGCGGAAACTGACGTCATTGACCAAAGTAACTTTTTTATTTTTGGAATATCTGTCAGGCACTTCTTTGCTGATGTGCATGACGTCTATCTGTATCCCGGCAGCGGATGTGGAAAACAACAGTTTATTGTTGAAAAAGACGTATGCCGCCGAAGGAATGGAAATGCGGTCGTAATCGTTAAGCAAAGCACGCCTTATTTTTTTATTGTTAACATATGTTCCGTTAAGCGACCGACAGTCTTCTATATAACACCTGCCGCCGTCGTAAACGATAAAAAAATGTCTTTCATCGACCATGGGATTGTTTACTACGACATCGCATGTCTTGCCGCTGCCCACGGTTGTGATTGTTTTTTCTGTCAGATCAATGCGTTTTTTATCGTGTCTGCGGCTTATGTTTTTAACGGGAACTATTTCCGCTATAACTCTCTTTTTTTCACCGTAACGGCAGAAAGTAAGCGCCGCGTCGAATTTAAAGGGATTCTTCTTGGGCTTTTTTCCGCCGATAAGCAACGTGCTGCGGGATTCTTCGGTAGTCATGTCCCTGACAAACCAGGAACCGTTCTCTTTGAATAAAACTGCCTGCACAGGTGCTATGACCTGCGATTTTATAACTATATCGCAGGCACGGCGCGAACCGACGGTTACCCGCTCTCTGCTTTCCGTATCGAAAAACTTGAAAAGCTCGCCTTCCTGAATTTTCAGTATTATGTTGTTATTTTCCTTTTTTTTAGCCATGAAAGCTCCTCTCTGCGAAATACTCCGGCTTTTTCAAGCGCCTGCGGTCAAAATCCCTTCAATAAATATCCTGTACAATATAAACAGCATTCAATTTTTACGAAAAATATCTTTGCGCCTTACGGCGCCGATTTTCATGACAGATTTATATATCGTAACAGTCAATTCCGAATATTATTTGAGACGGTCATTCCTTTTTTGACAATTTTACGTACCGAACACCTCAATACCGTCTATCACTTGCCCTTGCAAGCAAGCACATTATATCGCTAAGCACCCGTTGATTTTTTGAAAAAATCAGCCGACGCTTTGCGTCGTTTTTCCTTCGGAAAGGTGCTTGCGATGTAATATAAGCAAAAATGCCCTTGCAAGCAAGCACATTATATCGCTAAGCACCCGTTGATTTTTTGAAAAA
>CAUHGY010000061.1 GCA_959605945.1 uncultured Clostridia bacterium | reverse complement strand
TTGTACTGTTTGTAGAAGCGCACGGTGTCTGTGTAGTAGATAAGTTCTCCTACAATACCGGATTGACAGCCGTGATAAAGCACGTCGGTAAAGATGCTTTTCTTATCGGAATAGTCGCTCCATTCGCCTATAACGTAGTTGCAAACCCGTTTAATAAGCGGACTGCTTGAGTTACGTTTCAGTTCTTTGATGTTTGCAAGAGTAAGTTTCATTACGCCACCTCCTCGAAGTCGTCCAGATGGACGTGTTCAAACATGGCGCCGTACTCGAAATACAGTCTGCCGTTTTTATCCGTCAGAAGGTCGTAAGTGATAACGCTTATTTTGCCCCTGTCGGTGACGGCTATCTGGATTTCGTTTTTGGCAGCATCGATTCCTACGATGTTGAAGGTGATGAATTCTTCACCGTCATAGAGTTCGAATTCTGAGAGATAATATCTCTTGAATTCAGGAATTTGGGAAACTTTGTTTTCCATAGGATTTACCTCCAAATTTATTTTGCCTTTCGGCAGAGGCAGAGGTAGCATTGATTGAGCATAGGTCTGTTCATTGGAGGTGATGAAAAACGAAGTCAAACGGTCACGAAAAAATATTGAGTTGGAGTTGTTAAATTACAAGGCAAAAGAAAAAGCCGAGAAGAAATTTCTTCCCGGCTTCGGAGTTAAAAGATATTTGATTTTTCAGCGATATTTTTTCGCGTTGACTTCTGCGAAATCTGTGCTACGATAGCCGCAACGAAACGGCAAAATTTGGAGCGTTTATTTTCGTTCAACGATGATGCCAAAGTAATCGACGGCAAAAAATAATACGAACTCGTTTTCAGAGTTCGTATTATTCGCTAATGGCGGAAAAGATGGGATTCGAACCCATGTGCCCGAAACCGGACAACTGCATTTCGAGTGCAGCTCGTTACGACCACTTCGATACTTTTCCGTATGGGTACTTTAATATTATACACAATTGCAAAAATTTTGCAAATAAAAAGACGCATAAAAAAGATAATCGTTGACTTTTTTTTATTATATATGTATAATATAAAAAAATATAGATATCAGACTGGCGATCGAAGATTTTGACAAATGATCGATGTTTTATAGTTGTTCGTTCGCATAAATAATTCGGTGAGGTTCAATAAAGAGGAGAGGAAATGTTTAATAAAGACTTACTTGAACTGATTTTCGGCTATCCTGTTTATATATTCGGATATCATTTGCAAATTTACCTTTACGGAATTTTTATTGCTTTAGGTATCGTGATTTGTCTTGTTGTTTTTTATGTTTATACGAAACATAAAAATATGGACAGCAGCGTGCAGGATTTTATATTTTTTGTAGCAATAATCGCCATTGCTCTTGGTTTTCTTGCCGCAAAATTCTTTCAGGCAGTTTATGAATGGATCGATTCGGGAACATTCGATTTTTACCATGCGGGTATAACTGCGATGGGCGGTTTTATCGGCGGTGCGGCAGCGTTTCTTGCCGTGTATTTCGGATGGGGACACTTCTATTTCAAAGGAAAAAAGAAAGGGCTGCACATAAAAGAATTTAATAAAATTCTTCTCACTGCGCCGATTTGCGTTACCATTGCGCACGCATTCGGTCGTGTCGGCTGTCTGATGGCCGGATGTTGTCACGGCGCCTATCTCGGTACGGATTACGTTGTAGGGGGGATCTGGATGGACCCTGGCGACGGAGCCCCGGGGTTTTATGTGCCGACGCAATTGTATGAGGCATTGTTTCTTTTTGCGCTTTTCGGACTTCTTACATGGATGTTCTATAAGAGAAGCAATTTAACTCATGTTGTGTACCTTGCCGCTTATGGCGCATGGCGTTTTTTCATAGAATTTTTCCGTGCCGATGAGGGCGCAGGGATGATGGATTTTGCCGGTCTTACACCCTCGCAATGGCAATCGTTTGTGTTTATTGCCGGCGCTGCGGCTATTTTAATATTTTATATTGTCAGAAAAATTCCTTTAGTGTTGCCGCCTTCGGCAGACGAACCTATCATGAATAAATAAGTTGAAGTTCAAGATATCGATACTGAGAGTGAAAACGCTGCACAGTATAAAAACGACAGTGAAGCATCCGGCTTTGAAAAGAAAGAAAACGCAGATCGTACCGAGCATATCGATAAAACCGATAAAGATGCAGACGGAGATAAATGATATATTATTTTTATAAAAGAAAAAGCCGGCACCGCGACATATATTTTTCCGCGGTGCCGGCTTTTTGATCGTAAAATAATTGTTGTTCTCAAAATGCATTGATAACGAAAACGTTAAACTTATGGGAATTGTGAACTTTCAAAAGCTGCAGAATATTATATTTTTTTATTAATATTTTTAATTTTAAAAAAATAGATGTTGCCTGAAAAACCTTTATATAAATATAGCCCCTGAGATCAGTCAGGGGCGAATGTTACGTTATGCGAAGATTATTCGGTAGCTTCGGTTTCAGCTTTTTTGCTTCTGGGCTTTCTTGTTTTTTTGACGGGAGCTTCTTCCGCAGGAGCAACGGTTTCTTCAGCAACCGGTTCGTTTTTGGTTTCTTCAACTGTTTCCGCCGGAACGCTGGATTTTAAAGCCGCGTCGAGTTTTTTGGCTAATTTTGCTTTTTTGTTTGCCGCATTGTTGGCATGAATAATGTTTTTAGTACTTGCAGAATCTATAATTGCAAAAGCGGCAGAAAGAGCTGCTTTTGCTTCTTCAAGTTTGTTTTCTTTAATCAGAAGATCGATTTTTTTGATTTCAGTCTTAACAGCGGATCGTAAGGCTTTATTTTGTTCGGTCTTTTTGCTGTTTACTAAAACTCTTTTTTTTGCGGATTTAATATTGGGCATATTTTTATGCACTCCTTGCTTTTCTTTTTCGTATCGCTAAACATTTTAACATAAAAAAATTATAAATGCAAGTACATTGCGGATAAAATTCGGCATTTTCAAGTTGTTTTTCACTAATTTCAGCATTGGATTCATACAATTTATTATGAATAATGGTTTTATAGGCATATTTGACAGCGGCGTAGGCGGTCTTTCGGTTCTGAAAAAGCTTACGGCGGCATTTCCGTGTGAAAATTTTTTATATCTCGGAGACAATTTTAATGCTCCTTACGGCAATAAAAGCGAGAGAGAATTGCTTTCTTTAGCATTAAACAACTTAATTTATTTATTATCGTTCGGGGTAAAAGCAATAGTTGTGGCATGCAATACTATCAGCGTAACGTTATTCGATGAAATAAATAATTTTTCACCCGTACCGGTATTCGGAGTTTTTCCGCCGGTGGAAATAGCTGAATTGTCGGGCAGAAAGACGCTGCTTCTTGCAACAAAAATGACAGCCGAAAGGTATGCAGGACTTTTGAACGTTCGCGCTGAGGGTTTACCGTATCTTGCCGAAGATATAGAAAGAAACATTTTTAATCTCGGCAGCATAGATATCGGCAGACATTTAAATGTTTTAAATATTAAGAAAGGCGAATTCGAAACTGTAATTTTGGGTTGTACGCATTATGCTTTTGTAAAATCTAAAATTATTGACCACTTAAAACCACTCGAAATTTATGACAGTGCAGACGCGACTGTAAAGTCAATGGCCAAATATGAGTTTCTGTCAAAATCATCAGTAAAATACTATAAAAATAAAATAAATTTTATTGGAAAAAGTGCAAAAATAAACAAATGTTTTTGGGAAAAAGCGGTTGAGAATTCTTGTTTTTAATAAAAAAGTGGTTAAGATATATAAAAAAAATTTAAAAAAGGGTTGACAGTGGTCAAAATGTATGATACAATTACGGTACAATAAAAAGAAGGAGAAGTATGTTTTAATGGCCGGTAAAAATTATGCGCATCAGTTAGACGCAAAAAACAGAATGAGAATACCGGCCAAACTGCGCGAAGAACTGGGAGAAAATTACGCGATAACAGTAGGTACCGGCGGATGTCTTTATGTCTATACGGAAAAACAGGCAGCCGAAGTCAAGGCAAAACTCAAAAACGTAAACGCGTATCGCGAAAAACAGCTTAAAGCGGCAAGATTCATACTTTATAATTTCTGGGACGCCGAAGAGGACAAGCAGGGCAGGCTGTTGCTTCCGGAAAATTTGCGTAAGTATGCAAGAATCGAAAAAAACATCATCGTCTTTAAAGGACCCAACTGCATAGAGATATGGAGCGAAGAAGTCTGGAACGAATACTTTAACGACGTAAACTTTGAAGAGCTTGCAGACGCGCTTGATGCGCTCGACGGCAATGAATGAGTATTTACATATACCCGTGATGCTTTCGGAGTGTATAGACGGTCTCAGGGTCGTTAAAGGCGGTGTTTACTTCGACGGTACGCTTGGAGGGGGAGGACATTCTTACGAGATTCTTAAAAACAGTTCTCCCGACGGTAAATTGATAGCTACCGATTTAGACGATTACGCGATAGAACGTGCCGAAGAAAGACTGAAAGAATTTCGCGGCAGGTACACGCTGATAAGAGATAATTTCAAAAATTTTTCGAATATCAGGAAAAAGCTCGGGATCGAAAGTTTCGACGGAATTATATTAGATCTCGGAGTGTCGAGTTTTCAGATAGATGACAGAGCACGCGGATTTTCGTATCTGGAAAAAGATGCAAATCTCGATATGCGCATGGATAAGTCAAACCCGCTGACGGCAGAACGAGTAGTAAATGAATACAGCGAACGCGACCTAAAAAGAATACTTGCCGAATACGGAGAGGAACGATTCGCCGGGAACATTGCCAAAAATATAGTTGCGGCCCGTAAAGCGACGGCGGTAAGAACAGCAGGGCAGCTTACGGAAATAATTTTGAAAAGCATTCCCGCGCAATTCAAACATGACGGTCATCCCGCTAAGCGCACTTTTCAGGCTATAAGGATAGAAGTAAACGGAGAACTTGATAATCTGTACGAAACAATAATCGATATGGCGAGATCCTTAAGAAAAGGCGGCCGAATAGTCGTTATCAGTTTTCATTCGCTTGAAGACAGGATAGTCAAAAATGCTTTTAAGGAACTTGAAAGCGATTGTATATGCGATAAGAGTTTACCTGTTTGCGTGTGCGGGAAAAAACGAGAGATAAAAATAGTTACCAAACATCCGGTTTCTGCAGGAGACAGGGAACTTGAAATAAACGGAAGAGCGAAAAGCGCAAAGTTGAGAATAGCAGAAAAAGTTTAGACGGTTAAAGGAGATTTTTTTTCATGATTACAACGAGAAGGGCCGAGAACGGTACGAGTGAATCTTATTCGCAAAACAGCAGACAGGGTACGATGCTTCTTGAAAGAGAAGTATCAAAACCGTCTGCCGAATTTGACTCTGTAACTGTCGAAAGCGAAAGTTACGAAGCGCAGAAAGCAAGAATGCAGAAAAATCTGGACAAGCTTTTGAATTATGACAGATATACCGAAACCGTTCAGGTTGAAACAGAACAGTCGCAGCCTGCGGAAGATCGCGCTTACGTTGCAGACGAAACGGCTTCGCAGGTTTCTGCGTACACCGATAATGAAGATATACGCCCCACTTCCACAACTATGCAGTTCGGGGAAGGAGACGTTGAGCAGATGTATAAAGAAATGGACTCATCTGCAGCAAAAGAAACTTACAGATTAAACGGCAAAGGAAAACTGTTTATAGTTCTTTACGGACTCGCGGTAGCGGTAATACTTGCACTTATAATTATAAATACCGGCGTATTGGTTTCGCTCGGCAATCAAAGCGAACAGAAGGCTGCCGAGCTGAATTCGCTTGTAAATGAATACAACTCGCTTTACGAGGAAAAAGAAAGCATTTCATCCGATGATTATATCAAAGATTGGGCGGAAGACAAGGAAATGATTTTTGTTCCTTCCGACAACTGAATAATTTTTTATACAAAAGAGCCGTCTGAAAAAGGAGTATTTTTTATCAAAAAAACGCTGCCGGTTTCTCCGATCCGTTTTACTGTTAATACGGTCAACCGATTGGCGATTTAAAGTTATTAAACTGCCGTTTGCCGAATAAAGATATAATATGAAAAATTCGCGCGGCAAAAATAATAAAGAAGAGTACTCAATAACGGTTTTACGAAAGAGGTTATTCGCAATAATTATTGCGGTAGCCTTTTTATTTTTGTTCGTTTTGGGCAGATTGTTTTATGTTCAGGTAATTTGGGGGGAGACATTGCAGGAGAAAGCAATCGACCAATGGACAAGAGAAATACCCGTGGTGGCGGCTAGGGGAAAAATAGTTGACAGAAACGGCGTGATTATTGCCGATAACGACGATACTTATACGGTTTTTGTGCGTAAGCGAGCCGTAAAAGATATGGATAAAGTAGTGAACGCATTGTCGGAAGTTCTTGAAATGGACAGAACATATGTGCACAACCGCCTTACAACCACGGTTTCCAGCGAGGTGACAGTAAAAAAACAGGTTGAAAAGAATAAAATCGACGAATTGCTCGAATATGGATTCGAAGGTGTCTATTATTCAAGGGATAATTCAAGAGTTTATCCTTTCAACGAATTTCTTTCGTCCGTTGTCGGATTCACTTCAACTGACGGCAAGGGGCAGGCGGGACTTGAACTTTACTATGACAAATATCTCGGCGGGATAGACGGTGAGATTCTTTATGAAACCGACATCGTCGGTGTGGAGATCGATGGCGGAAAAGCAAGCTACATTCCGGCGACTGACGGGCTTAATCTTAAATTGACTATCGATTACGATGTTCAGCAGCTATGCGAAACGGCTATGGATGAAGCCATCGAAATACATAATGCAAAATCTGCGGAAATGCTGGTTATGGATCCTTCAACGGGGGAAATATTGGCGTTATGCACGAAACCTTCTTTCAATCTGAATGAAATTCCGAGAGATGATCTTGCCGCGCTGAATGAATTAAGCAGAAACGGATTGGTGTGCGATATATATGAGCCGGGTTCTACCTTTAAAATTTTGACGGCCGCCGCTAATATTCAGGAATACATAGAAGGGAATCCCGCCGCATTTGCTCCGTCGCATATATACAGTTCGGCAAGATTCCGCTATATAGACGGTCAGCGCGTAAAATGTTGGAGCGATCACAAAAACGGGAAACACGCGAATCTCGATTTGCAGGGAGCGCTCAATAACAGTTGCAATCCCATTTTTGTGGATATTGCCATGTCGCTCGGAAAAAATACCATGTATAAATATATCGAACGTTTTAATTATGGTTCGGTGACGGGGATAGACTTCGGCGGGGAAGCTCAGGGAATGATACTTCCGGTTTCGGCGGTTCAGAATGTCGATTTGGCCAGAATTGCTTTCGGGCAGACTATCGCCGTGACGGGAATTCAACTTGCAGCGGCGACAGCTGCGGCAATAAACGGAGGCAATTATTACACCCCGTCTTTAATGAGCGAAATTTATACTGACGACGGGATAATAGCGCAAAAAAACCAGCCTGTGCTCAAGAACAGAGTGATAAGCGAAGAAGCGTCGGAGACGATTGCCGCAATGCTTGAAAGCGTTGTCAGGGACGGTTCGGGAAAGAATGCGTACATAGAAGGCTACAGGGTTGCCGGTAAAACCGGAACGGCTCAGAAATATGAAAACGGTATTATCGCGGTAGGAAAATATGTATCGTCATTCGTGGGATTTTTCCCTGCGGATAATCCCAAATATTTAGCTCTTGTGGTGGTGGATGAGCCGGAAGGACAATATTATGGATCTACAGTGGCGGCGCCTTATGCCAAAAGCGTTTTCGAAGGTATAATAAAGGTGAAAAATCTTTCACCGGTAATATAAGAGAGAAATTAAAATGAAACTTAAAACTTTGATAGAAGATCTTCCGATTAAAAAGATAATAGGGAACACGGAGATCGAAATTGAAAATTTGCAGACAGACAGCAACAGCGTTACTCACGGCAGTCTGTATATCTGTCTTGCCGGGAGGGATTTCGACGGTCATTCATTTGTCCGTCAGGTTGAATTGTACGGCGGGGCGGCTGTAATCACCGAAAAAGAACTTGATGTAAACATAACTCAGGTTGTAGTTGAAAACTGCCGTTTTGCAATGAGCTTTATAGCTTCGGTTTTTTACGGACACCCCGAAAAAGACATGAAAATTATCGGCGTGACCGGTACAAACGGGAAAACTACCACTACTCATATAATAAAAAACATATTGGACGAAGCCGGAATTAAGTGCGGGTTAATTGGTACTTTAGGAACATATTTCGGAGATAAATATTTAGAGCCGTCTCTTACCACGCCCGATCCGTTTGTTCTTTACAAAACGCTTGGCGAAATGAAGAAGTGCGGTGTGAAAGTCGTGGCGATGGAAGTTTCCGCGCATGCGCTTGCTCTCGACAAAGTAAGCTGTCTGAAATTCGACGTGGGCGTTTTTACAAATCTTTCGCAGGATCATCTGGATTTTTTCGTAAATATGGAAAACTATAAAAAAGCTAAATTGAAAATGTTTGAAAACGGCATATGCAAATACATAGTTTCCAACAGCGATGATGAAACCGGACTTGAATTGATAAGACGGGGAGGCAAAACAGTTAGCTACGGAATAGATAATCCTGCGGATGTTTTTGCAATCGAAATAGAACAGTATCAGACGGGCACAAGGTTCGTTTGCAATCTCTTCGATTATATTTTTGATGTAGACCTGAAACTTATAGGGCTTTTTAACGTGTATAACGCTTTAGCGGCTGCGACGGCAGCGGCTTTGGTCGGAGTTCAGCCTGAAAAGATAGTAGACGGATTGAAAAATATGAATAACGTAAGCGGCAGACTGGAACTTGTCTATAATGAAAAATTTGCTGTATTTCTGGATTATGCGCATACGCCGGACGGATTGGACAAGTCGCTGAAAGCGCTTAAAAATTCGTGCGGCGGACGGTTGATTTGCGTTTTCGGTTGCGGCGGAAACCGCGACAAGGGAAAGCGCAGGGTTATGGGACGAATAAGCGGCGAAAATGCAGATTTTACCGTTATAACTTCCGATAATCCGCGATATGAAGAACCAATGGAAATAATAGGAGAAATTGAAAAAGGAATGCTTGAAGTTTCGAAAAATTATGTTGTCGTGCAGGACAGAAAAGAAGGCATAAAATATGCGCTTTGCGCGGCAGGTAAGGGAGATACTGTTCTTATTGCGGGAAAGGGAAGTGAAAAATATCAGGAGATTCTCGGTATAAAACAGGTCTATAATGATAAAGATACGGTTATGGATATTTTAAGGACGGGGTTAAAGTGAAAACGTGGTTTTGGGCTTCTGCCGTATCTTTGGCGATAACAGTAATTTTCGGGCTGCTTTTTATTCCTGCGCTTAAAAAACTTAAAGCAGGGCAGCCTGTTCTCAAATACGTGGAAACACATAAGGATAAAAACGGAACGCCGACGATGGGCGGTCTGTTTTTTATTTTGCCGGCAGCTGTTGTTTTTTTGATTTTCGGGGGCGCCGGCGGAAGAATAGCTGCGGTTGCGCTGGTTATAGGGCTTGCATTTATGGTTGTAGGGGCGATCGATGATTTTATAAAGATAAAAACAAAAAACAATGAAGGTTTAAAAGCCTATCAGAAAATCATATTTCAGTTGGCAATAGCCGTTACTGCGGGTGTATTTTGTTTCCGAAACGGTATAACGGTGTTTTATCTGCCTTTTTTTAAATCGAGTGCGGCAGATCTCGGACTGTGGACAATCCCTGTTGTGGCCGTAATATTTGTGGCGGTCACCAACAGCGTAAATTTGACTGACGGTCTGGACGGACTGGCCGGCGGCGCAAGTACGGTTTATCTTCTCATGATTGCCGCACTTATATTCACCGAAATGAATGTGTTCGGTAAAATGTATCTGAAAAAAGAGGAATACGAACTGTTGATACTGTTATCGTTGTGTCTTGCAGGGGCGGTTATGGGTTTTCTTGTTTTCAACGTCAGTAAAGCGCGTGTGTTTATGGGAGATACCGGTTCTCTTTCTCTCGGCGGATTTATCGGGGCGATAAGTATTTTTTCTTCCAACAGTTTTTTTATTCCCGTAATCGGCATAATGTTCGTCCTTTCGAGCATATCAGTAATAGTGCAGGTAGCTCATTACAAGCGTACCAAAAAAAGAGTTTTTCTTATGGCGCCGATTCATCACCATTTCCAAATGAAAGGATATACGGAAACTCAGATCGCTTTTGTTTATTCTTTAATCACGGCGGTTATGGGAATGTTGTCGGTGGTTGCTTATATGTGAGGTGAAATATGTTTGTTAAGTGTCAGGTGTTTTTCGTTGCCGGAGTTTCTAAAAGCGGATTTGCCGCCGCAAAATATATTCTTGAAAAAGGCGGAAGATGCTACATATACGAAGAACTTAAAAGCGAAAAAATCGATGCTGCGATTGCAAAGCTGACAGAACTCGGAGCAAAACGTGTGGGCAAGGAAAATTGCGACGAAGCTCTGGCCTTATCGGATATATTGGTACTCAGCCCCGGCATACCGATAAATCACGAAATCGCTATAAAAGCCAAACATCTGGGTAAGAGAATAGTCGGAGAATTCGGATTCGGGTTCGAACAGTTTATGCCGCCTACAGTGGCGGTAACGGGTACAAACGGTAAAACAACCACCGTCACGCTGATAGAATGGATTTTAAAAGCTGCGGGAGTGAACGCCGAAACTGTCGGCAATATAGGCGTTCCGGTAACCGGAAAGCTTTCCGAAATAACTAAAGAAACCGTTTGTATAGCTGAAGTATCGAGTTTTCAACTCGAAAGCGTTGCATCGTTTAATCCGCATATATCCTGCGTGCTTAATATTTCACCCGACCATATAGAAAGACATTACAATATGGAAAATTATATTTTCCTGAAAAAAAGAATTTTTGCCAATCAGAGAGAAAGTGAGTATACGCTTCTGAACTACGATGACGACACCGTCAGGAGTTTTGAAACGGATACCAAAGGCAGAGTAATTTGGATTTCGGCTCGGACGCAGGTTTCGGGAGCTTATCGGACGGACGGAAAGCTGTATTATAACGGCGAATACATAATCGACGAAAACGAGCTTGCTCTCGGG
>CAUHGY010000060.1 GCA_959605945.1 uncultured Clostridia bacterium | reverse complement strand
CCCGATATCGCGCTCTATATCAAGCCCCCTATAATGATATCCTTCAACGTTGGCTCCGCAGATGAGATTATTGACGTTTTTTAAGGAAATATCATATATGACAGTATGTTCTCCGCCCAATTTGTACGGTCCTATAAAACCGGCTTTAAGGCCGCAGGCATCGTCTATAACCGCAGGATGAAGTTCGCAACCGAGCAGTTTTGTCAGTTTGTTTTCGTTTATCTCTACGTCGCCGCGTGTAAAAACAACAACAAACGAGTCGTCTTTATTTCTCTGATAGACAACCGCCTTGCACGACCGCGAAAATTCCGAACGGAGATAGTTGCAGACATCGGCTATTGTCTGCTGTCCGGGTGTGGCTACCATCTCTAACTGTCCGCATTTTTCATCCTTTTTATTTTCATAAATGCATGCCGCCGCTTCCATATTCGCACGATAACCGCATTCGGGGCACATTACTATAGTATCCTCGCCTATAGGCGTCAAAAACATAAATTCATGCGAAACGCTGCCGCCCATCATTCCCGAATCCGACGCTACGGATATAACTTCGGGAAGTCCTACGCGCCTGTAAATTTTTTCATAGGCAGCAAGACATTTTGCATAATACTCTTCAAGATCTGCCTGACTGGTGTGAAAAGAATACGCGTCCTTCATTGTAAATTCGCGCACGCGAATAAGTCCGGACTTGGGTCGCGCCTCGTCGCGAAATTTAGTCTGGATCTGATATATCATAAAGGGATAACGATTATAACTCTGTGCATATTCGCGCACAAGCTGAACGGCAGCCTCTTCATGCGTCATGCCGAGCACCATAGGACAGTCGTTTCTGTCGGAAAATCTAACCAGTTCCTTCGCTATGCTGTTATATCTTCCGGATTCTTCCCATAAGGAAGCCGGCATAACTACCGGAAACTGCACTTCCTGTCCGTCTATAGCGTCCATTTCTTCTCTGAGTATCTTTTCTATTTTTTTTGTGACGCGCTTTAACGGCATAAAGGAAGAATATATGCCGTTGGCAACATATTTTATATAACCGCCGCGAGTCATAATCGCATGACTGTCAACCACGCAGTCGGCAGGCCTTTCTTTAAACCTTTCTCCGACGAGCTTTTCGAGTTTCATTATAAACCTCCGTAAAATAAAAAATCGCCCTGATTTTTTTCAGGGCGAACAAATAAGTCCGTGTTACCACCTAAATTCGGATAAAATCCGCTCTCAGCGACAGAAATATTCTGTCTTGCCCTTTTACGGGAGCACCCCGGCAACGCTTAAAATCCGTCAGGAGTTAGGCGCGCAGCTCCGAGACGGGTTTCATCGCTTCATGTTCAAGGCTTGCACCTTTCCGCCTTTTCTCTTCCGAACAAAAAAACGATTACTCTTTCTCTTCCACGCTTTTTATGAATTTAGTTAATTTTAGCATAACTGAAAACAAAAATCAAGTAAATATCTGTCAATTAACGACGGAATGTAAATAATAGTTATTTTAAAAGCGCCGCTGCCCCTAAAATGCCGGCATCGTTTCCGAGCGTTGCCGTAACGATATCCGGAGCAGGCGCACCTTTATAACCGTAATCGAACTTTTTGCAATAGTCATTGATCAGGTCTGTCAGATATTTTCCTTGCGCGCTGATGCCGCCGCCGATTATAAAAACGTCGGGACGGAATATATTAAGCATATTCATTATGCTTTCTGAAAGATACATTACATATGTATTTTGTACTTTAAGAGCTGTTTTATCTCCTTTTTTAGCACATTCAAAGGCCGTTCTTCCGTCAACCGCATCAATATCTCCGCCGACGAAACTCCACATTAAACTGTCTTTATCTTCGATCATGGCTTTTTTTGTCTGCTTTATGAGCGCAGTTGCCGAAACATAAGCTTCAATACAGCCTCTCCTCCCGCAAGTGCAAGGCTCGCCGCCGACAGTCAGCGTGACGTGCCCGAGTTCGGCTCCTTTAGAATGACCGCCTTCATATAGTTTTTTGTCTATTATGATACCCCCGCCGACGCCGGTTCCCAAAGTGAACATGATCGACGTATTATAATTTTTTGCGCAACCGTAAACGGCTTCGCCGAGCGCTGCGACATTTGCATCGTTTGAAATGATAATTTCGGTATCAAAATATTCTTTAAGCTTTTTTACCAGCGGAACGTTCTTCCAGCCGAGATTCGGCAAAAAATCCACCATCCCTGTTCCCGAAGTTACAGCTCCCGGACATCCGATGCCTATACCCGCAATGTCTTTGACCGATAGCCCCTTTTCCGATAAAAGAGCATTGATCTGTTTTGCCATTTCCTCTATTACCGAGTCGGGAGTGCTTTTGGTTGCCGATTTGTTTTTAGCGACCATCCTGCCGCTTTCTTCCACCAAACC
The DNA here is from genome assembly GCA_959605945.1 of uncultured Clostridia bacterium. Taxonomy (GTDB): domain Bacteria; phylum Bacillota; class Clostridia; order Christensenellales; family Borkfalkiaceae; genus UBA1259. The sequence continues at coordinate 8,862 of CAUHGY010000060.1, read as the reverse complement.
TGCTTTAACGCTCATTCCTCCTATATCTATGCCGATTCCGTACACCATTATTGACCTTCCCTTGCCGCTATCATAGATTTAACTTTCATAAGCCGTGTGCGGCTGCTGCGCTCATTTTCCTCTAACTTCATCGTTATATACTTTATAGTTTCTTCAAGATCGGGAATCATCACGTATTCCAATGCGTTTACGCGCCTTTTGCCTTTTTCTATCTCGTCCGCAAGCATAGTGACGCTTTTTTCGATTTCTGCAAGTTTGATAAGATTAACAAGAACTTTGCCTACAAGTTCAACAGAATAATCGGCCTCGCTGGTAACCGCGGTAAAAGCATAAGGAAATCTATTGGCCGAGCGATTTTCCGTAAAAGAAAATTCGGGAACAACCACTCCCATAATGTTGCCTTTTCCGCATTCAAGCTCTGCTGATACTACAGGCATGGAAAAAGCACTCTCGATTTCTGCCAGGCTCATAAGACTGCGCGCAACGGAAAACTGTTCGAGAACACCTGAAAGTTCGCCTTCAACCTGTTCGCGAAGATTTTTATTTTCTTTTATTAAAACCGAAAAACGCCTGACCATTTCGTCGGTTTTATCCTTTAAAAGCTTATGTCCGCGCCGTGCCGTAGACAGCCTTGATTTAAGCTTTTTAAGCTCCATACGCGTAGGGTTAACATTAATTCTTGCCAAAATATTCTCCTCCGCCTACTCGACGCTGCCGATATATTTTTCTATATATTTTTCTTTTATTCTCTTTAATTCGCTTCTCGGAAGAATTTTCAAAAGCTCCCACCCGATATTAAGAGTCTCTTCTATATTGCGGTTTGTAGTAAACCCCTGTGAAACGTATGTTTTTTCAAACTCTTCCGCAAACTTAGCATAAAGCTTATCCGTGTCGGTAAGAGCGGCATCACCGAGAATGGAAGCCAATTCTTTGGCCTCTTTGCCGCGGGCATACGCCGAGAAAAGCTGATTCATGGTATCGGCATGATCTTCACGGGTTTTTCCTTCGCCGATACCCTTGTCCTTGAGTCTTGAAAGCGAGGGCAGCACGTCTATAGGCGGATTTATGCCTTTTTTAAACAGTTCTCTCGAAAGAATGATCTGTCCTTCAGTGATATAACCCGTAAGATCTGGTATGGGATGAGTTTTATCGTCTTCAGGCATTGTGAGAATAGGGATCTGCGTAATCGACCCTTTTTTACCTTTTATTCTTCCGGCACGTTCATACATTGTAGCAAGATCGGTATAAAGGTAACCGGGATAACCGCGGCGGCCGGGGACCTCTTTCCTTGCCGCCGAAATTTCTCGCAGCGCTTCACAATAATTTGTAATATCTGTTATTATAACAAGCACGTGCATACCTAAATCATATGCAAGATACTCTGCTGCGGTAAGAGCCATTCGCGGCGTCGCTATACGCTCGATTGCCGGATCATTCGCAAGATTGCAGAAAAGTACGGTCCTCTCGATCGCACCGGTCTTTTTAAAATCCTGTATAAAATATTCCGATTCTTCGTATGTTATTCCCACAGCGGCAAAAACAACGGCAAACTTCTCATCGCTTTTAAGAACTTTAGCCTGTCTTGCTATCTGTGCAGCAAGTTCTGCATGCGGAAGGCCGCTCATGCTGAATACCGGAAGTTTCTGTCCTCTAACCAACGTATTAAGTCCGTCGATCGCAGATATACCCGTCTGTATAAATTCATTGGGATAGTCTCTTGCGGCAGGGTTAATCGGCTCACCGTTAATATCCATGTATTTTTCCGCAATGACAGGCGCCCCGCCGTCGCGCGGGTTTCCCATTCCGTCAAAAACCCTGCCGAGCATGTCTTCAGACACGGCAAGTTGCTGGCTTTTTCCCAAAAATCTCGCGCGGCTTGTTGAAATCTGCAATCCGTGAGCGCTTTCAAACAATTGAACAAGCGCTTTGTCTTTATTTATTTCCAGAACCTTGCCGCGGCGTATTTCACCGTCTTTTTGTACTATTTCGACAAGCTCGTTATATTTTACCCCTTCAACGCCTTCGACAAGCATTATAGGTCCGACAACTTCCTTTATTGTCTTATATTCCTTATACATTGGCGTCGCCTCCGTTCACAACGGCTTTAAGGCTGTCATAAATTTCCTTATCCGTTTCATCAAGCTCGGAAATCCTTTCTTCCGGCACATATTTAGCCCTGCCTATTTTTTCGCGCACAGGCAGATTGATTATATCCGTAAATTCTGCGTCTTTATCAAGCGCTTCTCTGCCCAACCTGTGGAAATCATATATAAGTCTGAGCATTTTATATTGTTTTTCAAGCGAAGCGTAAGTGTCAACTTCGTGAAAAGCGTTCTGATGCAAATAATCCTCTCTGATGGATTTTGCCGTTTCCATGGTAAGTCTGTCTTTAAAAGACAGCGCATCCGCACCTACCAACCTTACAATTTCTTCAAGTTCGGATTCTTCCTGCAATACCGACATGGCAAAACGACGCAATTTAACAAAATCGGATGAAATATTGTCATTATACCATTCGGTAAGTTTATCTGCATAAAGAGAATAGCTTATAAGCCAATCAATAGCAGGAAAATGTCTTTTATATGCAAGAGTGGCGGAAAGTCCCCAAAAAACTTTTACTATACGCAGAGTCGCCTGAGACACCGGCTCGGAAAGGTCTCCGCCTTGCGGAGAAACTGCGCCTATAGCCGTTATAGATCCCTGCCTCTCTCCGCTGCAAAGTACGTTTACTATCCCCGCACGTTCATAAAACTCGGCCAGGCGCGATGACAGATACGCGGGATAACCTTCTTCTCCTGGCATTTCTTCAAGTCTGCCGCTCATTTCACGCAATGCTTCGGCCCAGCGAGATGTGGAATCCGCCATAATCGCAACGTTATAACCCATATCGCGGAAATATTCCGCAATGGTTATTCCCGTATATATCGAAGCTTCACGCGCTGCAACCGGCATATCCGAAGTGTTGGCGATAAGAACGGTTCTTTTCATCAGCGGTTCTCCGGATTTCGGATCTTTCAGTTCGGGAAATTCGTTGAGAACATCCGTCATTTCATTGCCGCGCTCTCCGCAGCCGATATAGACTATGATATCTGCATCCGCCCATTTTGCAAGCTGATGCTGTACAACTGTTTTACCGCTGCCGAAAGGACCGGGAACAGCCGCAACGCCGCCTTTGGCAATCGGAAAAAGCGTATCGATAACTCTTTGCCCCGTCACCATAGGCATGGTAGGATTTATCTTGGATTTATACGGCCTTCCCTTTCTTACCGGCCATTTTTGCAGCATGCATATTTCTTTATCTCCGCGTTCGGTTTCAATGACGGCGACAGGCTGCGTTATGTTGAAACTGCCCTGCTTTATGCTTTTTATCTTGCCGGAAACGCCGTAAGGAACCATAATTTTATGATTTACTATCGATGTTTCTTTGACCTCGCCGATTATATCGCCGGCGGCAACGCTATCGCCCGCCTTCAATGTCGGAACGAAATCCCAAAGTTTTTCATGATCTATGTTATTAACGGAAATGCCGCGGCTTATTCTGTCACCGTATTGTTCGTAAATTTTCAGAAGCGGCCGCTGTATACCGTCGAAAATACCTTCAATAAGCCCCGGGCCCAATTCAACCGAAAGCGGCGCAAAGGTAGATTCCACGCTTTCTCCCGGCCCCAGTCCGCTGGTCTCCTCATAGACCTGAATGGACGCTTTATCTCCGCGAAGTTCAATGATTTCCCCGATAAGTTTTTTATCGCTCACACGGACCACGTCAAACATTTTGCTGTCCGCCATATTTTCCGCCACTATAAGCGGTCCCGACACCTTGGTTATTTTACCTTGCATAGTCTGTGCATCTCCTATTAGTCTTGCTTGTTGAAAAGAATGTCCACTCCGAGTGCTTTTTCCATAGCTTTTTTCACGCTTTCCATACCGTAACCGTTACTGCCGGCAGTCGACGGCACGGCGATAATCGCAGGATATGGCTGTGATATATAACGCTTTATTATATCTTCCGACTGCGCGGCAAGCACATCGGTTATAAAAATGATCTGATATTCTTTTGCCAGTTTTTTGATAAGATTCTGCGCCGCCGAAGGATTTTCCGCCGAGAAAGCGTCAACGCCTGCCGCTTTGAAAACAATTGCGCTGTCACCGTCGCCTATTATTGCCATTTTACCCTTCATAAGTCTTTCTCAATCTCCCCTTAATATCTTCAGCGCTGCGACTGTTTAAAATTCCGACCAAAATGATTCTCACGTTCTCTAGCTCTGCCGATTTGTAAAAACAATAAAGCATGAACGGAATCATCCCTTCACTAGAATACTTTTCCTGTTCAAGGCGCTTGAGCGCATAACTGTCCGCATATTTTTCAAAGAAAGACAGCGGAAGATTTTTTTCTGCGTCGGAAATCGCCGAAACAATCAAATCCGAACGCGGAAAAAACCTGCATTTCTCTTTTAAAACGTCAAAACTTTCTTCGCAAAGCGATTTTAAAACATTTTCAGAAAGAATACCGCCTGTAACAAATATATTTTTAGCAGACATATAATCTCTGTCTCTCAATGCCGTGCCTATATTTGCGCAATCTGCGCGCATTTCAAATATATCTTCAAGCACATTATTGTTTTTGACACACTTCGCAAGCTCTTTATAAAGCGCTTTAGTAAAGAGTGCATTTATGCTCTGCCCCGTGGCTTTTCCTGCCACAAACTCACTGTCGGCATCAGAAAGCGCCGCGGATAGTGTTTCGGAAAAATCACGATAATCGTCCGCATCGATTTTTTTTACAAGGTCGTCGGTATTATAAATTCCGTCGGGCAACAGCATTTTGAAAACGTCTATTTTAAGATGTTTCGCCTTGATTGCAGCTTCCGCATTGTGATAATCGTTTTTTATAAGAAAAAATTTCTTAAATTTATCGGAAGGGCATACTTCTCTTATGAACGAAAAAAATTTCACCTGCTCGGCATTTATAAGATGCTCGAAATCCAACGGCCCTTCGGCCGCAGTCCCTTCGCCGAAATTGACTTCCGAAAGAATTTTCAACGCTTCGTCGACAGTGACGGATTCAGCCATGCGAAAAAGCCTGTCTTTGCCGAGCAGTGTATTTTCAAGAGCTTTGGCTCTTGCGTTGGGATAAATAAAGTCAGCCATCTGTTTTACCGCCGGAAAACAGAATTTTAAGTACTTCTGCGGAAATACTTGCTTTTTTCTCATCTATAAGCGCAGAAAAACTAAGATCTATGTCGCATGTTTTTCCTATAATCCTTATTCCGCCTTTAAAATTACCGCGTTCTGGCGAAACTTTCAGATCTTTTGCGGTGAACGCTTTTAGCTTTTTTATTGTATCTACGGCAATGCCGCAGTCATTAGAAAGCATGATCGTATCGCCGTATCCGGCATATTTCTCAATCAGTTTTTCAACAAAAGCAAGATAAGCTTTGTCATCGAGCGCGCAAAGTTTTTTCAAAGCAAGTTCAAACGCTTCGCTCACGACACGCTGTTTAGCTGCAAGCAACGTTTTTCTCACGTCAAGATCAGCCACGGTAAGCCGTCTCGAAACAATTTCCGCTGTTTCGCGCGCAAGAATTTCTTCCTGAGCGGCAGAGTAATTTTCCGCCCAATTTTCAGCGGTTTTCAGAATATTTTCCGCTTTTGACTGCGCGACGTTTTCGGCAGCACGGCATTTGGCTTCCGCATCGTCGATAATTTTTTTTATAATTGCGTCTTTCCCGTCCATAATACAGACCTATTATTACATCAGCAATATGGAAACGACAAGTCCGAGAATCGCATATGTTTCAACCATAGCGGGAAACAGTATGAGTTTGCCGGAAATACTTTGGTTCTTTGCCACCGCATAAATACAGCTTACCGAAGTTTTTCCCTGAAGTATGGCAGAAATGAATCCGGTTATGGCAAGCGGAATTGACGCGGCAAAAAGCCCGGCCCCGCCTGTTGCGACCGCACCCATGCCTATAATTGCGAAGACAAAGCCGTATATGCCCTGAGTCGCCGGGAGTACGACCAAAATCAGAACTTTGCTGAATTTTTTAGGATCTTCCGCCAATACTCCGGCAGCCGCGGCGCCTGTAAAATACAGGCCGATGGCCGATCCTGCCCCGCAAAGTCCCGCGCACAGTGCGAGCCCCAATGTTGCCAATGCTTCTGGTGACATAATAGTTACCTCCGTTAAATAAATACTTGCTTTATTTTAAATAAATATACTCAAATTCCGAACCGAACGGTGTAAACTTCTCTCCCTCTCCGGTATAGAATTTTGTGAAGAATTCAATATATTGCAATCTGCTGTCATGAATATAAGCGCCGAGCACACCCATGGCTATATTGAATATGTGCCCGACCGCTATTACAAGCGGACCAAAAACATAACCTATCGGACCGCCGTTCATGAGGCCGATTCCCATATTGTTGAAAGTCGATGCGATTATCATGCCCGAAAGCATGAGTCCGAAAAGCCTTGCATAGCTTAATATATCGCTCATAAGGTTAATCAGGCCGTAAACCGCGCCGAAACCTTTGCTGAATTTGCCGAAACCTTTTTCGTTTCTGCCGGCCGTGACTGCAGCTATCAGAACCGCACCTACCGCCATAATAATCCCCGGCGTCTGCATAGCATAAAAGAAATCCCTGACGCCCTCATTCATCTGTTCAAAAGCATCTTCCATAAGATAATCAAGAAGAAAATTGAACGATGCAAAAATAAACCCCGCAAAAAACACGACCCATATTATACCTTCGAAAATACCGCCGGCTATATCCCCGTTTTTAAAACAATTTATGGCTTTACAGATATATCCGACAGCAATCTGCAACACGCCGAGACCCAGGCAGCCCAAAAGAATTGTCATCAGGCCGTCCGTATCGTCTCCTTGCGGAACCGGACTGGGCAGCGGTGCTTTGTAAGGAAGCGACCATCCGAAAAAAGAATTAAACAACAATCCGAAAATAACGGCAAAAACTCCGCCGATAGCAATAATGTTCCACAACCGCCTGCTGCCGTTATCAACTTTTATTCTGCGGGCAAGGATTGTTCCGAGCATAATCATAATAAGCCCGTACCCCACGTCTGCCATAATCAACCCCATAAAAACCATAAAGAAAAAGAAAACGATTTTATTGGGATCAAGTTCAAAATAGTCAGGAGAAGAATAAAGGTCGGTTATAAGTTCGGTCTGTCTGACAAGCACGTTGTTTTTTACGAGCGTCGGCGGGTTATCCGTTTTCTGCGGTTTTGAAAATTCTGTAAATATCGCATCTGTAACACCGGAAAGAGCTTTCAGCACCTGCTCTTTTTTATCTTCGGGAACGTAACCCTCAAGAATAAAAGTTGCTCCCGTACAACGGAATTTCTCTGCGTCCGATGCTTTTTCAAGACAAAATTTATAATAATCGGCCAGAATTTTAAGCTTACGCAAATAAACCGCTTTCCCGCATACCCTTTCCGCTATTTCAGCATCTGATAAATCAAGCTCTGCTGTTTTTTTATCGATTGACAAAATCTGTTCTTTGGCATTAACGTCGAAAGAAAAAGGACACTTGTTAAATCCGAGAGAACTTAATTTTGCGCCCAATGCTTCAGCCTGCTCATTATGGCAGACTATAAACACCACATAAACAGCGCCGACGCAAAGAATTTTTGCTTCGGCAAGTTCAAAGTCTTTTAAAAGCAACTTTAATCCTTCTATTGCATCGGTCTTTAAAGTTCCCAGAAAAATTTTTGTGCAGAACGTGTCCTGAAAGTCGGAAAAAGCGTCCTTCATATCCATATAAGGCAAAAGCTGTGCCCGCATATTAGCCAGCTTTATTCTTTCGGTGCGATTTTCCAAAAGTTTGTTTTCGCATTTATAAAGATCGTCCATCACTGCGGAAAGTTCTTTTTCCATCTGCGGAGCAGACATAAATTCATCATACGAAACTAAAAAATTACCGGACATATAACCACGAACCGCGCTGTCCGAAGACTTTTTATTAGCCTGAACAGTTCGTGTTATAAATTCAACCGCATCCCTTAACCTGTCATAATAAGACGAGATGGCTTGTTTTTCGTCGTTTGCCGGACAAACAAGCGTTTCCGGAATTTCGGAAGTCTCCACAAGCTGCACGCTGCCGGTTTTGTGCAATGCGTTTAAAATATTTTCCTTATGATATTCAAGCCCTATCAGCTTGAATTTCGACATCGCTACAACTGACATTTTAAATATCCGTAACTTTTGATAAAATAAATTGAGCGGCAGCATCAAGATTGAGGTTTGCCTCTTTGACAAGCTCTTCTGCTGCTTTTTCACCGTCGCAAAGTTTTTCGCCGTAAAGTTTTTCGGCCCGCAATTCCGCTTTTTTTATTTCTGATTTTCTGTGCATTTTAAAAACAGAAACTGCGCGCTCCTTTATTTCGTCAGATCTGACATCTGCATCGGCAATAATCTTTTTTGAATTTTCCGCAGACTGTAATAAGATTGTTTCAGCTCTGCTCTCGGCTTCCAAAATAGAAGAAATGATCTCATTCATAAAAATACCTGTCATTTTCGGTCACGGATACAAAAGTTAATCGAGAATAATTCTATGCCCGAACAATATTTTCTCTATTATAATATAATGGATATAAAAGGTCAAGTAAATACGTTCTCCCGATTAAAAATGGCTGAATAAGCATTAACAGCGCATAAATAAAAAACAGCAAATAAGCCGTATTCAAAAAATTTATAAAAATTTTAAAATACACCTAAAAATCACTTGCCTTTTACTCTCAAATTTGTTATATTATATCAGCAATCGCAAGAGAAATGGGAGCATAGCTCAGCTGGGAGAGCATCTGCCTTACAAGCAGGGGGTCATAGGTTCGAGCCC
>CAUHGY010000059.1 GCA_959605945.1 uncultured Clostridia bacterium | reverse complement strand
CATAGCTTTTTTAGGCTATAGCATCGCGGAGGGCTGCGGCGCAAGCGGGTACGGCAGGTGTTAAGTTTCTCTTGCGGGAAAAATGCTCAAAGCGTAAGTTTTCAATTACGGGGCTCGGCGGTACCCGTACAGCCGCACAAAAAGAAACGTCTGAAATTCCGCAGTACGACAGAGATTTTTTACAGCGTGCCGAGGAAACGGATAAGGACGCGGATATTGCGGCTGTGTTCGGCGGCACGAACGATTACGGGCACGGAAAAGCAAAACGGCGGTATCGACGACGCGGATTCGTCTGCATTTTTCGGTGCGGTCAGAAAACTTCAGGACTAACTCGTCGCAACTTACGGCAGAAAAAAGGTTTTTTCATATTGCCGGCAAGGCGTTGCGGCGACGATAAGCCAAACGCGACGAACGGCGTTTCTCTTTCCGTATACGCGGCGATAATAAGTTACTTTTGCGGACTTTACGGCGTAAAAACGCCCGATTTGTTTTCGGCGGGTTATGTTAAGCCTGTAAGCAGCGGCGGGTTCACGGCGGACGGCATACATCCAAACGACGAAGGGCATCTGTTCATAGCGGAAAAAGTCTGTGAGTTTTTTTAAAAAAATGAAGGTATGCGGGGAGAGAGTATGAGATTTTTGGGCCTTGATATAGGCACCACAAGAATGAAATGCGGCGTTTACGATATTTCGGGCAGGCTTGAATATTCCGATTCGGTCGATTACGGCGAAAAACGGCGCGGAAACGAAAGCTGTCTCGATTTAGGCGCCGTAAAAAGAGCGGTGTTCGGAATGCTGAAAAAAGCGTACGCGGCATGCGGTTTTTCGTCCGTTACGGTGACGTCTTTGGGAGAATCGTTCGTGCTTTTGGACGGTAACGACAGCATTCTCTGCGATCCTATGCTGTACACGGACCCGAGAGGGAGCGGCGAAGCTGCGAAAATGCATGAGCACGCCGAAAAGATTTTCCGTATTTCAGGCGTATTCCCTCAGGGTATGTATTCAGTTTATAAACTGATGTGGCTGAAAGACCACGACACTCGATTATATCGGAGAGCCGCTAAGCTCATGACGATAAACGAATATGTCGGATATTTGCTGACGGGCGTGCGGGCAATAGATTACTCGCAGGCGTCGCGCACGGGAGCGTTCGATATAAGGAAAAAAGAGTTTTCCGAAGAGCTTTGCGAATTGTTCGGAATAGACGCAAAGCTGTTTTCCCCGGCGGTGGCCGGCGGAGAGATTGTCGGAGAAATCAGAAAGGAAATTTTGCGCGAATGGGGCGCTAAAACGCCCGTTTACGTTGTTGCCGGCGGGCACGACCAGGTTTGCGCGGCATTGGGCGCGGGGGCAACCGGGCAAGGTATCTGCGCCGACGGCATGGGCACGGTCGAGTGCCTGACCGCTGTTTTCGAAAAGCCTTCCGATAATACGGATATGGGGGCCTGCGGCTACCCGAACGTGCCTTTCGGAAAAGATCTTTACTGTACTTATTTACTGAATTATTCCTGCGGCTCGCTTGTCAGATGGTGGATCTCCGTGTGCGGGCTGCAAGGCGGTGTCGAATCAAGAAGGGCTTTCAGATTGCTGGAAAAAGATTTCCGCAGAGAGCCGACCGGCATTCTGGCGCTGCCGTATTTTGCAGGAGCGGCAACGCCGTACCAGAATATAGAAGCAAGGGGTTCCGTAATCAATTTGTCACTTGGCGACAGCCGATCTAAAATATATCAGGCGATTCTGGAAGGGCTCTGCTTCGAAATGAAATTGAATTTGGACAAGATAGGAAAATTCGGCATCAAACCGAAAAAACTCATAGCTACGGGCGGAGGATCTTCTTCGGATAAGTGGCTGCAGATCAAAGCCGATATATCGGGAATTCCCGTTTACCGCACGAAAACCGGCGAAGCGGGCGTATGCGGCGCGGCCATGCTCGGCGCGCATGCACTGCTCAAAGAGAATACGGCCGCTCTGGCAAAAAGATTCACGAAGACAGACGGGCCGTTTTTAACGGATGAGTTCAATCACAGCCGTTATATGTCACAGTACCGGAAATATAAAAAATTGTATGGCGCAACGGTGAAAATTTAAAAACAGGTAAATACAGCCCCGCAAGGTTGTTTTAACGATAAAAGAGGGAAAGGAAAAAGTTATGATTATTACGGATTTCAATCAGGTAAAAGCAGTTTTTGACGAAGCCGGAAAGCGCGGGTGGGTGATTCCGTGTTTCTGTACCGAAAATCAGACGACTACAGAAGCGATATTATCGGCCTGCAGTTTATACGGGAAAAAAACGGGAATGCGCATTCCCGTTATAATAGCCATTACAGTCAACTATCCGCACAGATGGCAGGCAGTAAATTATTCCAACGTCAACGACTGGAAAACGGGATTGCGTTTATTCAAAGACGATATACATGCGTTGGCGGGAGAAGGCTGTGAATATGAAAACGTGGACGTGCTGATTCATCTCGATCACGTGCAGTTCGATGACGATGCGGAGCTGCTTGAAGGCGATCTGTCGGAGTATTCTTCCATTATGTATGATGCTTCCTCGCTGCCGTTTAAACAGAACATAAAAAAGACTGCCGAATTTGTAAGCCGAATGAAAGGCAAAATTTTAATCGAAGGCGCGTGCGATGAAATAATGGACGCTGCGGGAGACGTCCGCAACGACCTGACCACTCCCGAGAAAGCTAAAGAATATCTTGTAAAAACCGGCGTCGACATGATAGTTGCCAATCTCGGTACGGAGCACCGTGCCGCGGGCAAAGAACTTAAATATCACGGGGAAGCGGCAAGAGAAATAAAAAAACTTATCGGGCCGAAAATCGTTCTGCACGGAACGTCGAGCGTCAGTAACGAGCAAATAGAGGGGCTTTATGCGGACGGTATTTGCAAAGTCAATATATGGACGGCTCTGGAAAGGGATACGTCTAAAATATTGTTTTACGGAATGGTGAAAAATTCTTCCAAGGTTGCCGGGAGAGAGACCGTTTCGAAACTTATAGACGAGGGTTATCTCACTGAAAAGTGCCGTACCGGCGATAAAATGAATATATCTTATTTTACGACAAGATACCGGCAGGGAGTGGTTTTCGAAGAAATGAAAAAAATCGTTTACAATTATCTTTCGTTATGGTATATTAAGAACGAAAATGCTGCGGCGATGCCGTAAAATAAGGGGGCGTCCATGAAAAATAAGAACATCAGGTACGACAGTGCCGTCATTGACAATGTAGCTTACGAATATGCGCCGGAGTATGATTTCAAAATCAACTGCGGTGAAAACGACAACATAAAAGCCATATTTTTCGACTCGGTGTGCGAAAAGCAAAAGACAAAGGTTTTCGGCTATCTCGGGCTTCCTTCCGGCAGGAGCGGAAAGTGTCCCGCGGTGGTCCTGGTCCACGGCGGCGGCGGCACGGCTTACGACGATTGGGTAAAAATGTGGACGGACAGGGGCTTTGCCGCCTTAGCGCTGGACACAGAAGGGAACGTTCCCGTAAAAGAAAATAAATTGGACTGCCAGGAACACCCCGTTTCGCGCTATTTCGGAAAACCCAACGCAAGGTTTCAAGACAGCACCGACGACATTAACGAAACATGGATGCATTACGCCACGTCTTCCGTAATGGCGGCGGCAAATCTCCTTAAAAGCCTCGATTGCGTGGACGAAAACAAAGTGGGCGTGTGCGGAATATCCTGGGGCGGAGTGATCACTATGCTGACGGTCTGCCATTACGATAAATTTGCTTTTGCGATATGCGTTTATCTTGCAATGCACGTAAAAAACAGCGGAGTCATGGTTGCCGATAAATACGGAACCGAATGTGCGGATATCTGGGAGGCATCTCCGATCGGAAGCGTAAAGACGCCGATGCTTTTTATAGGAGATATTTACGACGCCTGTACGTCGGTTCAGTCGCTGTCGCTTTGCGCCGAAGAGACGGGCGAGTCTTATCTTTCTTTTCAGGTCGGGTTCGGGCACAGCCATGTTTCGGGGGCTACGAGAAAGGAAAGCTATCTGTTTGCCGAACTGATTGCGAACGGCGAAGAAATTCCCGTAAAATTTGCAGGAAGACCGGATTTTGCAAAAAAGCGCGTCAGAATTGAACGTGCGGACGGGGTTAAAGAATATAAAATTCACTATTGCGACGAAAAGAGGTCGATCTCTGCGGAGAACTGGCATGAAGCTCCTGCGTACCGCAACGGAGATTACGTTGCCGCGGATATCGAAGAGAAGTGCGAGGTGTTTTATTTCGAAGCGGTGACGCATGAGGGCTATATTTTTACGTCGCTGTGCAGCGAAGAACAAAATTCTGAAAATTAAGACGGATAATAAATATGAGTAACTGTTTAATATTTAAAGATCTTGACGAGATAGCCGTAGAAAAAGACAGATTGAGCGCTGTGTCCGTTGCGGATAAATGGCTTGTTGTTCCGTATGAGACAGGCGATTTTGCGGGAAAAATGCTTGCCGCGTGCGAAAATGCCGAGCCGGAAGAAGTGACTTTGAAATTCGGAGTCAGGGGATGGTATAAAGTATATCTCGGGCTGACAGGCATAAACGGCGTTGTTTCAACGGGAATAGCGGTCAAGAGCACGGAGAGCAGGGATATAGTGGATTTTATACACGATATGTCCGTCCCCGAATATCATTGGGCGCCGTACACGTTTATGCGCGAATATTTTTACAAACCCGTGGATTTTTCCGCAGACGATACCTTAACGTTATTCAAACCTTCGATGACAGGCATTTTCAAGTCGTCGATACTTTGCTATGTAAAGTTAGTGAAGATGACGGACGAAGAAATTGCGGATTATAACACGGTCAGGGAAGGGAGGGTAAATTTCCATTTCGACGTTGATTTTTTCTCGGACTGCGATTATAAAAGCCGCGCGGAATTTTCAAGCCGCGTCAGAATGCTGAAAGGCGCCGGCTCGGGAATACTGTTCTTAGAAGATTCTTTCGACGACTGCGACGGCAAATACGACAATAATATAAAACTTTATCTTTCGGGGCAGAACCATGTGCGCGAAAGAATGCCAAAATATCTTGCCGATCTGAAAAACATACGCGGCAAAATGTATGAAGACGCCCGCGAACTGGGATTTAAAGTTTACGGCGCTCACAGAATGGAGATAGGCGATTTCTTTTTCCCTTACGGTCTTGAATGTTACAATAACCGTTGGCAGGAACAATATCCGCGGTTTCGATGCAGAACAAGGGACGGAAGGGAGATAAACGTTCTGTCCTATGCATATCCGGAAGTAAGAAAAATGATGGTGGATAAACTCGTCGCTTTGTCCGACGGGGCGGACGGGATGAGTCTGATTCTGCACAGAGGAGTGTTTGTAGCTTTCGAAAAGCCCGTTGCGGACGCCGTCAAGGCAAAATACGGCGTCGACGCCGCAAGACTTCCCGTCGGCGATTGCAGATTGCAGGACGTTTGCTGTTCTTTCATGACCGATTTTATGCGTGAATTACGCCGAGCTCTGCCGTCGGATAAAAAAATAAACGTCATAGTTTTTTACAATCCCGAATCGAGTAAAAAGTTCGGGCTCGACATAGAGACGTGGGTCAAAGAAAAACTCGCGGACAGCGTGTCGCAGGGGATAATGGAACATTACGAAGATATTGACGACTGTATAGATAAAGACGGATTGGTGGATCTCGATAAATACAGAGAAATTATTAAAGTCCGTCAGCCTGTAAAGCGAACCTACGACGACAGTATTTTCGATTATATCGCGGAAGGCTCGGAAAGGTTTCTGAAAATATGCGATAAGTACGGCGCCGAATATTTCGGCACGCTGGGTTGGGAGCATATGTCGCCCGAAAGTACTCTTGCGCTTGCAGAGAGACAGAAAAAAGCGGGGGTGAAGAAATTTATTTCCTGGGACGGCAACCACAAAGCCAAAAGGATGCCTGTTTTTAACGCCGAAAAATATCTTTCTCTCAATTATAACGATATCGGCGAGAAAGAGCAGCCCGAATTTGTGAAATTCAGAAGAATTTTGTCGGTCTGCGGGAGGGATATATCTTCTTTCAATCCGAACTGGAGAGGCTGACGTTCGCTGCCGCCCGTGAAAAAATATTTTCTCAGACAATTATCGGAAATGCGCGGCGGATTTTTCGCGGCGGCGGGCGTAATTAACCGCATAAACATACAGCGCACTGTATCCTGCAAACAAGGCGGTGCGCTTTTTTGTTTTATCCGAGCTGTTTTTTATAAAAACGGGCAAAAATAGCCAAGCGGGTTTACGGAAAAAACCGAACAACCGAAAAATAAAAATATTTATTAAAACAGCTGCGCATGAAAGATTTTAAAAAGCCGATTTTGCATTTTTGCGGAGCAAGCATAAAAATTTATAACGGGCGGAAAGGCCGTAAGATTTTGTTATGCGTCGGCGTCGGCAAATTTATTTCAAGGCGAAAAGCGCGGCGGCGTAAATGAGTTTTGGTTCGTTCAGTCGGAAACGCGGCCTGCATAAGTGCGGTAACGGGCGAATGCTTGACAAAGTTTTGCCGTTATTATATAATGCTAACGGTTAAGTTAATTGCGCGGCCGCGGTGGCGGAGAGAAACCGCCAATGAGGAAAGTCCCGACTTTACAGGAACAGGGTGCCGGAGAAATCCCGGTGAAGGCGACTTTAAGGAAAGTGCAACAGAAAAGTACCGCCGTTTACGGCAAGGTTGAAAAGGCGGGGTAAGAGCCCACCGCCCCTGCGGCAACGCAGGGGGCAATGTAAACCCCACCCGAAGCAAGATTGACAAGCCGCACATATGGGGAGTTCCGCCCGTGCGTCTTAATAAAATATCGCTTGAGAGCGGCGGAGACGCCGCCCCTAGATAAATGACCGCGCTCGACAGAATCGGGCTTACAGATTGACTTAAAATCCCTGCCGCGTCCGCCTACAGGCTGGCGCGGCAGGGATTTTTAAAAGTATGCAAAATATATTTTAAACACAGGATATAATTTTTTTCCGTTCGCGAAACTCTGCCGTTTATTTGATGAACTTTTCTGCATTGGCGGCGGAACCGACGGCGGCGATATTTCCGATATAAATCGCCGCGGGAGAGATAAATACGCCGTAAGACAAAAATTTTCATGAATCCCGAAATTTGTTGCTGCGTAATAAGAGCAACGGGGAAAGGGGGGAAACCGATATCGAAATTCCCGTTCCCGGCAGACTTTTTTTCGGACGGTAAGGCGCTTTGCGCAGCGGAAAATAATATTTTAAACGGGTTATCGGTTAAAGAAACAGAAATTTTTAATCGGGTTTATGTGAAAAAATCCTGAAAAAACCGTGTGTCCGAAAAGAACTTCAAGCTAAAGATTCGGGAAAAAGAAAAGCCCGCCGGCAGTCTTGCAGATTTATTAAACAAACTGCTGACGTCCGGTGGTGCTTCGATATGTTGGTGCATCCGGCGAGACTCGAACTCGCAACAACGGCGTCGGAGGCCGACGTTTTATCCATTTAGACTACGGGTGCATGCGCGGAAAACAGTTTCCGCCGTTATATATTTTTTTGATTATTGCGCGGGCGGCTTAAAACGCCGCCCGCGCGAATTCATATTTATGCCGGTTTTAACGGACTTGGAAATTAAAAAGCAACGGGGTAAACAGGTTTTGTACGTTTACTGCGATTTATCGCTTAGTTCTTTAGGTAACGTGCCGTTTTGTCCGAGAGCGCCGGTCTGCTTATATCCGCCCCGCCGGAATTCATTCGTCTTCTTTTTCTTCTTCCTTGTCGTTGACGGTCACTTTTATCTGCAAAACTTTTTTGACTGTAGATTTAAGTATTTCCACCGAAAGATTAAGATAATCGAATTTTTTGCCTACGTGGGGAATTTCGCCGAGCGTTTCCACAATCCATCCGCTCACGGTACTGGCATCGCAGTTGTCTTCTTCGCCGGACAGGCTGAACAGTTCGAACATATCGGCGACAGGGGCGTTTCCGTCGATAAGATAACATTTATCGTCGATTTTTTTGATGTGGCTTATTTCTTCGTCGTGTTCGTCCCAGATCTCACCGACAAGCTCTTCGAGAATATCTTCAAGCGTAACGATGCCAAGCGTTCCGCCGTATTCGTCAAGAACCACGGCCATGTGCACTTTATTTTTCTGCAGCTGTTTAAGAAGGACGGAAATTTTTACATGCTCGGTGGTGTAGAAGGCATTTTGCAGAATGTCGTCTATTTTTTTCTTGCCGGATATATAAGCGTTGTAAAAATCTTTTATATGAACTGTGCCGATAATGGTATCTACGCTGTCTTTATAGACGGGTATTCTGGAAAAAGTTCCGCTGTCGAAAATCTTTCGCAGCTCTTCCATGGGGGTGGAGATGTCCACTGCGAGAATATTTACGCGCGGAACAAGAATATCGCCGACTTCGAGATCGTCGAATTCTATGACCGACCGTATGAGTTTGGTTTCGTCTCCGTGAAGAGTTCCGTCTTCTTCCGCTTCTTCGACTATGGTCATAATTTCCTCTTCGGTTACCACGGCAACGTTTTTAAGGCGGAATATTTTCGATATAAGCCATTTCCAGCCGCCGAACACAAAGTTGAAAGGATACAGCAGATAATAAAAGAACACTACAAGCGGATAAAACAGCATGGCAAGTTTTTCAGGGGAAGTTTTGGCGACGAACTTCGGCGTTATTTCGCCGAAAATCAACACCACTATTGTTATAACGATAGTTGAAATCAGCGAAGAGTCAGCCGTTTCGCTGGTGATAACAAGTCCGAAAAACAATGTCGAAAGGGTAGCCGCAGTCAGGTTGACAATGTTATTGCCGACGAGAATGGTGCTGATAAGCCTGTCGTATTTTTCTTCGGCAAGGGTAAGAACCTTGCCGGCACGTTTATTACCGTTAATGGATAAAGAACGAAGTTTGATTCGACTTGCGCAGGAATACGCTGTCTCGGTAGAAGAAAAGAAAGCTGAAAGAATAACTAAAACGATGATTGCGATTAGTAGCGGAACAGAGCCGTCAGGCATAAAATCCTCCAAACAGAAATATTTAATAAATATTATATGATTTATATGTTATAGTATAACATAAATGAGAAAAAAATCAAGCATTTTATGTATGTTGAAATGTACAGGGCGGTTTTTATTTGCGGTTTTATCTGTAAAACTGCGTTTTTAATGGAACAAAGCATGCGTACGGAGTGGCGGATATAACCGTTCCGATAGCTGCCGTGAGCAAAAAACGGCTGCTTTTATTGCAAAAATTTTAAAATTATGATATAGTTTTGTTATTATTATCGGAAGGGAGCAGATTATGGCAAAAACCGTGGTCGTCGGCATGAGCGGCGGGGTAGACAGTTCGGTAGCGGCATATCTTTTAAAAGAGCAGGGGTATAACGTTGTCGGACTGTATATGAATAATTGGGAAGAAAAGGACGAATGCGGCGCCTGTACGGGAGAAGACGATTTCGCGGACGTGCGGCGCGTCGCAAACTCAGTCGGCATACCCTATTATTCGGTAAATTTTGCCAAGGAATATATGGAAAGAGTTTTTTCATACTTCCTTGAAGAGTATAAGGCCGGCAGAACGCCTAATCCCGACGTGCTTTGCAACCGTGAGATAAAATTCAAGGAATTTAAAACGGCGGCAAAAAAATTAGGCGCCGATTTTATAGCTACGGGGCACTACTGCGACATCAGTCATGAAAACGGCATTCACAGGCTTTTAAAGGCCAGAGATCAGAGCAAAGATCAGACGTATTTTTTAAATCAACTGACGCAGGATCAGCTCGAAGGCGTGCTTTTTCCGCTCGGAAAGCTCGAGAAATCCGAAGTGCGCGCTATTGCCGAAAAACAGGGGCTTGCAACGGCCGATAAAAAAGATTCCACCGGGATATGTTTTATAGGCGAGCGCAACTTCAGGAAATTTCTGCTTAAATATATTCCCGCGCAAAAAGGGAAAATAATGACGTACGACGGCAAAGTGCTCGGCGAACACATGGGGCTTATGTATTATACCATAGGTCAGCGCCGCGGTCTTGATATAGGCGGGCAGAAAGGCGATGACGGCACGAGATGGTTTGTGATAGAGAAAGATCTTAAAAACAATGTGCTTTACGTTGCTCACGGCGACGAAGAAAGACTTTACAGCAAAGGACTGATAATGAAAGAATGTAATTGGATACCTTTTGCGCCCGCGAAAAAGGTTTTTGATTGTACCGCCAAGTTCAGATACCGTCAGCCCGAGCAGAAATGCACGGTACGTATTGAAGAGAATTGTATAAAGGTCGATTTTGCCGAAAGGCAAAGGGCAATTACGGAAGGGCAGTTCGCCGTTTTTTACAGCGGAAACGAATGCCTCGGCGGCGGAATTATCGAAAAAGCGGTTTTCTGAACACGCGGCAGAATTCAAAAATTATACCGCCGTTCATAAACATTATATATTATATAATAAATACTGCGCGGGAAAATAATGCGTTTGGCGGCAATGCCGTGTACGGACGCTGCCGGTATTTTTGCGGCGCCGCATCAGAAGGACGGATTAAATAAATCAATCCGAAGCGGAGGAAACGCTTTTATTAAAAAGAGCGGGAAGTTAAACCCGAAAAAACAAGGGACGGTTTCAGGAGCCTTCGGCGATGCGGAATCGGGGGCTTCGGGAACATGTTATAAAAAAACAGAAATTACGCTGTAAGACAGGCATTTTGACTTATTTTAAATTATTTTGATTTATTTTTAAAAACTTTTAAAAAACGCTTGACTTAATGTCGTATTTACTATATAATCACTTATGCTCTCATTTCGAGAGCAAAGCATGCATATTCCGAATCGTCAGATATTTTCAAGCGATTTTGGTCGGCGTGATTACAAAATATCGTGCCTTGCCGGATACGACACACAATATTTTGTGGGGTTTGTTCAAGAAGAGATATTTTAAGAAAATCTTTGAAAAAATCTTGAAAAAATGCTTGACTTAAAAGAACGGATATGCTATTATGTATAGGCTGTCGCGTGAGCGGCGGCAAAAGCTAACCGAAGTTAGCTGGAGTTGTTTAAAAATTGAATAGAAGGAAATAAGACAAAATAATAGTTATTTTGAAAGTTTCTGTCAAAATCTTTTGAGTATAATATGTACTTGAAAAACAGTCATTAAATGACAAACAAACGCTAAACAAGCGAAACTCGTTAGAGCAGTTGAACGGTAACGTTCGGCTTTAAATAATTAAACTTAAGAGTTTGATTCTGGCTCAGGACGAACGCTGGCGGCGTGCTTAATACATGCAAGTCGAACGGGGTTAAAGGGGCTTGCT
>CAUHGY010000058.1 GCA_959605945.1 uncultured Clostridia bacterium | reverse complement strand
TCACGGCGTTAGCGGTTGGTGCGGCAGCGGCAATATATGCAGGAGTGAATGCATACAGGAATGGAAACAGGGGCTGGGAACTGCTGGGAGCGATAGCAAAAGCATTCTTGGTCGGATTCATTGCAGGAGCGGCAATCGGGGCAATTATAGCATTTATAGTACATACATGGCCGACGATCAGTTCGTTTTTAAATACGACATATAAGATAGCGTCAAATTTAGCGTTCGGTGGCGAAATGGTAGCCGTAAGCGTAACAGGCGCTCAACTTGTTGCGGGCACAGCAATTGTAACCGGTGTTGGGATAATGTTTGCGGAGCATACAAAAAACGCGAGACCATCAAGTAAAAATAAACATCAAAAAGGGCAAACACATAGGAGGAGAGAAACTTTTGGTGGAGAAAAAGGTGATGCCAGGAGATGGTATCATAAATGGAAAAGAAATAAAAATATATTATTTATTTTTCTTTTTAGACAGTTAGTTAATTTATTTAATATTAATGAGGAGGTATGAATAATGATATTTAATCTAAAAAAGTATAAAGAAACGCAAGCTTTATGTGAAATTTATCTGAATTTTGAAGATTTGACGAAATTTTTAGTCGGTATAATAATAAATTATGATAATGATTATTGTATAGTAAAAAGTTTAGATGAATTCGGTAAAGATGATGGTCTAACATGTTTTTTAATTAAGGATATTATTAAAATACAAACTAATACACTATATTTGCAAAATATAGTAAAATTAAGAGATTTTTGTGATGATAAAAAGCAAAAATTTAATGAGAATTTAGCATCATTTGACGATTTTTGTGCTTATGCCCAAAAAGCAGGAAAAATTTGTTCATTTGAAATATGTGAATCTAATATAAATAATTTTTATGGCATAATTTATGGTTTTAATACTGATTTAATTAACATAAAAGTAATTTCTGAATATGGTATTGAAGACGGGTTGACTGATCTTGACAAAAATAATATTACCACCATATCTATTAATTCAAAGAATGAAATTAAATTAGATATTCTTTAAAATTAATAACAATTGTCAATGAGTTTTAATTAATAGTAATAGTTTAAAATTTTATATTTAAAATTAGCATAAGCCGTTAGAATAATATTCATTTTTCTAGCGGCTTATTTTTTTGGCAACGCGTTGATTAAGATAAATTAGTAACCTCTTGCAATTACATGGATAATATGATAGAATGGGAGCAAGGGAGATTGCTGAAAGAGTGCGGCGGTATAACGTATAAATATGACTCCGAAGGAATTCGTACCGAAAAGAGCGAAAACGGCAGGGTACATAAATATTATACCGAGAACGGAAATATCCAGTACGAAACGATTACGCAAAACGGAGTAACAAAAAAACTCTGGTATTATTATGACGGAAGCGGAATAGCAGGGTTAGAGTATAACGGCACGGCATATTATTACCAAAAGAACCTGCAGGGTCGATAGAGATGATATTAAAAAGAAATTAAAAAAATGATAACGTTAATGTAATCATTTTTTTAGTTTTAAATAAAAATTTTTCCAGGAATAATTTGTAAAAAATTTGTGTTATAGTATGTTCATAATAAATCCGGAGGATAGTATTATGAAAACTAAAATCGATTTGGAAAATGAAATTAACGGTAATAATTCATATGTTAATTTAGAAGGAGAGTATAGGATAAAATCAGAGGATACAAAGAATTTTTTTGTAAGTGGAAAATATATAAGGTCAGGTATAAATATAAATACAGGTGAAAAAGTTATTGACGGCTCTAAAGCCAAAATATATTTTGACGTTTATCATGATCCTATAAGTTCAACCGCGTTATTCTGTATTTTAAAGAACGTGAAGTTTCTTAAGATTTTTAATTTACATATCCATATTCAATATTACGGTAAAGCGTCAAATTCAAGTATAACTGCGATAATGAATCATTCCCAAAAATGTTTGATAAAAGGTTGTAAAATATTTTTTAATTGCGATAATCTTATAAATTTCAATGGAATTTATAATGAGGGAGCGATCGATACAACTTTAGAAACACAGGCAGATAACCTTATACTAACAGAAAATATTATTGAGGGAAGGTGTTCGGCTGAAGTATATGATATCAATTCTGTTTTTTGCGGGATAAATAATCATTTTGCTAATTCTGTATCTATTACAAACAATTATATTTTTATGCAGATAAGAGGTGCCGGCGAGGCTCAAAGGACATACGGTGTTATAAACAGCGGTAAATATGTAAGAATAGAAAATAATAATATAAAAGCAAACGGCAGTCATAATTTCGGAAAATCATTAGAAGCAGCTTTTGCGTGCGGCATGTTGAATGAGGACAGGGGAGAATATTTGGTTTTTGCAGGAAATAACTGCGTAGCAGAATGGGGCGGACAATGTGTAGGAATTGAAAATCGAGCGCAATATGTAAATATTTCAGCAAATAAAATTTTAGCAACACACACTATAAAGGGACATTCTGTAATTTTAAATTCTTGGAATTGTATTTTTTGCGACAATGTCGTTACAAATACTTCAAGAAATCCAAGGTTTCTTGTTTTAAAAGGCAGCGAAAACGTTATCAAAGGTAATTTTTTCAAAGGTCTGCTTGCTCATTCTGAATACAAAAGCGGTGTAGGAATATGGGTGGAAGGTGAACGGTCATTAGATTTAAAAGTAGAAAAATGCATTATTTCCGGAAACATTATATCGTGTGCACTTGATTTCGGCATAATTTTAAACAATACTGAAAAAAATGCAATTACAGATAATCAGTTTATTAAATTTACAGAAGATGTTGAGTATGTACCGATACTTTCATTAAATTCATCTGAAAATTTGATTGAAAACAATATATATCCTAAGAGCTTTTCGAGCGGAGGCGGAAATTTGTTCAGAAATCTTGAAGTGAATATTCAATCAATTTTGTAATAGGATAAAATCAGAAATGAGAAAGAAAAATGAAATAATTAAGAATCAGGGAATAGGAAACCTGATAATAGCGGTAACGGTATATTTACTTACAGCAGTAATAAAAATACCTATAAAAAGGTTGGCGGCAAAAGCGGAAGATTCAAAAAAATATACTAAGTACATAACTTTTTTGCCTGTAATACTCGGATTCGGGGCAACGGTTTTATACGAATGTATAACGGCCGGGAAAATAGTGTTTTCAGATCAGTTTATTTCGTTATGGCTTACATCGGCGAGTCTGAGTCTTGCTCTTTATGCTTTTACAGAAAAATTTTTTCCGAGCAAAGAAAAGATATTATCAGAACAAGAAATAAAAACCAATAAAGAACTTATAGAAAAAATAGAGAACTACTTCTCAGATAAGCCTGAAGAAGAAATGGAAAATTCTGATTTAGACGCGTCGGAAGAAAAAAATGAATCTATTTTAACAGGAGAGACCGAAACGATATCATCTTGTTGCGATGACAAAAATGCAGATAGCCTTAAAGAGCCAGATAATAAATCGCAGTTTTTATCCGGCGGCACACTGACATCAGAAAATATTGCAAGAGTTAATATTTCAAGAGAAAAAAACAACTCGGAAATTGTTGCGGACGATGTAAAAAAATCTGATAGTAAAGACGCGCCGGAAAAAGATGTTTCGGAACAGGTTGAACCGATGGAAGAGAAAGTGAAAATATTGTTGCGGGGAAAGATAAATGTTTAAATTAACGGAAAACAAGTATACAGGTAAACTGATAGTGTTCGAAGGAACCGACGGAGCAGGAAAAAGTACAATGATAGAAAAAACCAATAATTATTTAACTGAAAAATATGGCAAGGAGCGTATTGTTGTCGAAAAACAGCCGACAGATTTATCGCGCAAAACTAAATTATTTCAGAAAATGATGTATTGCAGAGAACATGAAGATATAAATTACAGAGCAGTTCAACTTCTTACTCTTTCCGACAGAGTTCAACACAATCACGAGGTAATATTACCCGCTTTAAAAGAAGGAAAACTTGTCATATGCGACAGATATATATACACAAGTATAGCAAATATGTTTGCAAGAGGATACAGGAAAGAAAAATGGTTTTTCAATGCCTGTAAGGAAATAGTAAAACCGGATGTAGCTTTTTTGGCTTTAGTGCAGCCCGGTCTTGCAATAGAGCGTATAAAGGCCAGACCGGAAGAGTGCAGGAGGCATCTTGACGAAACGTTGTTGAGGAATGTAACAGCGGAATTTTTTTCCATGAGACGTGAAGCGGGTTTTAATATTATAGATACAAGTAAAAGTCCTGACAGCGCATTCAAAGAGGTAAAAAATATACTTGATGGAGTTTTAGAGGGAAAATATGCATAAAAAGGAGTTGAAGTTTGTTTTAAATATTCTTAAAGATAATAAAACCGAAACGGAAAAAAATTTGGATTGGTATTGGATAACAGGATTTTGCGAACTGAATAAAATCAGCGGCTACTTTTATAATAATCTTAAAAAACAAAATATCGTTATTCCTCAATCAGCGGAAAGAAAGTTAAATGAAATTCTTAGAAAAAATAAATATCGCAATGTAATAATGAGAGATTATATACAGGAATTAAGCGACGAGTTAAGAGTTAAAGGAATACGCTATGCATTTTTAAAAGGCAGCGTGTTATCCAACATAAACTTTCAATTCGGCGAAAGAGCTGTAACGTGTATGACGAAAAATGAAACAATACGGGAGAAATATATACAACAGGCGACTAAATCGTTTTATGAAGACGGAGAAAGGATTTCTAACGATATAGATATTCTTGTCAGTCAGAAAGATATTTCTTTGCTGGAAAATTTGTTGAAAAAGATGGGCTTTAAGCAAGGTTATTATGATTGGAATGCTGAAAAGACAGTGGAGCTTTCGAGAAAAGAAATAATATCCCGACGAATGAACCGCGGGGAAACGGCGCCGTTCATAAAGGAAATAAACAATCAAATATTACCGTTTATAGAAGTGGATATAAATTTTTCATTGGGGTATGCACCTGCCAGCAACAAAAATATGCTAACGGATATATTCGAAAACGCTATAAATTATTCTGGGAAAATAATCGGCGGATTAAAAAGTTTAATGGCGGATGATTTTTTCCTTCACCTGATATTGCATCAATATAAAGAAAGCGTGCTTTATTCGATGGTTATGAGAAATAAGGACTCGGAACTTTATAAATATCTGGATCTGTATTTATTCATAAAAAGAGGATATATAGACATTTTCTCATTATATACTAAAGTAAAAAAATACGGGATAGAAGAAGCGGTTTATTCGGTGTTTTCTGATATGGCGGAAATTTTCAGTGATGCGGCTTTATCAGAATGTGCGGAAATATTTAAATCAGATAAACCGGTTATACGAAAAGTGATAGATCCGCCAACGGGCAGAACATTTATTTGGGACAACCAGTTAGGGGACAGGATAGACGTTTTTAATAAAACGGTGTTTCTTAAAGAGGTAAAAGAAAATGGTTAAAGAAGATTTGAGAAAAGCATTGTCTCTTTCTTGTGTTGAAAACTATTTTCTTTCATATTTTAATGATTTGTTGGATGTAAGAATACTTTATACGGAAAGTTATGAAACGTTAGATAAAGCGGCGGAGAATTTTTTTATGAAAGATATTAAATATGAAAATTATCCGCTTAAACGGCTACAAGACATATCAGAAGAGTTAGGGCTTACAAAACATGAAGTATTTGATTTTTTTAAATTCAGACACGGTGGACTGAATTTAATACAAGTGAATGAAAGTTTTTTTAAAAAATCTAAACTTTATCCTTGGCGAGAAGATCACTATATTGCTGTAGAAAAGAACGGGGCAGGATACAAATATTATAATAATTATCCGTTGTCAGAAGGTTTTCTTTCAGAAAAAGAACTAAACGATATATTTGCCGGTAAAAGTTTGTATTTTTTTGAAACGCGCAATTTTTTAACTGAACAATATAAAAATAAAGAGAAGCAAGAATATGAGAAGATATTTTCGAAAAAGGCTCAATGTGAATTTGTTTTTGATTTGAAAGGAAATAAAGAAACACTTTTAAAGCTGCGAGATATATTTCTCGTGCTCAAAACTTTAAGAAACAGAACAATACAATGGTTAGAATTAGAAAGTCAGATGAAAAGAGCCGAACTTGACGAAAGTTTTGACGCGCTTTCGTTAAAAACGATCAGTCTTTACGAAAATATTGTAACAGATATACAACTGAGAATTGCGCGAGGGAGAATAAGTACGCAAGTATTGAATGAAAAAATATCCGAGATTAAAAAAACGGAAAAATTGCTTTTTAAAAGTGTAAGACAGAGGAGATAAAATGGATATTACTAATGAAGTTTACCAAGTTATAGAGGAAGTAACAGGTTCTACGGAACTTTCGCCGGAGCAGAATCTTAAAAGCGATATAGGTCTGGACAGTTTGAGTATTGTAACGGTAATTGTCGGACTTGAAGAAAAATTCGGAATTATGTTCGACGACAGCGATTTAAATCCTGACGAACTGAATACGGTAAAGGACCTTATAAACCTTACGGAGAAATACATATGACGGTATGGGAATGTTTGAGACCTGTATTAAAAAAATACGGAGACAGGAAAGCATTCGCAAATTCCGGGATAACATATTCGCAACTTGAAAAAATATGCGGGTATTTCGATTCGGCATGCGATTATGTTTTTTGCGGTGGAAAAACAAAAGAAGAGCAAGCCCTTAATATTTTAAGAGCCCTTGCGTCAAATAAAACTGCAGTTCCGATAAATGGCGATAATAAGTGTGAATTATATGATTATGAAAAAATATTGAAAAATTATTCAGAAAATTATTCCGATGTAGCGTTTATTATGTTCACAAGCGGAAGTACCGGGAAGCCGAAAGGAGTTATGCTCACTCACAAAAATATTCTTTCAAATATAAAATATATTTCTTCATATTTTGATTTAACCGAAATGAGAAATATATGTATAATCAGACCGCTGATTCATATTTCGGCGATCACGGGAGAACTTCTGTATGCTCTCTTTAACGGGCTAACCGTTCATTTTTATGAAAAGCCTTTTATGCCGAATTTACTTTCTACATTTATTTATCAAAATCAAATTGACGTAATATGCACTACACCGTCTGTATGTATTATGCTTGCGCGTGTATACAAAAATGATAATTTTGTAAAGAAGTGCGCTCTTAGCGGAGAAATACTCACGGCAAAAACGGCGTCTGTTTTAAAAAACAGGTTTCCCAAAACGGAATTTTATAATGTGTATGGGCTTACCGAACACAGTCCGAGAGTGAGTGCTCTTTGTCCTATGGAATTTTTGTTAAAGCCGGGCAGCGTGGGAAAGCCTATCGGAAAGGTTAAGGTAAAGATAGTTGAGGGTGAACTTTTAGTCAAATCGGATAGCATTATGAGAGGATATCTTGGAAATAAAAAATTAACACGAAAAAAAATTCGGCGCGGTTGGCTTTATACGGGGGACGCGGCAGTAAAGGATAATGACGGTTATCTTTATATCACAGGCAGAAAAGATAATATGATTATAAGGGCGGGAATAAACATTTTTCCTGAAATGATAGAGGAAAAGGTCAAAGACATTGTGGGAGTGACAGACTGTGTTATAAAAAGCTTGAGAAATGATAAACAAATAACGGAAGTTATACTTCAATATACGGGCAATATCGGTTCGATAGATCTCAGAAGACAGCTTTTAATAAAACTCGATAAACATTTTATGCCGGATAAAATAGAAAAAGTTTTAAAAATAGAGCAAACGGAAAGCGGAAAAAAGAAACGGTATGAAAGATAAAATAATTGAAATTATTAAAAATGCATGTGCATTGGATGAAAAAGTAACCGAAGATTCCGTGATTAAAGAATTAAGTCTGGACAGTTTGACTTTCGTAGGAGTTTTGGTAAAAATAGAAAAACTTTTCGATATAGAGTTTGATATTGAAGAACTTGACGGGAAAATATGGAATACAGTCGGTGAATTTATAAATTTCACGGAGAAAAAATATTTAAATATCGGAGAAAAACGGTGAGGATTATCTTATGATAAAAAAGAGCAAAACAAAAAACATGATCAAAGGTGTAAAGCCTTTTAACGATTTCTTTTTTAGAAACTGCTATTTTCATCAGCTCTTGGCAGGCGTAAGCGCATTAAATATAAACCCTGTTAAGTTGATACAAAATTATTTTTTGAAAATAAGGGATAATTTTATAACCGAAAATACTTTTTTGATAAAAGAGAATATTTTACAGAAAAGTGAAGGATATAAAATTATTAGAAGAAATATTACAATGAGCCGCTTAAAAAAATGTGTAGATAAAGGTTACCCGATAATTTTAGGTGTGGACGGGTATTATTTTGAAAGTTGTCCCGACGGTTATTTAAAAAAACATTCTCGGCATTTCATATTAGCGTACGGATATGACATGGATAAATTTTCGGTTAATATTATTGATCACGAATATAATAACAGCAGTACATATATAGAAAAAGTTGTAAGTCTTAAAAATGTTTTTTTGTCATATAAAATGTGCAAAAAGCTCGGAAAATTAGAAAAAAAACAAAGCGGTATTGTTATTAGACCGAGAAAGCGTAAGAAAAAATATAAAACGGACGAGAGTGAGTTAAATTTAAAATTAAAAGAGAATTTTTTTTACTCGCAAAAAAATATCGAAAAATATGAAAACTTATTTATTAAAGAAACGGATGAATTTTTGAAAAATATAGAAAAGATAGCCGATTATCTAAAAAACGTTAAACTATATTTATTGATTTTATCAGGAACGGATAAAATAAAGAATTATAAAGACAGATCTCTACAGATGTCTGAGCTCATTAATGCATATTCGAATCTTTTATCATTTACTTGGAAATTCAAGTTATACAAATGCATTAACTGTTCGGAAGTCCAAAAGCAAAGCATTTTAAGAAAAATAGAGCTCGTAAAAAAGAATGAAAATATTGTATATAGTTATTTTATAGGTAATCAGAATGGATAATTGTAAAATAATTAATTTGAAAAAATATTTTAATCACAAGTTATTTTATAAGAAAATACCTGTAGGAAACGAAAGTTTCGGATTAGATGGTATTTGTTTTTTAATAAAGAATGAAAATTCAGATGTGACTTTAAGTAAAGATAATATTGACTTTTTAATTTCACAAGGAACTTTTGATAATTTTGAGTTACAAAACCAAGTTATTTTAATAGATAATTTTGCTGAAAAATTACATTTTTTGGGATTTGCTTATTGGGGAGATGCGAACGAAAATATAAAAATACTCTATGAAGACGGTTCAGAGGATATTATTTGTTTAGAGATTCTGGATTGGACAAGTTATCCACCAAAAGGAAAAGAATGGGATTACTTGATTAAAGACACAAAATATTATGAGCCTATTTTAATAGAAACTGCAGGAGATGTCGAATTAGAAGTTAAAATACATCATTTCTCAATAAATGTTAATTCGAAAATAGAGATAAAAGAATTAATATTTCCTGAGAATTTGCTTATTCATATTTTTGCGATAACCATAGAAAATTAAAAAATTTATTAATTAAACTTTTATTTTAATTTATGTTAATGACTCGGGAGCTCTCTATCTGGGACGCACATGAGAAAGTCTTAAACGACTTGAATAAATTATTTTGAAATTTAAAATCAAGGGAAGCACGTTTCTTTCAGAAAAGAAACGTGCTTTTTCATTTGTTCTCTATATCGCCGCGAAAATAGATGTATTCGGTTGTAATGCCGGGGATGTAAATCGTTGTTTTATGCTTTACTTTTCTTTTATTTCATTCGTTCAGCCGCATTAAGATGTTTGATATTAATAATTTTATGAATTATGAATTTATTTTCTTTAAGAGCCATGCCATGTTTTCGCCTATGTTGCGCATATTCGCAAGGCCCTCGTCGTCGCTCAAAACATCGCCTATATCTTTCCCGTAAACCATGTTCCAATAGGTAGAACCGACCACGAGCATTTCCTTAAACAACATAAAATGATTGAGGCTGTCCACGGCGGCAATACCGCCGCCCCTGCGCACGGCGACAACGCCCGCCGCAGGTTTGCGCCTTAAAACTTTCGGATTGTTCATGCTCGCGATGCCTAATCTGTCAAGAAAGGTTTTCATTTTTACCGTTATATCCGCTCCGTAAACGGGAGAGCCCAAAATCAAGCCGTCCGCTCGCGCTATTTTATCGTAGAGGATATGAAAATCGTCGTCTTTGTAAATACAGGAATCTTTTTTCATACAGGCAAGTCATTGTCCGCCCTCGCATAATCTACATGGGGCAATAGCAACGTCGGGTAATTAATAAGTTACGTTTCGATATTTTGGCTTTGCAAAACTTCAAAAATTGTTTTTATTAAAATAGCGGTATTCCCGTCTTTTCTACCGCTGCCGTTAATTCCGATTACTTTCATAGAATCTTTTCTCTCTTTTTTCAATTATTCAAAAGGCTTGATCTATAAAAAATCAAGCCTTCACTTGGTACTCCCGGCGGGAATCGAACCCACAACTGCCCCTTAGGAGCAATAAGAATTAAGCGTTATAGTGTGCGTTATAGCCTTTTTAAGACGTTTTGTCCACTATGAACGCTTATTTTTTTGTCTTTTTTGCGTTATACGCGGTAGCTTTCATCTT
Source organism: uncultured Clostridia bacterium (assembly GCA_959605945.1). Taxonomy (GTDB): domain Bacteria; phylum Bacillota; class Clostridia; order Christensenellales; family Borkfalkiaceae; genus UBA1259. The sequence goes on along the minus strand of CAUHGY010000058.1, from coordinate 664 downwards.
ATGTGTTTCTGTATGGGGGTAATTTGGGTGTAAATAAAAGGTGTAAAAATCTTCCGATAAAGGCAAAATCATTGCGTTCTATACATATATTATTGACAACAAAGGCTTTTTTTGATATAATATAACAAAAGTTTACAGTGTGGTGAGGATGGTGGAAAAGACTTTGCAGCAAATGCAATTCAAAGACAGGCTTTGCCGAACATTGCTTCGTATCAATTGGTTGATCGCAATTGCTGCAATTTTGCCTGTTTTGTCAAAAATATTCATAGGCGTGGCGGCTATCGGCATGGCTTTCTATTATTTGATTTTAATAGCAGTCACAATCATAACATTAGGTCTTTTTTTGCTGAATGATTCTTTCAGAGCGTTATATAAAATCAACTTAGATGGTTTACAAGAACTTTCGAACCAAGTCATTCAAGTATATCGGATTGCTCAACCCGTTCTTGCAGGGATATGCGCGTTCCTATCTGCAATTGTGCTTATCGTAATCATTCGAAATCAGGACGAAACGCATAAAACAAGAAAAATTGTTTCTGCATCATTAGTAGTCCTTATTGTTCTGATTGCTACCCTCGTATATTATATGAAACTGATTTAAATGGGGGGGACTATGAAAATTTTTTTGATAAACAGATCGGATGTTTTACTTTTTTCAGATGAC
>CAUHGY010000057.1 GCA_959605945.1 uncultured Clostridia bacterium | reverse complement strand
AAGTAATGGTGATGTTCTGCGACTTGCCCGTTCCGAGATCTTTTGCGGAAACGTTGACAATGCCGTTGGCGTCTATATCAAACGTGACTTCTATCTGCGGCACGCCTCTGGGTGCAGGAGCTATACCTACAAGTTCGAACCTGCCGAGAGTTTTGTTGTCCTTGGCGAACTCTCTTTCACCTTGCAGAATGTGAATGTCGACCTGCGTCTGATTATCCGCCGCAGTCGAAAACACCTGCGATTTCTTTACGGGGATAGTGGTATTTCTTTCTATAAGTTTGGTGCACACGCCGCCCAGCGTTTCGATGCCGAGAGAAAGCGGAGTTACGTCGAGAAGCAGAACGTCTTTGACTTCGCCGGAAAGCACGCCGCCCTGAATAGCCGCGCCGATGGCGACGCATTCGTCGGGATTGATCCCCTTAAACGGTTCTTTGCCCGTGATTTTTCTGACTTCTTCGATGACGGCGGGAATACGCGTCGAGCCGCCCACAAGAATCACCTTGTCGATATCCGAATAAGAGAGCTTGGCGTCCTCCATCGCTTTTTTCATGGGAATCACGGTCGCTTCTACAAGATCTTTCGTAAGAGCGTCGAATTTCTGCCTGGTAAGATCCACGTCAAGATGTTTCGGACCCGTGGCATCTGCGGTTATGAAAGGAAGATTTATGTTTGTGTTGCTCATGCCGGAAAGCTCTATCTTGGCTTTTTCCGCCGCCTCTTTAAGTCTCTGCATAGCGAGTTTGTCGCCGGAAAGGTCTATGCCTTCCTTTGCTTTGAACTCGGAAACGAGATAGTCCATAATCCTCTTGTCAAAGTCGTCTCCGCCCAGTTCGCAGTTGCCGTTTGTGGCAAGAACCTCGAACACGCCGTCGCCTATCTCCATGATAGACACGTCGAAAGTGCCGCCGCCGAGATCGTATATTATGACTTTCTGCGATTTGCCCTCTTTATCAAGCCCGTAAGAAAGCGCTGCCGCCGTCGGCTCGTTTATTATTCTGAGAACGTTAAGTCCTGCTATTTTGCCGGCATCCTTTGTTGCCTGACGCTGACTGTCCGAAAAATATGCGGGGCAGGTTATGACGGCGTCGGTAACTTTTCCGCCGAGATAAGCCTCGGCATCCTTTTTGAGTTTGGAAAGGATCATCGCCGAAATTTCCTGCGGGGTATATCCCTTGCCGTCGATATTGACTTTGTAATCGGACCCCATGTGTCTCTTTATGGAAGAAACGGTCCTTTCGGGGTTGGAAACCGCCTGACGTTTCGCCACCTGGCCTACCAGCCTCTCTCCGTTTTTTTGGAAGGCTACCACCGAAGGAGTGGTTCTCGAACCTTCCGCGTTTGCTATAACCACGGGTTCACCGTTTTCCATCACCGCCACGCACGAGTTGGTCGTGCCTAAATCGATACCTATTGTTTTCATAATTTTATTCTCCTTTTACTTATATTCGTTTTAACCGATAACGCTTACTTTGGCGTATCTTATGATTTTATCTTTGAGCTTATACCCTTTCTGGAACACCTGTTTTACGGTATCGCTCTCATCTCCGTCGCCTTTTTCCGCCCGCATAACCGCTTCGGCTATGTTGGGATCGAATTTCTCTCCGACAGGGTTAATCTCCGTAACTTCCAGCGACGCGAGAGTCTCATCGAACTTCCTTTTCAGAAGTCTCAGCCCTTCCGCCGTCTTTTCATCGCTGATCATTCCTATCGCGGCGTCGATATTGTCGCCTATGGGCAGAATTTTCAGAATAACGTCGGCCTTGCCGTCGCAAAAAGCATCCTGCCAAATTTTGGCGTTGCGTTTTTTATAATTGTCAAACTCGGCAACCGATCGCATCCATTTATCTTTATACTCGTCGGCAAGAGCTTTTGCTTTGTCCGCATCGCTTTCCGTCCGCACCGTTTCGCCGGCTGCCGGCTGCTCTTTTTCCGCGGCCGCAGGTGTTTCCGGCGCATCCTTTATTTCTTGTTTTCCCTGATTTTTCTTTTCTTTTTCCGACATTTTTCTTTCCTTTATTTTTTACCGTTCAATATATCTTCCAGAATTTTACCTACGCCTTCGAGAACCGAAATTACTTTCTGATAGTCCATCCTCAGAGGTCCGATAACTCCGTAAGTTCCTATTTTTACTCCGCTGGCCGAATATGTCGCCGTGACAAGCGAACAATCTTTCGGCATATCCTTACCGTCCTCGCCGCCGATCCTGATGTTTATTTCTATGTCGTCGCCGCCGTCTGCAAGAAGCCCCGCAAGCCGGTCTTTACTGGTGACGACCGACAGAAAATTTTTGACTTTTTCGGTGTCGCTGTACTCGGGATGTTTTAATATTTTGCTTTCGCCTTCCATTATGACTTCGGCGCCGTCGCCGGAAATATAATCTTCTATGGCGCCCATAACGCTGTCGAATATCTCGCGATACCCGGAAAACTCCTGAGCTATCGCATCGCCGAGGCCGATGATCTCGCCGAATTCTTTACCCACGAACAGCCGAGATATGATGCCGCTGGCCTCTGCGATCTGCGCGTCGGTCATATTTTCGGGAATATCTATAAACTTGTCGCGGATAAGCGTGTTTTCCGTCACTATCAGAAGAAGCGCCTGACTCGGCTTATAGCGGAAAATATCGATTTTTACGATGACGTTCTTTTCGCTGTGCGAGGTATACGCCACCGAAGTATAGTCGGTAAGTTCGCTTATCACCTTTACGGCGTTCTGCACAACCGTTTCGAGATTGTCGGCATGGCTTTTGAAGGCGTTCTTTATCATACCCACTTCTCTGGTAGAGAGTTTGCCTTTATCCATAAGCTCGCTGACATAAAGTTTATAAGCTTCCGTCGAAGGCACCCTGCCGCTGCTGGTGTGCGGCTGAGACAGATATCCCAGTTCTTCAAGCTGCGCCAGTTCGCTGCGGACGGTGGCAGAACTTATCTCGGTCAGGTATTTTTCCGTAATGCTCTTGCTGGAAACAGGCTGCGCCGTCGCAATGTAGTCGTCCACGACAAGCTGCAAAATTTTTCTCTTTCTCGCAGAAAGTTTCATTACTACACCCCTTGGCAATTTGAAAAGTTGTTTGTTAGCACTCTTGACTGCCAACTGCCAACTTTCGAGCATATTTTACACTTATTATATATCTTTGTCAAGGGTTTTATATACGTTTATGAAAAAAAATAAAAATATCTCCCGTGCATCCGCAATTTTAACGAAATGCACGGGAGATGCGGCGGCAAAAATTTTCCAAACCGCCTGCAATGCGTTGCTTAATCGGTCGGCGATGCCGCTTACAGGAATCTTCGGTATCGCTGCACAAACAATTTCAGCGGTTACGGTAAAACTACCTTACTATTTTACAATCCGGCTCTATCCGCTTGCAAAGCAGGCACGCCTTATCGAGAATTTCTTCAAAACGCTTCTCGTCGGCATCAAGCGTCATTCTCTGCCCCATAAAACTTATATTGACGGACTCGACCCCGTCAATACAGGCAATGGCGCGTTCCATCTTCGCCGCGCAGTTTGCACAGTCGAGATCTTCCATTTTAAATACCTTTTTCATCTATATTCTCCTTATTATCTTATTTTATATCCGCTTTCGTTGAATAATTATTTTTTTGAGCAAATATTCAATCGAAAATTTTTCAAAAACAGGGTTTCCCCTGTTTTATGCGGTCCGAAATGCGGCCTGCCGTTTATAAAAAACTGATTTTGCCGCGACATATAAATCGTTTTACCTTTTTATAGTAAACGAACTTTTCTCAGATAACCGAAATCCGCACGGCAGAACGAAACGGAGCAATCTACGGCAATATATTTATTTCCGCCGCGCATTTTATCGGCCGCGCATCTGCGGATAATATAAATGCCTGTACGGAACTGTACGGCGGCGCGCCGATACTTCACTTATCCTCGTTGACGTGCGTCAGCCCGTATTCGATAATCCCGGTAACGTGTTCGTCGTCAAGCGAATAAAAAACTTCTTTGCCTTCCTTACTGCCCTTGACGAGTTTTGCGGCGCGCAGAACGCGAAGCTGATGCGAAACGGCAGAGACTGTCATTTCCAACACTTCGGCAATTTCTCCTACGTTCATCTCGCAGATCTGCAGACACCCCAGAATTTTAGCTCGGGTGGGATCTCCGAACATTTTAAAAAGTTCGGCAAGTTCATAAATTGTTCTGTCGTCAGGAAGTTTCTGCCTGATCTCCCGCGCTCTTGCGCTCTTTTGATTTTCCGACATTCAGTCATCCTTTTATATTTGAACAGACTTTCAAGTGTTCAATAGCATTATATTCCGCAATCGTCAGATTGTCAATGTTTTTTTAAAAATACCGAAAAATTTTTTAAATTCGCTTGCTTTCGCGGTTTTTTCAGCCGCCTGATTATGTCGGCACGAAATATGCCGAAAAAGCAACTTTCACGTTGATAAAAAAGAGCTAAGCCTTTTTGATTTCCGCTCTTTCCAAACGGAAAACTGCCGCTCAGAAAAAGCTGCTTTCCAAAAATTTTTCAGCTTCGTCTCTTGATTTGAAAACCGTAATTTGTTTATCGGCTTTATATTTTTCCAGCAATTCCAAAATTTTAGGCAGCGATTTAACGGGATATTCGCAGATCCACCGCTCAAAATCTTCATCGAATTCCGTTTCCAGCCACGGCAGGTCTTCGCGCTTTCTGCCTATACGGGATTTTGCGCTTTCCAAGCAGATTTGCACCGGAATATCCAAAAGGAACACCGTATCGCATTCTTTTAATCGCATTTCAAGCGTCCTTTGATAATTGCCGTCTATTATCCATTTATCCCTATGCATCAGATTTTTAAGGCGCTCGTCGAATTCGTGTTCCGTCAATGTGGTTTTGTCAGATTTATACCATATATTGTCGAGATAATAAAGCGGAACATTTATTTTAGCGGATAATTTTCGCGCAAACGTACTTTTTCCGCTGCCTGAACAGCCGATAATTATAATTTTTTTCATGAAAACCGTTTACCGAATTCCTGCGGGTTTTCCGTATTCGACTTTAATTATACTGCCAATCCGCAATCGCTTTTTTTTAAATTTACGCATTAACATTATTCAGCGGCGGTGTCTTTTGACATTGCGGAAACCCGAAGTTTATTTTCTGACCGCACCGTTGCCGTGTATCAGGTACTTTGTAGTGACAAGCGCTTTAAGCCCCATCGGGCCTCTCGCATGTAATTTTTGCGTAGAAATACCTATTTCCGCGCCCAAACCGAATATAAACCCGTCCGTAAAGCGTGTGGACGCATTGACATAAACTGCAGACGAATCGATTTTTTCCAGAAATTTTTCGGCGTTTTGCTGATTTTCCGTTATTATTGCTTCCGAATGCTTGGTTGAATGTTCGTTTATGTGTTCTATCGCCTCGTCTATGCCGTCAACGGTTTTAACGGAAATTACAGGCGCGCCGTATTCGGTATAAAAATCTTCTTCCGTTGCGGGTACTCCGCAATCTATTGCATTGAGTGCGCGTTCGTCGCAGCGTATTTCCACACCCTTGGTCTTAAGTTTTTCCGCAATCCCGGGCAAGGCCTTATCGAGCACCGCCGAATGAATTACAAGCGACTCGCAGGTATTGCAGGTGCTGTAACGCTGAGTTTTCGCGTTGAAAATGACTTCCGCCGCCATATTCAGGTCGGCAAACTCGTCAACATATATATGACAGTTGCCCGTTCCCGTTTCAATGATGGGAATTGTGGAATTTTCCAACGCCGCGTTGATAAGCGAAGCGCTGCCGCGGGGTATAAGAAGATCTACATACCTGTTCATCCGCATAAAAGCCGCTGCAGTTTCCCTGGACGTATCTTCTATAACAGACACCGCGTCGGAAGTTACCCCGTTTTCCGTAAGAGCTTTTTTCAAAACTTCCACCACCGCCACGTTGGAACGAAGCGCGTCGCTGCCGCCTTTCAGAATAACCGAATTTCTTGTTTTGAAACACAGCGCGAAAGCGTCCGCCGTGACGTTGGGGCGAGCTTCGTAAATGATGCCCACCACGCCGAAAGGCACGGTTTTCTGCTCGATAAAAATACCCTGTTCTTTATTTTCGTAAGAGTAGATTATTTTATCCAGCGGACTTTCAAGCGCAGCAACCTGTTTCAGCCCTTCCGCCATGCCGTTTATGATATTATCCGTCAGGGTAAGCCTGTCGATAAACTGCGCCGATCTGCCGTTGGCTTTTGCCGCCGCAACGTCTAATGCGTTCTGAGCTTTGATATATTCCGCACGCTCTTTAAGTTCGGCGGCAGCCGCAGTTAAAACCGAATTTATCATGTCGTCGGGCATTCCCGCAAGATCCGCCGCCGCCGCTTTTGCTTTTTTTCCGAGTAAATTTAAATCAATCATTGGACTTCTCCCCCGGGCCGAAAATCTTTTTCAACCCGTTTTTTATTCTCAATCTCATATAAAAAAACCGCACTCTCCGTTTTCTGCGCTTTTCGTCGGCATACAACCGACGTACTTCGTCAATATATTTTTTATCCGAACATTCTATATATTTTCTGTTCCTGTAAAACCCGGTCATAACGCCGAAAACGGCCTCTTCCGTAACGTGCTCTTTCTTAAATTGACTGTCGCCGCACATTATATAGCCGTCGTCGGTAACTTCCAGAACGCGATGCAGAACGATTTGCCCGTCGGCGCGTTCATACAGCGCTACGTCGAAAACGCCGAGCCGGCCTTGTTTTTTCACCACTATAACCGACTGTCCTTTATTCTTCAGCGTGGGCCACATACTGTTGCCTCTCGGCACAAAGCCGATCGCGCCGTTCTTTTCGAGTTCTGATTTATAGCTGTACCCATCCATAGTATTTTCAATTATACTATACCCGCGAATTTTTGTAAACCAAAAATACAAACAAAGAGCCGCTATTTGTCGTTATCAATGAAAAAGCCGATTTTACGCTTATAAACGCCTTTTTTTGAACAATGCTTGATTTTCGGCACGACGGGTGTTAAAATAATCATATATACATATACTGACATTATAAATTAAGCGCGCCTTTCCGAATTGCATTCTTTAACCTTAATTCCGGAAAATGCGCCTCTCAAAAATATTTCAGGCTCATCCGACGGCCTGAACATAAAACGGTAAAATCATGAAAAGAAAAATATCTGTTATTCTTGCGTTACTTATTATTATTTCGCTCATTTCCGGATGCTCTAAAAATTTCGTAGGGGCGCCGCAAAACGACTCAAAACCCGCCGCATTCAGATTTTCGTTTTCGCTCACCGCCGCCGACGTTGCCGAGGCGAACGAAGCGTTAGATAAACTTGAACTTTATAAAGACGACCAATCTTCGCCCCAGTTCCTATCGGCACATGAGGAATGGGAAAAAGCGTACTCCCGCGTCGTCTCGCAATATCAGATCGCTCAGATGCTTTACGATTCCGACCGCTCAAACGCAAAATATAAAAATAACTATGTGTATGCCGCCGGGCAAGAAGGCGATTTATCCGCCGCGTACAACGAATTATTCGCCAAAGACACAGAAACGGCAAGGCTTATACGCGAACTGGAGAACGATAATTTCAACATAACTCTCGAATTCGACGCTTTAGACAGCGCCGCCGCCGATTTCAACACAAAAACAGATGCGCTTTTCGAAAAGTTTGCAGCAAACAACAAACGTATTGCCGAACTTAGCGGATATTCTTCATACCCCGAATATGCTTATGAAAACATATATTCCCGCGACTATACCCCGTCCGAAATATCGGCAGTCAGAGAACAGTTAAAGGAAAGCATGGGAGATTTTCTTGCCGATTCACATCGGAATTATGTCTCGGCGATGCAATCTCTCGGAGCAAGCGGACGCAAACTTATCGACGACATATCGTCAAAGCCGTACTACGAGCTTTCGGCAAACTATCTCGACGGATATCTCCAAAGTCTGCCGGCGGACGATTTTGCGGTCATGAATACCATGCTTTCATACGGCACGGCATTGTTTGCCGAAGGCGTGAACGCTTACGAAGGCGCGTATGAGTGGTACGTCCCCGAATACGGCGCGCCGTTCAATTATTTCGGACCGGGATATAACAATCTTTTCACGGTTTCCCATGAAATGGGCCATTATTACAATGACTTCGTAAATCAGGGTGCAAACGGCTCTTTCGATCTTTTCGAAACCCATTCGCAGGGCAACGAATACCTGCTTTTGTCTTATATGCAGAACCGGCTTTACGCAAATGGATTCGCCGCGCTGCGCGCAGAGAAAATACTCGATACCGCCGTTTCAATTCTTCTTTCGAACGCGGTGGACGAATTTGAAATTTACGTCTATACCCACGAAGTAAGCAAAGACGAATACGACGATCTGATGGAAAGCATACTTCTGTCTTACTCCGACGAACTCGACAATTACCTGATTTCTCCCGAAGATTATTGGAGATATGTGGTCATTCCCTCACCCTGTTATTACATCAGTTACGCGGCATCCGCCATACCTGCTCTCGATCTGTTTACGGAGGCTCAGGACGATTTCGGAATTGCCCGCGAAAAATATTCCGAACTTGTCAGAAACGACGGAGAAGGTTTTTTGACAACTCTTGCGAATGCGGAACTTTTAAGTCCGCTCGACGCGGACGGCTGCAAAGCGCTTTTTGCTCTTCTGTCGGCATAAAAGCGGCGGCAACTTGACTCGCATACATCGAAAAAACACGGCAGACGTTTTCCGTCAAAACTCCATTTACTCCGCACGCGGAATTCATAGGCGAAGTAAAGGAAAGTTTTGCCGCCGAAAAACTTAAAGCCGAAAACCGTCTGGATTTCATAGTCTGCGGAGGAGCCAACGAAGGTCACGCCATAAAAAAAGAAGTCAATTTCAGCGATACGCTGATTATCGACGGATCCCCCGCAAGAATATGCGGCAACAAAAAAGGCTCGGCGTGGAGTGCGATAAACGCACACGGCTGGTTCTCTTACGAACTTAAAATAAAACCCCGCTCGGAAAACCTCATAACCGTATGCGCTGGAAGCCTCACGGGTACACTGTCTCTGACAATAAGCATAGGCGGTAAAAAAACGCATATTTGCAAAAAAACCGAAGAAAAAACTATTCTTTATTTCACATATTCCGAAACGCAGGGAAAAGACAGCGTAACCGTGCGCTTTGACAGAATTTCCGCGGATACGCCGGCGATTTTTTACGTGGCTTCAGAATGATATTCGGCTTAATCATGCCTTCCCGAATCATTCCTGCCCTAACCGCGACAAACTCTCAACGAACTTTCTTGTCAAAACCATTCCCCTGCATCCGCCGTTAATGACGGCGGATGCAGGGGAATTCAAATTCACTTGAAGCTCTTATGCATTATTTTTCTTTGTTTTCGGTCTGGGCGCGGTATTTTTTGCCCACCGAAATCTCTGTTTCGAGCAGCGTGGCACGCTTGATAGCGTCATGCCCGAATTTTCCGCGTATACAATCGATGGCGCCGTCACGCTGTCTGGCGCGCCGTTTTTCAATGCCGAGCGAAAACATGCTCGTCTGCACCGCCCCGCCGTGTACAATATCGGAAAGCGTTATCCCTATGAGTCGCAGCGGCGTTTTTTTATCCCACAGTTCGCCGAATAATTTTTTGCTTGCGCTTATTATTTCGTCCGTAACGTCGGTTGGATCGGCAAGTTTTTTCTGATGCGAACGGTTCCTGAAATTGCTGTCTCTCACGGTAACGCCTACGCAATATGTTTCCGCGCCGTCTGAGCGCATGCGCGCCGCGACGCTGTCGGCAAGCGCAAGCAGGATCCGTTCGGCATTCTCTTCATCGGTCACGTCCTTTTCAAGCGTCACGGAAATGCTGTAACACTTTGCATCTTTGGGTTCGGCCAAAACGGGCGAACCGTCTATGCCGTTGGCATAATCGTGTATCTGCTTTCCGAGCTTTTCGCCGACCGATTTCTGCACGGATTTCAGATCTGCCGCGGCAAGATCGCCCACGGTCTTTATTCCCGCCGCAATAAGTCTCTGCGCTGTGGCGTGCCCCACCGAAAACATTTCCCCGACGGGCAGCGGCCAAAGTTTGCGCGGAAGTTCTTCTTTAAACAAAGTATGCACTTTGTCCGGTTTTAAAAAATCGCTTGCCGTCTTTGCGAGAAATTTATTTTCGCCTATCCCCACATTGACAGTAAAACCCAGTTCGTTTTTTACGGCTTCTTTAATTGCCTCGGCTGTCTCTATCGGATCGGAATAAATTTTCTCCGTGCCGGTCATATCGAGAAAACACTCGTCTATGGAAAACTTCTCCACAACGGGCGCAAACCTTCTGCATATATCCGAAAACTCCCGGGAATTTTTTATATACAGACCGAAATCGGGTTTAAAAAGTTTCAAACCCGGGCATTTCGCCAAAGCCATGGCAACCGGTTCGCCGGTTCTGACGCCGAACTTTTTTGCGGGAACAGACTTTGCCAGTATTATGCCCGTGCGTTTTTCTCTGTCTCCCCCGATTGCCGACGGTATCAGCCGTATGTCTTCTTCCCCTGCGCGGATGCGCCTGACCGCTTCCCACGAAAGATAGGCGCTGTTGACATCCACGTGAAAGATCAGTCTTTTCACTTTTCATCAGCTCCGAGCAACTTTTCTTCAAGACAGGAAAGGCTCTTTTCGTATTGCGCCGCATCTATCGCCCCGTGCGATAAAAATTCGTCGAGAAGCGCTTTCTGTTTGTTGAAAAGATACAGATTTTTCCTGTTTTTATCCGTTTTCATCGATTTTGCGTCGTATTCCATACATCACAGGTCAAAACACGAGCGGCGATAAATTTTCATACGTTGTGAATTTGATATCGTATCCGCCGGTAAATATTTTTTCGCTTTCTTCTGTGCAAATCCAGTTTTCAAGTTTGTCGAGGTCTGTAAAAAACGCGTCTGCTCCCCCGTCGGCGTCCACCTTGGTTACCAGCGCCTTTTTACAGTACGGCAGCATGGTTTTGTAAAACATCGCGCCGCCGATGATAAATATATCGTCGGTATCATATTTTCTCAATTCTTCTTTAAGTTCTTCAAACGAAAAAACTACGGTGCAGTCGGCGCGCCTGCAACCGTGGGGAGAAAAAACTATATTCACTCTGTTTTTAAGCGGAGCGCCGTTCGGAAACGATTTAAGCGTTTTTGCTCCCATGACCACTGTTTTGCCCGAGGTGGTCGTGCGGAAAAATTTCATATCTTCTGGAATGCTGAACATAAGCGCGTTGTTTTTGCCTATGCCCCATTTTTTGTCAACAGCGACTATCGCCTGCATCAGATTGCCACCTCAAACTTTTCGTCTATTTTATTGAATTCGTAATTTTCAAGCCTGAAATCGTCAACTGTAAATTTATAAAAATCCTTAATGTCCGGGTTCATTATAAATTCAGGCGCGGGAAAAACGGGGTTTTCCATCATTTTCTTTACCGTCGGAATGTGTCTGTCATATATGTGCGCGTCGGCTATAACGTGCACGAGTTCCCCTGCTTTAAGCCCCGAAACCTGCGCAAACATATGCATAAGCGCCGCGTATTGCACCACGTTCCAGTTGTTTGCCACCGCCATATCGTTGGAACGCTGATTGAGTATCCCGTTAAGAACGCCGCCGCTGACATTGAAAGTCATAGAATATGCGCAAGGGTACAGATGCATTTCGTTGAGATCCGCGAA
>CAUHGY010000056.1 GCA_959605945.1 uncultured Clostridia bacterium | reverse complement strand
GACATCTGCTCTTCTTCTCCCGGATGGACGGGACACATGGCATTTATCGACCCCGTAAGCGAGTTCATGACCGACAGTATGGACGAGTATCTTGCCATGAAAGCAAGAATAGTTACATTGCATCCGCTTACCATAGCCCAGAATTCTCTGCACGGCGTATTCGGTCAGTCGGGTTACATTGCAGACGTTCCGCCGAAAGCAGCTACCATCGGCCCCGTTGACGTAAAGAATGCGAGAGAGAGAATAGAAGTTCACGCGTTGCTTACTAATAATACTTTTTCTTCGTGGCAGCGAATGACTTCAAGATTGGTTCTGCACGGTCCCGTATCTCCGCTTATACCCAGTTCGATGCTGCAGCTTATGGACACGCAGGTGTATGTCAGCGAAGAAATTGCCGCACCCTTTGAATGTTGGGAAAAAGTGGGATACTGATTGTTCGTTAATAAATCGTGCCTTGCCCGTTTTTAACGGACAAGGCGCGGCTAAAGCGTTTTAAATCGGAGAATAAAAATGAAGAACTATGATTTTGAAGCGGGTTTTTCGCGCGTGAATGCCAACCCTATGATGGGAATAGCCATAACGGGATATTATAAACCGCGTTTTGCCGAAGGCATTCTCGACGATATAGAGATAAACGCGCTGGCATTCAGAAAGAACGGCACGGCGGTGATTTTATTAACGCTCGACAACTGCGGCGTCGAAAGCGACGTTTTCGACGTTTACAGGTCGGAAATTTCCAAGGCGACCGGCGTTGACGAAAAGGCGGTGTTTATTCATGTTACGCATACGCATACCGGTCCTAAACTCTGCTCGCCCGAGACGGCGGAAAACGATCTTGAAAAAGAATATTACTATTTTGTCAAACGCAGGATGACGGACGCCGCGGTTTTTGCCATGGAGGATTTAAAGCCTGCCGCGATGGGAATAGGCGTCGGCAAGGCTGAAAATGTGGCTTTTTTGAGGCGTTTTTTGATGAAGGACGGATCCATCAAAACCAATCCCGGCGTCAATAATCCAGACATTAAAGAACCCATCGGCGTAGTAGATGAAAGAGTAAACGTGGTCAGAATAGACAGGGAAAACGCTCCCACTCTCGTTATAGCCAATTTCGGGAATCATCCCGATACGGTAGGCGGCAACCTTATTTCAGCCGATTGGCCGGGATTTACCCGCAGAACGGTGGAGAGAGCAATTCCTGACACAAGATGCGTTTTCTTTAACGGCGCGCAGGGCGACGTCAACCACGTAAACGTACATCCGAAAGGCGGAGATCTGAACGATATGTTCATGGATTTCGACGACGTTTCGAGAGGCTACGGTCATGCGAGACATCTCGGCAACGTGATGGCAGGTTCTGTTATGCAGGTTTACGATAAAGTTGAATATATTCCCGTTGAAAGCATAAAATTTATCCGCAGAACGGTCAATATTCCTTCCAATATGCCGAAGCCTGAAGATATGCCCAAAGCTTATGAAATCGACAGGCTGCACAACGAGGGCAAAGACGATGAAATACCTTTTAAAGGCATGATGCTGACCACGGTCGTCGCTGAAGCGGCAAGGATGATAAGATTGGAACACGGACCCGAATTTTTCCCGCTTTCTTTCACCGCCATCGCGTTGGGTGACGTAGCGTTTTTCGGGATACCCGGCGAACCTTTCACGCCTATAGGGATGGAACTTAAAAAAGCCAAAGGCTTTAAAGCTGTTTTGCCGTGCTGTCTGACCAATTCGAGCGACGGATATTTCCCCATGCAGGATTCTTATGACGAAGGCGGATATGAGGCAAGGAGCTCGTCTTTCAAAGCAGGCGTTGCCGAGCTGATGATTGAAAAGGGGCTTGAAATTCTCTCCGAACTCAGAAAATAAAAATTTAATATCTTTCATACGGCGCCGCCGAAAGATTTTCGTCGGCGCCGTATAAATTGCCAAAAATCATAAATTAAATAACAGTTTTTTGTAAAATGGAAGTTTTTTTAACTACGTTAGAGCAGGTTGTAATTCTGCTTTTGTTTATAATAATAGGATTTTTCCTGCGCAAGAAAAACTACGTAGGGGAAAATGCGTCGAAGATGCTTGCTACTCTCGAAATGCTTATTTTTATGCCGGCAAGTACCTTTTCCGCACTTTCTTCGAGTGTGACCGTGGAGAAATTTACCGAATATCTGATGCTTTTTTTATACGGCTGTATATTCCTTGTTGTAGCGATAGCCCTTGCTATGATTTTTGCACGGCTGTTCAGCAAAGACAAGGAAAAAAGAAATATCTTTACGTATGCGCTGGCATTTTCAAATTCGGGTTATTTCGGTTATCCTGTCGTGGAAGCGGTGTGGGGATCTGAAATGCTTGCGATGTTCATTTTTTTCTCCATTCCATTTTCGATTGCCATAAATTCTTTCGGAATGTATATTTTGACTAAGGATTATACTCCTAAGAATGAAGCCCTCCGGGAAAATCCGCCCGCAGAAAAGCCTAAAAAACGTAACAGACTGGCGTTTTTATATTCGCCGGTAATGATTTCCACTTATTTGGGCATAATAGTGGGACTTCTGCCTTTCACATTGCCGCAAGTGGTAAATACCGCAGTTAGCACGGCTGCCAATTGTATGAGTCCGGTTGCCATGCTTCTGACAGGCGTTGTTCTGGCAACTGTTCCGTTGAAAAAACTTTTCGGAGCCCCGGTGCCGTATTTAGTAGGGCTCATCAGACTGATAGTGCTGCCGGTTCTCGTGGGTGGAGTATCCTATCTATTAGGGCTTCGCGGCACGACTCTTATACTTTCGACGGCGATGTTTTCACTGCCGATCGGCATGAATGTTGTCGTATTTCCCGAGT
This sequence comes from uncultured Clostridia bacterium, assembly GCA_959605945.1. Classification (GTDB taxonomy): domain Bacteria; phylum Bacillota; class Clostridia; order Christensenellales; family Borkfalkiaceae; genus UBA1259. The sequence continues at coordinate 8,928 of CAUHGY010000056.1, read as the reverse complement.
CAGTTGGTAAGGACAGTCCTTTCGGCGCCAGCATCTGTTTTATTTCCTACATATTGGCGCTTATAGCCATACCGTTGGTTTTCACGGCTGTCATGGCTATTGCATAATGAGCGCAAAAAAAATTTCCGCCGTTGTTGTTCTGCATGTAACGTATGTTCTTTAACAGAACCGATAACGGCGGATATTTTATTTTGTTTTATATAAAATTATGATTGCATTGTTTGAAGGATTGTGGTATCATAACTCACGGTTTCAGGTAATAAAATATAAAGAAGGGTCATTATGCAATATTTGCTGTTGGTGGTTGCGGTCTTTTGCAACTTTATTCAGAATGTTTTTCAGAAGCAATATAATATAAACGTAGGCGAAATAAAAAATGCAAACTTTGCCTATAATTTCATAATGGCGGCAAGTTCGCTTATTCTGATGTGTATAGTAGCGCTTTTCGGTTTTACGTTTCACCCGGAAACGCTTAAATATTCGTCTTTTTTTGCGGCAGGATATGTTTTTACCATAATATTTTTGTTTCTCTCCATAAAAGAAGGTTCTCTTTCCCTGACCGCGCTCATGTCGTCTTTTTCACTGATAATTCCCACGCTTTACGGCATTATATTTTTGAAAGAGACGCTTTCGGTTGTCGGTATAATAGGGCTCGTGAGCGTTTTTGTATCTTTGATTTTGATTAACTCGTATAAAAAAGGTGAAAAAATTTCTTTCAAATGGCTGATTTACGTGCTTCTGATGTTCATAGGCAACGGCTGCGGCGCCACTATACAAAAAATTCATCAGCTGCATTTTCCGAATGCCTATCAGAACGAATTCATGCTTTTTGCCATGATAATCGTGAGCGCTGTGATGCTTGTAATTTTGCTGATTAAACGTCCGGGCGATATGAAAACCATAATAAAAAAAGGCGGAATTTATGCGTCTTTGACAGGACTGAGCAACGGAATAACAAACCTGATGATGCTGTTGCTTGCGTCCATGCTGCCGGCTTCGATATTGTATCCTATAGTATCGGGCGCGGGAATAGTGCTTATTTTTTTCGTGTCGCTTATTTTTTATCACGAAAGGCTCAGCGTTTTGCAGTACATAGGATATTTTCTCGGGTTAGCGTCGGTTATACTGCTCAGCCTTTGATAATTTAAAAAATTATGACAATCCCCGCCGCAGCGTTATTTGTTTTCGATTCTGCGGCGGGGATTTATTTACTTGATTATACGGATATGTAAAAATAAACGGTATCGCTTATTTGATACTTTTTTTATAAGCGACAGGGGTCATGCCGGTGGCTTTTCTGAAAGATTTTGTAAAGTAAGTGGGGGACTCGTAATCCAGTCTGTCCGATATTGCCGCAACCGGGAGAGCGGTTGTTTTTAAAAGTTTTTTCGCTTCGTCTATTTTTAAATTATGGAAGTAACGTATTATGGAAAATCCAGTAACTTTCTTGAATACTTTGTTGATATACGTCTTGCTGTAAAAAGTGGATTCACAGATTTTGTCGAGAGAAATTCTGCCGTAAACGTTCTCTTTAAGGAGAACTATTATGTCGGTTACCAGATTATTGGCAAAATCCGTGCTGTCTTTAACGAAAAACACGGACGGGTCGCTTTGCGTTTTAAGGCGTAAAAGATGTATAAGCAACATCTCTATATAGTTTTCAACAAGCTGCTGAGCACCGATAACGGGGTTTTCGAGCGGGTGAAGTTTTTTGTCGAACGGAAAAGCGAACGCATTTTTTGTTTCGCGAAGGATATCGGAAAGTATTTTTGTGCACGCGGAATCGAGTCTGGTTTTTCCGTTAAGAAGTTCAAGCGCTCCCGAATTAACTTTAAAGCAAATTATGAATACAGACGAATGCGGGGCCGCAGCCAGGTAGCGGTGGGAAGTGTTGGGGGGTATCAGAAAAAAATCGTTTTTTTCAAGAAAAGTCTTATTGCTGTTTTCTACACAATATATATTTCCGCTGTCTACGTAAACAAACTCATGGAAAGCGTGGCTCTCTTCGCCGTGTGAAAAATTTTTGCCTATATCGAGATATTCTATCGTCAGAATATCTTTTACCGTAAGAAATCTCTTTATATTGAATGTATAATATTTTTTCATACCGCAATTATAACGTCTGAAAAGTAGAAAAGCAATTATATTTATATACTATTTTATTTTTTACCATTTTTATTTTTTTTTGTCCCTTGTTTTCTTTAAGCGCAGGAATATAATATATATTGCAACGAAAAAGACAGGCGCGCAATCATCGCGAATAGATAGCGGAGATAATTATATGAAGGTAATAGTTGCATCATTTCAATGCGAATCAAACAGTATGGCAAAATTACATCCCTCTAAGGGAGATTTCGAGTACTTCGAAGGGTGGGATATTTTCAAAAAACTTGTCGTAAAAGATATTTTGACCGATGCCGGAATCACGGTCGTTCCTTCGATATATGCCAACGCGCTGCCGACGGCTACGGTAGAACGCGGCATTTACGACTTTTATTTTAATAAAATCATCGCTACGGTTAAAAACAATCCCGATGCCGACGGAATGTTCATTTACGTGCACGGAAGCATGGAAGTTGAAGGTATCGGCAGCGGCGAACTGTATCTTCTGAAAGCGATAAGGAAAATACTTCCGCGAACGTCGCTGATTGCTCTGACGATGGATCTGCACGCAAATATCACCGACGAACTGGGTAACTATGCGGACATTATCTGCGGATATAAAACAGCGCCGCACGTGGATCAGAACCAAAGCCAGATGCGGGCCGCCGAAGCGCTGGTATATTGTCTGCAAAATAAAATAACGCCATATACTTACGTACAGAAAATTCCCATGCTGGTCAAGGGCGATACCATGCTCACAAAATACGAACCGCTGAAAAGTCTGGAAGAGTATACCGAAAAGCTGGAAAGCCGAGACGATATATTCGGTGCCAACATGTTTTTCGGCCATTGCTGGATAGATGCGCCGAATACAAGCGCTTCTGCCGTGGTAAGCGCGGCAGATAAGGATACGGCGGAAAAATTTGCGAAAGAGCTTGCAAATAAACTTTGGGGCACAAGAAAAGAATATAAATTTCTGATAGAAGCCGAACTGCCGGAAGAATGTGTTTCAAGGGCTCTCGCGGGAGATGAAAAAAGAATTTTCATTACAGACAGCGGAGACAATACGACCGCAGGCGCCGAAGGCGACCGCACTGAAATTTTGAAGATGTTCCTTGGCCGTAATTGCGTCAAGCAGGTGTGCGTTGCGGGTATAACGTCCGAAAGGATTGTGAATGAATTTTATCATCTTTCGGACAGCAGCGAAGTTTTTGTCGAAGAGTTGGGAATAAGCGGTACCGTTAAGGCTCACGGTGAAATTCTCGGATGGGCGAAAGAGATTATAGGTAAAAGTCTGACCTTAAATTTCGGAAACGTGGATGCCGTGTTTACCGAAAAACGCAGCGCCTTTATAGAAAAGGGCAATTTTGATAAGGCCAACGTAGATCTTCTTTCATACGGCGTGGTAGTTGTGAAGCTCGGTTATCTTTTCGAAGAATTAAAACCTTTTGCAGACAGAGAACTTTTCGCATTGTCTGACGGAGCAAGCTGTGTGGAATTGTCGCGGCTGGGGCTCAGACGCATCAGGAGACCGATGTTCCCGCTTGAAGATTTTGAATGGAAAGCATAAAATAGCGTAAAAACGCATCGATAAAGGAGTAAAAAATGGCATATTTCAACAAACAGGAAAGCGAGAGCAGAATTAAAAAAGTAGTTGACCTGCTCAACAGCACGAATACCGACATAGCGGTCATCTATTTCGATGAGCTCAACGTTGCCAACGGCTGGTACCTCACCGGCTGGGTGGGACAGTTTGAAAAGGGCGCCGTACTTGTCGGAAAAGACGGCACAACGATGTTGCTCGGCGGTCCGGAAAGCGAACCGTTTGCAAAACAGTCTTCCGCTGTCAGTGATACAAGATGTTTTACGGCGTTCATGGTGCCCGACGAAGAGTACCCTAACGCTACGATAATAGGGTTTAAAGAGCTTTTCGAAGAACTGAACAAAAAATTTCCGGTCAAAAAGGTCGGCCTTATCGGCGTAAACGAAATGCCTTATTCTATTCATCAGGATATAGCAAAAGGTTTTTCAGAATGCGAAGTTACGGATCTTACAGACGAATATCTTAAATTCAGATATATCAAAAGCGACTGGGAAGTAGAGCAATGCAGAAAAGCTACTGTCCTGGCTTGTAAAGCATACAAAGCCATGGCTGAAAAGGTTAAAGCAGGCGTCAGCGAATACGAGGTGGCTGCCGCAGGCGAGGCCGTTTGCCGAGCAAACGGGGCAAACGGATTTGCTTATCAGACTATAGTCGGAAGCGGAAAGCGTTCCAACGCCGTTGTACCTACATCAACAGATAAAGTGATGGAAGACGGAGAGATGGTAATGCTCGGAATCGCACCGAGGATCAACGGTTATGCCGGAACGTTCGGGCACACTGTTCCGGTGAGCGGAACATATACTGCCGAACAGAAAAAATGCCTTATAGATATGATTGAAGTTATGAAAGTCGTTAAAGGCATGCTGAAAATCGGAATGAAAGGCAGCGAAATAGACAAGGAAGGCAGAAAACTCTACGATAAAGGCGGTTATCTCAAATATCTCGTCTGTCCTTTTGCGCATACTATGGGCTTGATGGAGGCTGAAAGTCCCTTCTTCGGACCGAACAGCGACGATATATTACAGAAAAACATGATTGTCAATGTAGACGTCAGCTTTTTCGGTCATCCCACGCTCAACGGACTCAGGGTGGAGACATGCTACGTTATAACCGAAAACGGCGCGGAACCGCTTTGTCCCGAATTTGAAGACGAACTGTTCAATTATGTAAAATAAAAGTAAAAGGAGTAAATATGGATTACGGAGTGAACGGACATAAAAACTGGGTATTCTGCGACGGCGATCTGCCGCCTCACGGAGATAATCCCGAATTTCTTGGGCATGAAGCGCTTATGATAACCAATGTCGGCAAACAGGACGCGCATATACGGATAAAAGTGCTGTTTGAAGATAAAGAACCTTACGACAAAATTACTATCGATCTGCCCGGCGAGAGAACTACCTGCCTGAGACTGGATTATCCGATCGGGAAGGAGAAATATCAGATACCGTTCGGCCAGTATGCGCTGCATATTATTTCCGACGTTCCCGTCTGCGCATGTTTCGGACGACTCGATGTGCGCCAGAGCAATATGGCATATTACAGTCTTGCAGGTTATTCTTTCTGAAATCTTTAAGAATTACTTAAAATACTTTTGTAAGCATGCGCTTTAATCAGTTGAAACGTGCTTGAAAAGTCAAACCAAATTTAGCTGAATATTTAAAAACCGCAATCGATAGTTGCGGTTTTTTTTGCCGAAAAAGAGAAAAATACTGAAAATATATAATAGAATATTGTTAAAAAGCTCCTTTTAAGGATTTGCTTTTTACTATAATAAAACTGCAAGAATTATTAGAATAAGACAGTTTTTATTAAAAATCGTTGACTGCAAGTCATTGACCGTGCTATAATTATCTCATAAAACATAAAAAGGGAAATATTAATGACTAACAGGCAGTTGGCAGCGCAGGAAACCAGAAGAAAACTGGTGGAAACCGCAAAACAAATTATTTATGAAAAGGGACTTACAAATACCACTGTAGATGAAATCACTGAGAAATGCGGAGTTTCAAAGGGTACTTTTTACACGTATTTTAAGCGCAAAGAAGACGTGGTGTTTGAATTGAGCCGCGGAATGTTTTATGAGATAATGAAAAATGCAAAAGCATTTAACGGCAATATCATGGAACAAATAGAATATTACATGATAAATTTCGCAGAGTATATTGAAAAATCGGGAGTAAAGCTTTGTCAGGAGTGGATGAGAAATGTTGTTTGTCCTGAACTTGTAACAAACGAATACGATAAGGTAAAATTAAAAAAAAACATTGAAAATACAAAGGAACTTTTAAATTACGGCATTGAAAAGGGCGAATTGAAAAAAGATTGTCCTATAGAATTGATTGCCGACTGCATTACCGACTTGCTTTACGGGCAGGCGCTTTGCTGGGCAATGAGCGGCGGATCTTACAGTTATACGGCGAGAACAAAAGATTTTTGCGGCAGCTTTCTAGGTGGGCTTTTAAATAATTATTTGATTGAAGGAGATTGAAACTATGAAGGTAAAACAAACCGCGGGAAGAGATGGTTTAGGCGAATTTGCTCCGGAATTTGCACGTTTGAACGACGACGTGCTTTTCGGAGAAGTGTGGTCAAGAGACGAACTTTCTTTGAAGATGCGCTCCGTTCTTACTATCAGCGCACTTGTCAGCAAGGGGATGATAGACAGTTCTTTCGGTTATCATCTGGAAACGGCAAAGAAGAACGGTATAAGCAGAACGGAAATGGCGGAAATATTGACGCATCTTGCTTTTTATGCGGGATGGCCGAATGCCTGGGCGGCGTTTCGCATGGCAAAAGAGATTTATAAAGACGGAGATACGGAAGTGCACGGCGGCATGTTCGGTCTGGGAAAAGAAAACAGTGCGTATTCAAAATATTTTATCGGCAGATCTTATCTGAATCCGCTCACAGACGGAACTAAAACCGTGTTCATGGCCAACGTAACGTTTGAACCCGGTTGCCGCAATAATTGGCACATTCATGAGGCCGATAAGGGCGGAGGACAGATCTTATTGTGCGTATGCGGCAGGGGATGGTATCAGGAATGGGGCAAAACTGCACGGGAGCTGCATGAAGGCGATGTTGTGACGATTCCTGCAGGCGTAAAGCATTGGCACGGCGCGGCGAAAGACAGTTGGTTTTCTCACATAGCAGTTGAAGTTCCCGGCGAAAACAGTTCTGCAAAGTGGTTGGAGCCCGTGACGGATGAAGAATACGGTAAATTGTAAAAAACTTTATACTGAAAAACCGCAAAAAACGGTGACTAATCGGAAAAACAGAGAATCGGAGTAAATATGAATTTATACGTCGGTATAGATTTGGGGACAAGCGGCGCAAAGCTTTTGCTTGTAAACGCAAAAGGAGAGATTCTTGCCGGGATTAACAAATCTTATAATATATTATATCCTCAGGCAGGATGGACGGAGCAAGACCCCGAAGACTGGTGGCAGGCCGTTATTGACGGTTTATCGGAATTGTTGGTCGGGCAGAATAAGCAAGCCGTTAAAGGCATATCGTTCGGCGGACAAATGCATGGTCTTGTCATATTGGATGAGCATGATAGCGTTATCCGTCCCTGTATTTTGTGGAATGACGGGAGAACGGAAAAGCAGACAGCTTATCTGAATGAAATAATAGGAAAACCCAAATTGTCCGATTATACAGGAAATATAGCTTTTGCCGGTTTTACCGCGCCCAAATTATTATGGCTGAAAGAAAACGAACCTAAGAATTTCGGAAAAATAGCGAAAATTATGTTGCCGAAAGATTTTCTTGCGTTCAGGTTTACGGGTAGGTTTTGCACAGATTACTCGGATGCAAGCGGAACACTGTTGCTTGACGTGAAAAATAAATGCTGGTCAAAAGAAATGCTGAAAATATGCAGTATTTCGGAAAATATTTTGCCGCATCTGCATGAAAGTTACACCGTAACGGGGACGCTGAAAAGCGATATAGCTAAAAAACTGGGATTGTCCGAAAAGGTAAAAATAATAGCAGGCGCAGGCGATAATGCGGCTGCTGCAATAGGTATGGGAGCGGTAGATGCCGGAAGTTGTAATATATCGCTCGGAACAAGCGGTACGATATTTATCCCACAGAATTCATTTTCGGTTGATAAGGCCAATTCTTTGCACAGTTTTGCTCATGCCAACGGGAAGTGGCATTTGATGGGGTGCATTTTGTCTGCCGCAAGCTGCAGGTCATGGTGGCTGGAAAAAGTTATAGGAACGAAAGACTTTTTGGCTGATGAAAAAATAGCGGCAGAAGCCGATACTGCAGGGCTTTATTTTCTGCCTTATCTTTCCGGGGAGCGCAGTCCGCATAATGATGTAAATATAAAAGGTGCATTTATAGGGCTTACTTCAACTACGACAAGAGCTCAGATGAGTAAAGCCGTTATGGAAGGAGTTGCATTTGCGTTGAGAGATTGTTTGCAAGTGGCAATAAATAACGGCGTTGTTCCCGCGTCGGCGTCGGTTTGCGGAGGCGGAGCGCAAAGTAATTTGTGGAGACAGATTATAGCGGATATTCTTAATCTGCCGCTTTACGTTACATCGGATAATCAGGGCGTGGCTTTCGGAGCTTCAATACTTGCAATGGTTGGTGCAGGGGAATATGAAAATGTTGCCGCAGCATGCGAAAACATCGTGAGAAAAAGGAAAGTGAACGTTCCGGATAAAGGCAAATACGAAAATTACAATAAAAAATATGAAATTTTCAGGCAGCTTTATCCGGCGCTGAAAGCTGTTGCGCATAAATCGGAATATTAAAAACTCATAATTTCGGCAGAATATTATGAAAGCGATGCGGCATTATTTGCTGCTCTTATAGTAATTTTGCAGGTAACGCTTTCCGGATAGGCCGTGAAAACGGCTTAGATATGCGCAGCAGCGTTGAAGAACCGCGGGGCACATAATAATGTATTTTCCGCGGGTTTTTCGAACAAATCCGCAGGTTGAAATGCTATTTTTATGTGTTTTGTAAGCAATGGCGTTTGTTTAAACTCCCGTATTTAAAAAAGAGTTTTAATCGTGTAACCGATTTAACAGAAAATTTTTATAAAGCGGCTGAATATATGACGCATATTCAAAAAAACCGCCATAATTTGCGGTTTTTTTGTGTGGAGCTGCTAACCGGATTCGAACCGGTGACCTCGTCCTTACCAAGGACGTGCTCTACCTGCTGAGCCATAGCAGCATATTGGAGTAATATAGGGGAAC
>CAUHGY010000055.1 GCA_959605945.1 uncultured Clostridia bacterium | reverse complement strand
GGCACAAGCATGCTGCAGATACCCAATATTATGAAAAAACCCGTCATTATGGTGCCGATGATAATCACAAGCGCGATTTTAGGGCCGCTTTCCACATGCGTATTCGGCTTAAAGTGCGGCTATTCGGGCGGCGGAATGGGCACAAGCGGACTTGTGGGCGTTTTTGACCTGTTTAACTATACTGCGGGCGCGCTCGGCATCGTGGGGATATTCCTGCTTATGATAATTTTACCAGCCGCGCTCAATCTTCTGATCAGTGAATTCATGCGCAAGAAGGGCTGGATAAAATTCGGGGATATGAAACTTCCCGACTGATAAGCGCAGCGGGTTTATAGAAAACTTTGGGTTACAAAAAATTCAGTCCCGCCGCGGCTTGGGAACCACAAGCCGCGGCGGGGTGTTTTTTTTTAAAGCGTGCGTTCGGTTCGTTTAATTGACGTACCGATTAACGTAAGCGGTCGCGTGCTCGGACGCGAGAAAAGCCCTTTTCGGCGCAAATTTATTGTTTTTAGCGCAAAAAGGTTTTATTTACGGGCGCAAGGGCATAATCTTTATTAAAAAACAACGGAGTAAAATTATGCAGCAACAATTATCAAACGAGCTCGATAAATTGATTCTCGACGGCAGAAAACGTCTGCAAATGACCGGTGTAGACGCCGTAGACGGTTTTTCCGAACAAAGTCTTAAACTTTCTGTGGGCGGAAGCAAGGTGTTGGTAAGCGGCGAAAATATCAAGATCACCGCCTTCAATAAGGCTACGGGAAATCTCTCCGCAGACGGCAGTTTTTCGGAGATTAAATATAATTACAAAAAGAAACCCCTTATAAAAAGGATTTTCAAGTGATGCCTTCGGCTTTTTCGCGTTTGACGGCGTTTGACGTGCGCGTGCTGCGGTGAGAGAATAAGAGATGTTCGTAACCCTGAATCAGTTTTACGTATTTTCGGCGTGTTTTGCGGCGGGCGGATGCCTGGGCGTGCTTTTTTCGCTGTCCGACCTGCTTTTCCGCCTGACTCATAACAGAACGGTAAAAATTTTTACCGATCTTTCCGCCGGCATTCTCAGTACGGCGGGATACATAGTTTATTCTTATATTCTGCATTTTCCGTCTGTCAGGCTTTATATGCCTGCCGGAGTTTTTCTGGGAATTGCGGCGTATATGAAAAGTTTTCATATATTACTTGCAAAATTGACAGAAATAGCTTATAATAAAATAAACTCAAAAACTGAAAAGATAAAAAGGGATAACCTTGAAAATGACCGAAGAAAAGTTCAAAAGAACGGTGATCGCCGTAACCGTAGGCGCGGTGCTGCTGGTCGTGGTGCTCGTTTCGGTGATGTTTTATCAGCTGATAGCGATAAGCGTGCGTAAAAAACAGATTGCGGAGCTTGAAACCGAGATAGAAAAATATATGCTTCTTAACGAAGAGGAAAGAAAGAGCATCGAAACTCGTAAACAATACTGGTGGATCGTTCAGCGAGCCAGGGAACTGGGTTATGTTTTTAAAAACGACGTCATCGGATGATTATGCGAAAAAAACTTTACGCCGTGATAGACGTCGGCTCGAATTCCGTGAGAATGATGCTTTCCGACGGGGTAAAAACGGCTGATAAATTTGTAAGGATAACCGGTCTTGCCGTGGGAATGGGAGCAACGCGCATGCTTGATAAAGCCGCCATTGCCCGCACGGCAGACGCCGTCGCGTTTTTCGTAAACGACGCAAAACGGCTCGGGGCCGAAGATATTTTTGTTTTTGCGACAGCTGCCGCAAGACGGGCCGATAACGCCGAAGAACTGACCGGCGCCGTCAAAAAGCTTTGCGGCGCCGATATCGATATAATTTCGGGCGAGCAGGAAGCGCGCATAGGGTATATAGGCGCTCTGTCGGGCGGCGACGGCGGCGTGATAGACGTCGGCGGAGCCAGCACGGAGATAGTATGCGTCAAAGGAGAACCGCGGTATCTCAGAAGTTTCGATATAGGGTCGGTAAATCTTACCGAGCGCAGCGGCGATAAGTTCGCGTCCGCTTTTCGCATCGCGAAAGAAACTTTCAGCGATTGTTCGCCGCCCGTTAAAACCGATTATTACGCCGTCGGCGGCACTGCGACAAGCGCGGCGGCTATGCTTTTACGGCTTGATAAGTATGACAGGAATGCTGTTCACGGTTTTAAAATCCGTGTTGAAGAGCTGAGAGAACTGTGCAAAAAGCTTTTTTCGATGAGTGTGGAAGAACGCGCCAAGTGTAAGGGCCTTCAGCCGGAAAGAGCGGGCGTGATTGCCTGCGGAACGGCGGTTTTGCTTACCGTTGCGGACAGGCTGGGTCTTGACGGCGTAACCGTCAGCGAAAATGATAATCTCGAAGGATATTTAACGGAAAAATTGAAAAATGAGTAAGAAAACGAATATCTTAAATAACATAATAATGCTCGCAGTCACAATCGGACTGGTGCTTTTGGTGGCGATAATCAGCAGCAACGTTTACGGCAATTCCCGCGGGATGATTCTCATCATAGTGTTTTATCTTATAGGGGCGGTTCTTGCAGGATTTCTTAATGCGCTCGTGCACGAATGGGGGCATGTCATCGCCGCAAGGAAAAACGCATTTTATATAATTTCCGTTACCGTGTGGTTCTTCAGATGGTCGAGGCCTAAAAAAAAGCTGCGCACCGATTACGTTATGATAGGCGAAGAGGCAGGTTCAACCGAAATGGTTCCGAAAGGGACGGAAAATCTTGCCGAGAGGCTCAAAAAGACCACGTGCGGCGGCATTATTGCTTCGCTTATAATGACGGTTATAAGTATTGCTCCCATGTTTATGACGTCGTTTCTGCCGGATATTGTTTTCTATATCACGGCGGTATTTCTGCCGGTTTCGGCTTATTATTTTCTCGGCAGCGCGCTGCCCATGTCGAACGGAGGGGTCAGAAACGACGGCGCTGTTGTGCGCGGCATTAACAAAAATGACGACAGTTCCGCGGTAACGGTCGGTCTGCTGAAAATACACGCCCTCCTTTTTGAGGGAAAAACGCCTTCCGAAATAGACGAAAGCCTTTATTTCGACCTTCCGCAGCTTCCCGAGGACGATTTGAATTTTATTATGCTTCTTAATGCCAGGTACGCTTATTATCTCGATAAAGGCGATTTTGAGAATGCCAAAAAAACGTCGGACAGGCTTATGACGCTTACCGATTACATGCCGTCTGCCGTAAGATCCGTTGTCAAGACGGACGCGCTTTATAACGCCTGCACGTTCGATTACGACGAAAGCGCTGCAGACACGCTTATGTATGAGTTGGATAAGTATCTGAACAATGTAAATACGGCGGCAAACGTGCGCGCCAAACTTGCGTACAGACTTTATGTGCTTAAAGAAAAGGAAGGCGCGGAAGCGTTTTACGAAAAAGCAATGAAAGAAGCCGGCAGATGCCGTATTGCGGGTATCGGAGCCTATGAGAAAAAGCTTACGGAAAAAATGAAAGAAGATCTGTGACTGTTTTAATGCGGCCTTCAGTATTTATACCGTACGTTTACGGTTCGATTACGCTTGCGGCGATTTGAAATCGGGATCTTTTCTTTGTAATATCAGCTGATTTTCGGCAAATCCAAATGATAAAGCGGATTTTTCCGCGGGTATTAAAAATGCACCCCTTGGTCAGAAAACCAAGGGGTTATTAATTTTGCAGGCGTCAGCCCATGTATTCGAGGCTCGAATAACAGTAAGGGCATATTCTTTTTGTCCGTTCCGCGCAGTCCGGACAAATCGAAGCCCCGCAGTTCGGGCATGAAAGAGCGTTTCCGTCTTCGATTTTTGCCCTGCAGTTTTTACATTCGTTCATAATTTTCCCCCCGGAAACAGTATGCGCGCCGAAAGCGTTTTTTATACGGAGCCTTAGAAGGGAAAAACCGTGCAAAATCGGCTTAAAAACTATATAAATAGTTCTAAAATCGAGAGATATTGCTTGAAAAAAAATGCTGTTTATGATATAATGAAACATATATAAAAATCTATAAAACGCGGGTGTGTAATGGAAGAAAAAAACAGAGCTAACGCAAATTACGGCGAAGGGCAGATTCAGGTCCTTGAAGGGCTTGATCCCGTAAGAAAAAGACCCGGAATGTACATCGGTTCTACAGATGTGAGAGGGCTGCATCATCTTGTTCAGGAAATAGTCGACAATTCTATCGACGAAGCTCTGAGCGGTTTTTGCGATACCATTGTCGTCCAGTTCAATGCCGACGGCTCATGCACGGTGAAAGATAACGGCAGAGGCATTCCCACCGCGATTCACCACACCGAAAAAATTTCCGCAGTCGAAGTTGTTTTGACCAAACTGCATGCCGGCGGAAAGTTCGGGGGCGGCGGATATAAAATTTCCGGCGGTCTTCACGGCGTGGGGCTTTCGGTCGTCAACGCGCTTTCCGAATGGCTGGAAGTGGAAGTATATCAGGAAGGAAAGAAGTTTAAACAGACCTATAACCGCGGCATACCGCAGGCGCCTCTCAAAGTTGTGGGGGAAGCTGATTTTACGGGAACCTGGGTCACTTTTATGCCTGACGACGAGATATTCGAAACCGTCGATTTCAATTACGATACCGTTAAAACCCGTTTGCGCGAACTGGCTTATCTCAACAAGGGGCTGACCATAAAACTTATCGATCTGAGAGAAGGCAGAGAGCAGCACGACGATTTCTGCTATGAAGGCGGCATAGCGCATTTTGTAGAGGATCTCAGCCGGAACAAGGGCGCGCTTTTTGACAAGCCCGTGTATTTCGATGTGTTTTTCGGCGACAACGAAATTGAAGTGGCTCTGCAATATACCGACACCTACAACGAAGTTATCTATGCCTTTGCGAACAATATCAACACCGAAGAAGGCGGAACGCATCTCGAAGGTTTTAAAACTTCGCTGACGCGCATTATCAATGACGCAGGCAAAAAACTGAACGTGTTCAAGGGGGATGAAAAGGTCTCTTCCGATGACGTGCGTGAGGGGCTTGTGGCGGTTATTTCGGTAAAACTTACCGAACCCCAGTTCGAGGGGCAGACAAAAACCAAACTCGGCAACAGCGAGATGCGCAATTATGTGAGCAAGGCAATGAATGAATATTTCGGCGCTTATCTTGAAGAAAATCCCGCTAAAGCCAAAGACGTTCTGATGAAATGCATCACCGCGCAGCGGGCAAGGGAGGCCGCGCGCCTTGCGAGAGAGAGCACCCGAAGGAAAGGAGCTCTCGAAAGCACCACTCTTCCTGGAAAACTTGCCGACTGTTCGGATAAAAATCCCGCATTCTGCGAAATATTCCTTGTCGAGGGCGATTCGGCAGGCGGCAGCGCAAAACAGGGAAGAGACAGGCGTTTTCAGGCCATTCTTCCGCTGAGAGGTAAAATTCTGAACGTCGAAAAGGCAAGGCTCAACAGAGTGCTCGAAAACGAAGAGATAAAGAGCATGATAACTGCTTTCGGCGGCGGTATTCATGACGATTTCGATGAAAGCAAATTGCGTTACGACAGAATAATATGCATGACCGATGCGGATGTTGACGGCAGCCACATCAGAATTCTGCTACTCACTTTCTTTTTCAGGTTTATGCGTCCGCTGATAGAAAAAGGGCATGTATATATAGCGCAGCCGCCGCTTTACAAGGCGTCGAAAAATAAGGTTGACAGATATTTTTATTCCGACAAAGAGCTTTCCGATTATCTCGCCGAAGTCGGCAAATGCGATATACAGCGATATAAAGGTCTCGGCGAAATGGACCCCGAACAGCTTTGGGAAACCACTATGAACCCGGAAACGCGCACCATGCTTAAAGTTTCCATGGAGGACGCCGTCGAAGCCAACGAGACGTTCACCAAACTCATGGGCGATAATCCCGAACTCCGCAGGGAATTCATAGAACAGAACGCCAGACTCGTCACCGACCTTGACGTATAGCGATAACAGGAGAAACAAAAAATGGCAAAAAGAGAAATCGGCGCGGAATTGCCCGCGGAATTTAAACAGACGCTTGAAAAGACCAAGCTGATAAACGTAGAAGTCAATAACGAAGTTAAAAAATCCTTTATCGCTTATGCGATGGCGGTCAACGTTTCCCGTGCCATACCGGACGTCCGCGACGGAATGAAACCGGTTCACAGGCGAATTCTTTACGCTATGCACGATATGGGGCTGACGAGCGATAAACCGTATAAAAAATGCGCCAAAATCGTCGGTGAAGTGCTCGGTAAATATCATCCCCACGGCGACAGCTCGGTTTATTACGCTCTTGTGCGTCTGGCACAGGATTTTTCGATAAATTTTCCGCTCGTAGACGGGCACGGCAATTTCGGTTCGGTGGACGGGGATCCGGCCGCCGCGTACAGATACACCGAAGCCCGTCTTTCCAGACTTGCGAACGAGATGCTGAAAGAAATCGACAAAGATACGGTCGATTTCTATCCCAATTTCGACGATACGGAAATGCAGCCGGTGGTGCTGCCGTCGCGCATACCCAACATTCTGGTCAACGGTTCCGACGGCATTGCCGTGGGAATGGCGACCAATATTCCGCCGCATAATCTCGAAGAATGTTTGAACGGGTGTATAGCGCTTATAGATAATCCCGATATAACTACGGAAGAGATAATGGAATATATACCCGCGCCGGACTATCCTACGGGCGGCGTTCTCATGGGGCGCGCCGCAATCAAACAGGCATATAAGACGGGGCGCGGCGGGTTTGTTCTCCGCGCCAAGTGCGAAATCGAAGAACATAACGGCAAAGAACGCATAGTCGTGACGGAGCTTCCCTACCAGGTGAACAAGGCCGCGCTCATTAAAACCATAGCGGATATGGTCAGAGACAAGCGTCTGGAAGGCATAAGCGACATACGCGACGAATCCGACAGACACGGAATGCGCATGGTCATAGACCTTAAAAAAGACGTCAATTCGCAAGTGGTTTTGAACACGCTTTACAAACACACCAACCTGCAGGTAAAAGACGGCATAATTCTTCTTGCCCTCGTAGACGGCGAACCTAAGGTAATGGGCATAAAAGAAATTTTGCAGCATTATATCGCCCATCAGGAATCGGTCATTGTCCGTCGCACCAGATACGATCTCGCAAAGACGGAAGAGCGGGAACATATCGTCAAAGGTCTTGTTATCGCGCTTGCCAATATTGACGAAGTGATAGAAATTATCAAGAAAAGCAGCGACAAACAGTCGGCATGCACGGCGCTGATGGAGAGTTTCGAACTTTCCGACAAACAGGCCAATGCAATTTTGGAAATGCGCCTGCAGAGACTGACGGCCATGGAAGTGGAAAAACTTAACGAAGAACTTGTCGAACTGGAAAAAATAATAGCCGATCTTAAGGATATTCTTGCCAACGAGTACAGGGTCAAAGAGATTATCAAAGCGGATATGGAAGAGATAAAAAGCAAATATCCGTCTCCGCGGCGTACAGAACTTTCTTATGATTACGGCGAGATTGACATTGAAGATATGATACCGGTAGAAGATGTTGTCGTAAGCATGACGCACCTCGGGTACGTAAAACGTCTGCCGCTTTCCGAATACAGAACGCAGCGCCGCGGCGGAAGGGGCGTCACGGGACACAAACCCAAAGAAGAGGACTTTATCGACAACATGTTTATAACGTCCACGCACGATGACATTCTGTTTTTTACCGACAAAGGCAAGGTTTACAGCATAAAGGGCTATATGATACCCGAAGCCCAGCGCACGGCACGCGGCAGGGCCATAGTTAATCTGATACAGATAGAGCCGGACGAAAAAGTATGCGCAATGCTGCCGTTGAAGGCGGGAGCAGAAGGCTTTATCGCAATGGCGACAAAGAACGGTCTGATAAAGAAAACTTCGCTCGAAGAATTTGCAAATATCAGAAAAGTCGGTAAAATAGCCATCAACATTCTCGAAGGCGACAGTCTTATTTCCGTGCAGCTAACCGACGGAAACGCACAGCTTATTTTGGCATCCCGTGAAGGTAAATGCATAAGATTTGCCGAAAGCGACGTCCGCCCCATGGGCAGAGGAACGCAGGGCGTAAAGAGCATGGAGCTTGACGACGGCGACTATATTGTAGATATGGCCGTAATAAAAGACGGCTATGAAGTCATAACCATGACCGAACACGGATACGGCAAGCGCAGCAACGTGGAAGATTACAGGCTGCAGCAGCGCGGCGGAAAGGGCATCAAGGCCGGCATTTTCAATGAAAAGACGGGCAAACTCGTCAATCTTAAACTGATTTCTTCCGATGAAGACATAATGATAATTACTGCAGGCGGCGTTATAATCAGGGTGGCATCGTCGGATATAAGCAGTATAGGCCGCGCAACTCAGGGCGTCAGGATAATGAAAATCGACGATTCTTCGGTTTCCAATATAGCGATAACTCCGAAAAGCGACGATGAAGACGGCTCCGGAACGGATATGTCTGAAGAAACGGCGCCGGAAAATGTTGCAGCCGAAAGTACGGCGGACGGTGAATAAAAACAAAAGACGGTTAATAAAAACAAAATAGTAAAATCGCATTATACGGGCAGAACAAATTTATCCGCCGCGCTTGAAAATCAAGCGCGGCGGATATATTTATCAGGTAAAGCCTGGGTGCAAAAATTAACCGATAGCCCGGCTGCGGGCCGTAATTAAAAAATTATAAAAATAATCAAGGCAAAACCGTTTTATGAGGTTTTAATTCATTTGCCGCATAATAGATTATGCGTTTTTTTCCGCGGATAATGTTTTCGGCGTTAAGATAAAATATTAAACCGTGAAACAGTCTCCGATAACGCTTATCCGCATTTCGTCAGGCAGAGGAAAAACGGTTCGACCGATTTTTTCATGTTAATATAAAATATCGTCAGCAATAAGTCTAAGCGGCAGATGTTTTTTGCTTTGCCGATTTTTTTGAAACCTTTAAATCGGTTATATTTAAATTTAAAATTTAGATAACCGCATAGAGGAAGATTGACAATAAAAATAAAAAATGTTACAATAAAAACAACAAAAAAGAGCCTTTGCGACTGACGGATAAGCGGAGCACCGCGTGGAACAAAGCGCTTTAGCCTGCCGACCGTCTGGGCGCACTTATTTTTACAAGGTAAAGTGCGCTCTTTTTTATGAACAAACAGATTTGTTTACGTTTACTAAAGGAGATTTTTATGAAAAAAGTAGCCGTTATCATGGGCAGTGACAGCGATTTGCCCGTAGTCGGCAAAGCTATCGATATGCTCGAACGTTTCGGCGTGCCGGTTGAGGCGCGAGTGATGTCGGCGCACCGCACTCCGGAAGAGGCGAGAGATTTTGCCTTAAATGCCAGAAAGAACGGTTTCGGCGCCATTATTGCAGCTGCGGGCATGGCTGCTCATCTTGCAGGCGCAATAGCCGCTAACACTACGCTTCCTGTCATAGGAATACCTGTAGCAAGCGCAAATTTCGGCGGAATGGACGCTCTTTTATCGACGGTGCAGATGCCGACGGGCATACCTGTTGCCACAGTCGCCGTAAACGGAGCGGCGAATGCAGCGCTTCTGGCGGTGCAGATTCTTGCCGTTGAGACGCCGGAGCTCGCTGAAGCGCTCGACGCCAAAAGACTTGACGATAAAGCCGCCGTTCTCAAAAAGGATGCGGCGCTGACAGAAAAACTGAAAAAATAATTTTTCAAGGAGAAACATCATGAAAAAATGCGAACAGCTTTACGAAGGCAAGGCGAAAAAAGTTTTCGCCACAGATAATCCCGATTACGTCATCGTATCCTATAAAGACGACGCAACCGCATTCGACGGCATGAAGAAAGGAACCATTGCCGGCAAAGGCGCGGTCAATAACAGAATGTCCAACTATCTTATGCAACTCCTTGAAAAGAGCGGTGTACCCACTCATTTCGCAGAAGAACTTTCCGACAGGGAAACCGTTGTCAAAAAAGTCAGCATAGTGCCGCTCGAAGTTATAATAAGAAATATTTCCGCGGGATCGTTTGCAAAGCGTTACGGGGTCGAAGAGGGCATTGAATTCGAAAGCCCCACTATCGAGTTTTCATATAAAAACGACGATTTGCACGACCCGCTTATCAATTCTTATCATGCCCTCGCATTGAAACTGGCCACGAAGAAAGAAATCGAAACAATAATTTCCATGGCGTTTAAAGTAAACGATGTTCTTAAAGAATATTTCAAATCGCTTAAAGTTAAACTTGTCGATTTCAAACTGGAATTCGGCAGGCTTAAAGACGGCACGATTGTTCTCGCGGACGAGATTTCGCCGGACACCTGCCGTTTCTGGGATGCGGACACAAACGAAAAACTCGACAAAGACCGTTTCCGCAGAGATCTCGGCGGCGTTGAAAACGCTTATAACGAAATGCTCAGCCGCGTGTTCGGCAAGAAATAAGGAGATTTTATGGGCGGTTTTTTCGGCGCCGTGGGGAAAAAAAGCGTTATATCCGACGTGTTTTTCGGCACGGATTATCATTCTCATCTCGGAACGCGCCGCGGAGGAATGGCGGCGTTTGACGAGAATTTAGGCTTGCAGAGAGAAATACATAATATTGAAAACTCACCGTTCAGAACTAAGTTCGAACGCATTTTCGAGGAGATGAAAGGCACTTCGGCAATAGGTTGCATAAGCGATTCGGATCCGCAGCCGCTGCTTGTTCGCTCCAATCTCGGCGTTTACGCCATTTCGGTCATAGGAATTGTCAATAACGCCGAAGAACTTATAAAAGAATATCTGTCTTCCGGCGGGCATTTCGGAACCATGACTCGCGGCGCGGTCAATTCATGCGATCTCGTTGCGGCGCTGATCGGACAGAAACAGACGTTTGCCGAAGGCATTAAATATGCGCAGAGCAAAATTAAGGGAACGGCGTCGATCCTGATACTCAAAGAAAACGGCAACATCATTGCCGTGCGCGACAAGTTGGGGCGGATTCCCGTGATCATAGGGAAAAACAAAAACGGCTATTGCGTGTCTTTCGAGTCTTTTGCGTGCATGAAACTCGGTTATAAAACGGTAAAAGAGCTCGGCCCCGGAGAGGGCGTGGAATTTGACGCCGAAACGATGACCGAGATTATACCCGCAGGCAAAGAGATGAAAATCTGTTCGTTTTTGTGGACGTATTACGGTTATCCCACATCGGATTACGAAGGCGTTAATGTGGAAGTCATGCGTTACCGCAACGGAAAAATACTTGCCGAGCAGGACAGGGAAAAGGGCGTTCCCGAAGAATTGGACTATGTCAGCGGCGTTCCCGATTCGGGCACTCCCTGCGCGATAGGCTATGCAAACGAGAGCCGTGTTCCGTTTGCCCGTCCGTTTATAAAATATACGCCCACCTGGCCCAGAAGTTTTATGCCTGCGCATCAGTCCGACCGCAACAGGGTCGCCAAGATGAAGCAGATTCCGATACTGGAACTGATAAAAGATAAAAAACTGCTGTTTGTAGACGACTCGATCGTACGCGGAACGCAGCTTAAAGAAACGGTAGAATTTCTCTACGAAAACGGTGCAAAGGAAGTTCACATGCGTTCTTCCTGTCCGCCCATTATGTACGGATGCAAGTATCTTAATTTTTCGCGTTCGACAGGAGATATGGAACTCATAACGCGGGTGACCATAATGGAACTGGAAGGCGAAGAGGGATTTAACCATCTTGAAGAATACAGCGACGCATCGACCGAACGCGGCAGAAAAATGCGCGACAGGATATGTGAAAAATTCAAATTCTCTTCGCTTGAATATCAGTCGCTGGAAGGCATTATAAAATCGATCGGCATAGATCCTTGCAAACTTTGCACTTATTGCTGGAACGGAAAGGAGTAAAAATTTATGAAAAATTCTAAATCCGAAAGCTACGCCAAAGCAGGTGTGGATATAACTGCGGGGTACAGAGCGGTTGAGCTCATGAAAAAACATATAGCCAAAACGAAAACGGCAGGCGTTTGCGACGATATAGGCGGATTCGGCGGTCTTTTCGAACTTGATCTCAAAGGCATCAAGAAGCCTGTGCTGGTCAGCGGCACGGATGGCGTGGGCACCAAGTTGAAACTTGCA
>CAUHGY010000054.1 GCA_959605945.1 uncultured Clostridia bacterium | reverse complement strand
AACGCCCGTCTGCCCCGCATACAGATCTGCCACGGTTACGGCATAAGTGTTCCCGCCGATGGACGTGCTGTCAGACGTCGTATAAAACACATAACCGTTATTTATCAGCGTTATTTCATAGTTGACGGGTATATTTTTGTCTCCGTTGAGAACTTCTTTGCCGGCACAGTCGCCTTCAACGGCGTCGCCTGCCTTATAAGCATAAACTTTGTTATATTTTGCGGTGTCGCGCTCATAGTCGTCAGACTCGGCAGCTTTGGCGTCGTATTCGTCGGTATAAACGGTTGTAGTATAAATCACCGCGGCATCGCCCGTGGCGGAATTGTCGACGAAAGTATACGCGGCAAGAGCTTCGCTCTCTACGTCAAGAGCCGTCTTTGCAACGGTGACGGAAGTTCTGTCCGCCGTGTTAAAGCTGATAAGCGCCGATTCGTCGCTGTCATAATAAACTATATAAACGTCGCCGTCGGCTCCCTGCATTATCCTGTACTGCGTGGAAAGCGTTTTAACGGTGAGAAACGTTTCGGTAGCCGTGCCGTCGAGCTTAGTTCTCGCAAACACAAGTTCATCGCTTGCGATATTTCCCGCAGCGTTCTTCTCCGTGGAAGGAGAACCGTAATAGACATAATCGCCGTAAATATAAACGCCTGCGTCATAATCGCCGGCAACAAAAAGTTTCGGAACGACAACGCAATATTTTGAAAGATCCGATTTATCCGCGGCAAGCAATGCCCCCTTGACCGGAGCCCCGAATGTATTGTTGTCGGTGGAAGAACCTATGCCGTTAATAAAATAAACGTATTTGTCGGTTTCCGCCATAAATCCGCCGAGCGTCCGGGTTATGACCGCTCCCCCGTCTTTCAGAGTAACCTCTTTTTCCGCGTTCCAATTCACGCCGCCGCAGGCGAATAAGCCCAGCCCCATGCATAAAGACAGAACGCAAACAGTAAGTCCTTTAAAAATCTTTTTCATAGATACCCCGTTAAAACGGGTAAACTTTCGCCCACCCGCTGAATATATTTGTAATATGCGGCATATATGCCGCACGGCGGCTTAAACCGCGCATAAGTAATACATATTATATACCAAAATAAATCTATTTGCAATGATTTTTTTCGGTTTTTTCAGTTTTTGTTTGATACGGAGGGCAATATTTTGGATAAATTCGGTATTTTCAAACTTTTAAATTCCTTCTACGATTATTACGAAAAAAACAAAAGCGCGCCGAAAAGCGCCCCGCACACGCAGGAAAACGCAAAAAACGACGCGCCTGCCGTTTGGAATGCGCCGAAAAACAACGGAAACGGCCCTGCTGCGCCCCGCAGCGCCGCGCCATTGCAGAACACCATGCTATCAACAATGTCTTCTCACGACGACTTCGTCAAAAGAGTGCTGAAAAACAATCGCGAAAAATAAATTTTTGCGGGTCAACCGTCCCTTTCCACCACGTCGGTCAGCGGGACAAACTCTTTCAAATTCTCCGTTATATACGAAAAAAGTTTGCTGCCGCATTTCATTTCCAACACGCCCGACGGCAAAAAAAACGCCGCCATCACGGGTTTTCCCCCGACGGTCAGAACGCTTATTGCCTCTATCGATTTTTTGTGCACGAAAAAGCGCGGCACCGATCCCGTAGCATAGCCGAAATATTCATTGTAAAACTGCATGCTGTCAGGCACAAAAGTAACCGACACGCCGATTATCAGAAAAGAAATAATGCTGAACGGAGCCGCGTGAAAAGGCAAAACACCGCACAGCGCGAGAACCGAATAAACTGTCAGCAACGCACCGAACGCACAAAGCAGCCCCGTTTTGAGCGCAACTCTTTTATAAATTTTAAACACTTTTTCGGGTTTCTCGCCTTTTTTCGGTTTAGACCGCAAAAGCTCTTCGTTCACGATTTTCACGCCGTGCTTTTTAAATGCGGCAAGCACCTTTTCGGAATAGGGAAAACTCCCCTCTTCGTCGAAACCGTCGTCGGTCTGGTTGATCCGCAGAAAAAGAAAGACGGCGGCATTATCGGCGGCGTGAATCCGCACCGGAAAAACGGTCATCGTAAGTTCCTCATAAGATATAAGGCGCGTGTTTTTGGAAAGTTCGCCGAAAACATCGTCCGCATCGCCGTCAAAAATCTCAAGCCGCAGCCCGCCGTCTTCGAATTGTAAAATGTAATTATCGCCCTTTATGATTTCAGGCGGATTTTCTTTTATTTCTGTCATACTCCCATTTTACATTTTATTATGCGCAAAAGCAAGAATTTAGACGCACCCGCATTATTTTTCTTAAAAAAAGCAGCCTCGTGTTTTTATCCTGCCGCCTTTCGATCATGCCGCTTTACGGATGCATTTAAAAATAACCAAAACCCCCGGCAACCGGAATCGTGAAACGGTGCGGCATGATTTAACATGCCGCACCGCATTTTCTGAATTTTATATCCTGACCCGTAGGGCTTTTTACGGATTATGTTTTTGAAGCTATTCGGATATCAAAGATAAGATCAGCCGGCGCTTGCCTTTGCGGGTATTTTAATCGCTATCTTTGACGTTACGCCTTCTTTTAACTCTACGGCGCCGTCACGGAATTTAAGGGTTGCCGAGATCTTACCGACGACGCGGGCCTCCACTTCGATTTCGCCGTCTCTTTTCATATATTTAACTTCTATAATGCCGCTTTCCGTGATTATATGTCCGCGATAATAATTCAACCCGTCGATTTCAACCGGCACGATCTCAACGCAGTTAAACGCCGCAGACTTCCTTTTTATTCCGAGAATTCCGTAAAACAGATATTTAGACGCCGCGCCGAACATAGGGTGGTCATGAGAATTGACGCCCGAGTCCTTATTTTCGCCGTCCCAGGTTTCCCAGAGCGTTGTTGCGCCCCTTTTCATCATATATCCGAAAGACGGATATTTTTCCGAGCTCAGTAGTTTCACGGCAACTCTCGCATAACCGTTTTCAAACAGCATCTTAATAAGCAGTTCCGTGCCGAATATGCCCGTGTCGAAAACAGGATTTTCATCGTATTTTTTTGCCGTTTTTTCAATGAGCGCTTTGCTCGCAAGTCCGATATCGGCGGCAAACACATCCGCACCCTGCACGGAGTTGCAGAAACAGTCTTTACTTTCGTCATAAAAATTTTCCGTCAAAGCTCTTTTGAGTTTTTCCGTCCTTTTGTCTATATCGAACCCGCACGACAGCCCCGTGATTGCAGATATGTTTTTAATTATCCCGAGCGATTTGATATAAAAATATGTATTTACGAAAGGTTCCGGCAATTCGACAGCCCCCGGCGTGCACCAATCGCCTAAGTTATATATGCGATACTGAGTTTTTGTCAGCAGGCCGTTTTCTGTAAAATTCTGCAAACAGTCAATCCACCGCAGCATGGCGGGAAAACACTCTTTAAGAATTTCCTCGTCGCCGTAATGCAGATAATATTCGTAAGGCACCACTACTATAGCGCAGCCCCAGCCGCCCGCTCCCCCGCCGCCGCCGTAATAAGGGGCGGTATACGGCACGAACCCCGTATATTTATCCTGGGTGTCGAGAATGTCGCGTATCCACTTGCGGTAAAAAGCCTTGCTATCCAACATGAGCATGGCGGCGTCGGCACACAGCTGTCCGTCGCCCGTATAACCTTTTCTTTCACGGTGAGGGCAATCGCTCGGCACACCGCAGTGCATGTTATTCAGCTGCGTGCGTACGAAAGCTTTATGATACCAGCCGAGTGCGGGAACATCGCTTTCAAAATAAGAAATCTCCGGAGCGACTGTGTGAACCGCTCTGCAAACCACGCTTTCGATTTCACCGCGCACACAGAAATATCGGAATCCGTGCCAGACGAAAAAAGGATGCACCGTCTGCCCCTTTACGGTGTTTTTAAATTCGTCGGCGGGAACGGTTTTGTCGTCATAAGCAAAAACCGACTCGTAATCTAATTCTTTTCCTCCCGCTTTCACGTTTTCGGCAAAAGAAACGTAAATATCCCCGCCGCCGGAAACGAATTCCGCAAAGCCGGAAATATTGATCCCCGCGTCATAAATTTTTCCGTTTTTTCCGCCGTCATGAATAAGACGGGGAACAATGCTTTGCGAAACGCCGTCCGTCGGGCAGTCCTGCAACGTTAATTCCGCGTCCGGCGCGCTTTCGACGCAAGCATTTTTCCAACCGCGGCAGGAAAACCCCGGTTCGTTCCATGCGCTGTCGTAAAGCCCCAAATCCTGACGCTCCCCGTAATATATATTGGTAAAAGTTATATATCCCGTATGACACAGAAATCTCTCGTCCGTGTATATTGCGGTCTTTTTACCGTCCGCAAAAACTTCAAGATCGGCTATGAACTTAAGCGTGTCGCCGTAAGCGCTCATTTTCTGCATGGGGTCGTCATCCTGCATATACCAGCCTTTACCAAGCATGACGGAGATAACGTTTTCCCCCGACGTTAAAAATTCGGTCAGGTCGTAAGCGACATAATAGATCCTATAAGCCGAAACTTCCAGATCGAGTATAGGACAGGTCACCTTCCCGAAATTGCTCCATAACGGTTTATAAAAGTTTTCGTCCGCACGTCTGCCGTTTACGAAAAGTTCGAAAAATCCGCAGGCACAGATTTTGATCACGGCGCTCTCGGGGGCGCTTTCCAGGCTGAACTTTCTGCGGAAAACAGGCGCAGGCACATTTTTCCCCGCGCTGATCCATTTCGCATTGCAATTAAATATACTGCTGCCGTTCATAAATATCCTTTTATTTCTGCGGCAGAATAAAAACGCCCTGTCCCTGTTCGAGCAACACCGTAAGGCTGCCGTTTTCCGCGCCGACAACATCTTCGCGGCCGTTCTGATAAACGATAAACTTTTCCGCCCTTTCGAATTTTATGGTCACGACGTTGCTTTTCGAAAGCGAAGGGATGCCGTAACCGACGACGAGATACGCAATTTTATCGCCTTCTTTAAACTCAGACACCAGAATGCTTTGCTCTGTCGCGACGCAGCTTATGCCTTCGAGCGTTTCCGACTGATATTTTTTAATTTTTTCAAAAGCGGCATTGCTTTCGCCCGCAGGAGCGAAACATTTTACGCCTTCCCACTCGAATTTCAGATAAATTTTTTCCAGACTTCTTATCTCTCTCACGGCGTCGCGCACAGCGTAATATACAAGCGAAGGCGTGCCGTCGCCGTTTAACATTGCCTCAGAGCCGTGAGCAGTGGTATATGCATAAAATTCAAACATCGACGCTCCGAACGCCATAGCCGTGTACAGCTGGAATTTGACATCCGCAACGCTCTCCACGCGTTTTAATCCGTCTGTACGGAAAACCTGGATACACACCGAAAATAAGGACTCCGTGCGCTTGGCGGCGGCGCCGACGACTGCAAGATCGAATAGCCATGCGTCCGACAGACTTATAATCCCGTTCTTTTCTCTCATGGGATAATGGTCCACGCCGAGAGATTTTATCCCCTTTATGAACGGCTGAACTTCTTCCGCATATTTGTTGATAAAAGTTTCGTAAATATCTTCGCCGTCTTTTGCTTTCACCCCAAGCTGCCCGTCCGTAGAATACGACGGAAGCATATTCACGTGCCATATTTTTTTGCCGGCATAGTTACTGTTAAACCAGGGTATGTAACGTTCTTTTATTTCCGGAAAAAGGTCGGCGCCCGGTTCGTCTATCATATAAAGACCGCTCACCTGCGGATAGTTGTTCAGATCAACCTTATCCTTTTCGTATCTCGCGATAAAATTGGGAAAGGTTCCGATGCCGTCTTCAAAGTATATCTTATTATATTCGGTCAGCGGCGAACCGCCGAAAATAAATACGTTCAGCCCCGCATCGCCCAAACGCTTTATAGCGCCGTAGTGATCTTTCTCGTTGGGATAGAGCACAAAAGTATCGATTCCCGAGTTCTTAAAAATTTCCAGCTCTTTTTTCTCGCTTTCGGGCGTAGCGTCGCCGAGAATTATAAACTTATCCTTATTTATCATTATGTCTCCTGTATTGCCGATTAGTAAATATGATTTCAATTTTCCCGGCGCCGCCGTTAATTCTCGCGGCGGCGCCGCAGTCTCTTTTAAACCTGCAGATTTTTATTCGGTTACGATCGAAATACTGTCGAGATATAAACTGAACGTCGTTCCGGCAGGTATGCCGCCCACTCCGAAAGTTATATACTCGCCGCTGGTCGCCCCGCCGAAACCGCTGTCGATTTTTGCCTTATCTATCGTGGCGGTATACCAGGAATCTATTCCCAAGCTTTCAAAAGTTGTGGCGGGCGATAACTCCTGTCCGTCCGTGAGCCCTTCGCCGACAACTCTGTATCCGTACATGCGAAGCCCCGCATACGGACCGCCGGTCAACCCTTCAATGCGGAAATTCACTTTTAACGATTTAAGCGAAGAGTCGATTGCAAACGGCTGATCGATTTTTAAGCTGACCGCCGCCCAAGTCGTATCGTTAACGGTCATATCTATTTTAAGAACGCCGTCCTGCCCTTGGTAATTTTCCATATGAAAGACGCTGAACTCTGTAGTTCCCGCTATATTCGCAATATTGCTGATATTGCATGCCTCTACGGAAGATTTGCTGTCAGCGGACGCAAAATCAGCGACTACGGTTTCTGGGGAAGGCTCAACCGTGATTCTTTCACATGTTATTTCGTCAAGATAAAGCGTTACTACCGTGCCGGCAGGCACGTTGGCTACTCCAAGCGATATATATTGCGTACTCGAAGCCCCCATAAAAGCTTCGTCTATCTTGGCTTTGTCGAACACGGCTTCGTACCAAGCTCCGACGGCGTTTATGCCCTGTACGGAGTTTAACAATTCTCTCCCCTCTCCGTTAACATCTTGCGAATAGATACGCACGCCGTCCGTTAACGAAGCTGCGGCTTCCATACGAATCTTCACGGTTACCGATTGCAGCGATTCATCCAGCGATAAAATCTCGGGAAGTTTAAGGCTTACCACTGCCCAATAGGGAGCCGTCTGCTGAGGATGCAGTTCTATTTTCAACACACCCTCCGCACCTTCGTATCCGGCAAGATATTCCGCATAATAGTCCTCCGCTGCCATCGCTGCAAGATTCGACGCTTTTACGTCAACAACGTCGTAGGCGAACGTTCCGTCCGAAAAGTCTGCAATGTAACCTTCGGGCTGAGCCTTGCCGCGGATGGCTATGCCCTTGTCGAAAGGCGATTCGTACCAGGCGCCCGTCGATGCAGCTTTTACTTTTATCACGTAATTGGTGTCCGCCGCGGGAGTGAATTCATAGCTTGTTGCCCCCGACACCGTGGTCTCTTCGCCGTTGATGCTCAAAATATAGTCTTCCACGCCTTCGACCGTCTGCCACGAAAGACTTCCGTTTTCGTATTTAAGCCCTTCGGGCACCGGCAGAATGTTAGTGATTTCCTGCGAATAATCTGAATCGAGATATCCGTCGGCAACAGCTTTTACTTTGATAGCATACGCTTCGCTTGCGGCTGCCAACGTATAACTGTTCGTCGTCGCGTCAAACTCTTCGCCGTTAACGTTGACTTTATAGCCCGTCGCATTATTTACCGCATCCCACGTGAGCGTGTTGCCGTTAAGAGCGAGATTCAAGGGCGTTCCCAGCTTTTCATACCTGACGCATGTTATTTCATCGAGATACAATGTCACAACCGTATCCTTCGGTGCGTTGGCTACTGCAAAAACCATATACTGACTGCTTGCAGAATTGTTAAAGGCAAAATCAATCTTCGCCCGATTGAACGTTGCCGTGTACCAAGCGTCGATACCGCCTAAACTTTCCGTCGAACTTATCAATTCTCTCGCCGCGCCGTCGCTGCCGTAACCGTATATGCGAAGTCCGTCTGTCAGCGTGTTTGAACCTTCTACGCGGAATTTAACCGTTATCGACTGTAACGAGACGTCAAGCGATAAAACTTCCGGAAGTTTAAGACTTACCGCTGCCCAGTTAGGCGATCCGTTATTGCCAAGCATCACTATTTTCAGAACGTCGTCGGCTCCGTCGTATTCGGCAAGATATTCCGCGGAATACTCCGTACCGGCCGCTCCGGCATCAATCAGATTGTATGCATTGACGTCAACAACGTCGTAGGCGAACGTTCCGTCCGAAAAGTCTGCAATGTAACCTTCGGGCTGAGCCTTGCCGCGGATGGCTATGCCCTTGTCGAAAGGCGATTCGTACCAGGCGCCCGTCGATGCAGCTTTTACTTTTATCACGTAATTGGTGTCCGCCGCGGGAGTGAATTCATAGCTTGTTGCCCCCGACACCGTGGTCTCTTCGCCGTTGATGCTCAAAATATAGTCTTCCACGCCTTCGACCGTCTGCCACGAAAGACTTCCGTTTTCGTATTTAAGCCCTTCGGGCACCGGCAGAATGTTAGTGATTTCCTGCGAATAATCTGAATCGAGATATCCGTCGGCAACAGCTTTTACCTTGATAGTATATGCTTGGTCCGCGGCAGACAAAGTATAGCTTTCGGTATCGGTCTCAAACTCTTCGCCGTTTATTTCCACAACGTAACCCGTAGCGTTTGTCACCGCGTCCCACGTGAGAGTGTTGCCGTTTAACTCAACGTTTGCAGGCGCGGCGAGCTTATCAATCCTGACGCATGTGATTTCGTCGAGATAAATGTCGAAATTAGTATATGCGGGAACGTTTGCTATGCCGAATATTAAATATTGGCTACTTGCCGAGTTATTGAAAGCGGCAAGTATCTTTTCTCTGTTTATATTCGCCGTAAACCATGCATCGATGCCGCTCATACCGAAAGTTTCCGCAGGCGAAAGATCTCTGGCCTGACCGTCGGCTCCCAGCCCGTACACGCGCAGTCCCGCATATTCGCCGCCGGGGACGCCTTCCACACGGAATTTTATGCTTATAGATATCAATGTTTCGTCAAGGGCCAATGCTTCGGGAAGTTTCAGAGATACCGCGCCCCAGCCCGCCGCCGAGCCGCCCGTTACCATGTTTATTTTTAGAACACCTTCGGCACCTTCGTATTCGGAAAGATATTCGGCAGAAAAACTTTCCGCTGCCGCGGGTATGGCTATAAGATTAGCCGCGTTCAGTTCTACAACGTCGTACACGAACGTTTCGTCGCCGAAATCGGCAATGTAGCCGTCCGGCTGAGGAACATAGCGCACCGCAATGCCGCTGAACGCCGAATCGAACCAGACTTCTCCGTCGCCCTTGGCTTTTACTTTTATGACGTAGTTTCTGTCTTTCGAGCCGGTAAACTGATAGGAAACCCCGCTGTCGACATCAAACGTTTCTCCGTCCACGTCTACCAAATATCCGCTTGCGTTTTCCACCGCGGTCCAGCTGATTACGCCTTCGGAATCAACGGTAAGACCTGCAGGCGCTTTGAGAGTGTTGCCTATTTCACCGCTGTATTCGGAATTTTCATAATATGCGCCGTCGCCGACAGCCATTACTTTTACGGTATATGCGCCTTTCGGGATGTCGAACCAGTTGTTTACGGAAAATTCGTCGACGCCGTTGACGTTTACGTTATAACCGCTTGCACCGTCCACCGCGTCCCACGCCAGCCTGTCGTCCTCTATGCGCAGGTTTTCGGGAACGCTCAAAGTTTCTATTTCCGTAACCGAGGCTATATAAATAATCTGCGACTGCGCGTCGGGCATGTTCGAAGACTGTTTGACATCGAGTTGAATGCCCCTTATATAGCCTTCTGCGTCCTGAAGCGCGGAGAGCGCGCCTCCCTCGATTATGAGCGTAGTCCACTCGCCTTCGAGCATTGGATAAGAACCGAGAAGAGTTACGCCGACGCCTATCTCATGAGTATGTTCATAAGCAAACAGATTTACGGTGCCGTTTTCGGCAGTGATATCTTCAACGCGCAGTTTAACGGCAAGGCGCTTGCCTTCCGTGTATTTATATTCTCTCGGAAAACGCAGGTTAAAACTCGAATAATAGCCGAAATTGTGGTCGAAATAGTTCATTGTAACCTTCGCCACGCCCGTTTCGCCTTCGTATTCGTCAAGTATTTCAAAATCGGGATTGCCCTGTCTGTCGGTCACCGTGCCGGCGCCGAAAACATTGGTATATCCGGATTCGTCAAAACTCGCTATGGTCTTACCGGTGGCGTCATCCGCCGTCCAAGTTTTATCGGTCACGACCATCTTCCACTCCTGCGTGGTTTTGTTGCCTATAACATCGGATATTTCCGCATGATAAACGTATTCGCCCGTCTGATCGGCAATGAAGGTGTTGGTAAGACTGTTAATATTCTTTTCCACCCTTTCTTCGCCGTTGACGTAATAGACGGCTATTACGGCGTTATTCATATCGATTTCGGAAAAATCGTCCATCTCTATATTGGGAAGAACAACCGCCCGATCCTTATAAAGATTTCCGAAAGTGTTGTCGAGAGAAAGCACGGGGCCTTTGCTGTCGACCGAACTGACGGTTATTACAAAATCTTCAACACCGCTGTGGGAATATGTGATTTTATAGTCGCCGATGATCTTTGCCGGCACGTTGACGTCAGACGTCGCCACGACTACGTTTTTAGGATTGACAACCGAAATATCGATTACTCCTTCAACAACGTTTCCCGCGCTGTCGACGAGTCTTGCGTCAGGTATTTCGATATTATCGCCCACTTCGACGGTGTAATCCGAACCGTCCACCGCTATTTTTGCCGCGCCGACGGAACTTTTTTCGCCGCAAGCGGCAAAAATACCCAATCCCAAAGACAGACAGAGCGCTGCCGCCATGAGTATTTTTATAAACTTCTTCATACTGTTTCTCCCCTTCATATTTTTTATAGCTCGCCCAAAGCGCGTTTATAATTGTTTATAATCGTCTGCCATCTGTTGTTGTCTGTATAATATTTCAGCGTTTTTTCATAGTATTCGTCGGGGGTGCTCATTCCCGCTTCGTTGGCGAAAGCTTCCATTCCCGCCTGCGGATACGGCAGCATCTGAAACTCACCGTATTTTAAGAATAAGTCGTCCGCACAGACATTGGCGTTGATATAAATGAGATTTTTACTTATTCTGCTGACGTCTTTGGTGAACTGCGGCAAATCTTCCGTCTCTTCCGGCTGATATCCGTAAGGAAGCATCTCCACGCCGTTTAAGGCGTCGCGGGCGATTTTCTGCGCTATGTCGGTGGTAAAAAATCTCACAAAATCTTTGCTCCCTTCGAGATTTTCGGTTTTTTTGCCGATAGCAATCGAGCCGCCCATATGCATGCCGCTGACATTTCTCGCCTGCTCGATGAACGCGATGTCCGTATCGGAAACGTTCGCGATGCTTGCGGGCTTTTCACCCGTTTTGCCGCCGTCGATATAATCAATAACGTCGCGCAAAATCAAATCTTTTTGCTCATCCGTGCCCGTTATGGACGGAGTGTGCCGCACGACAGAACTCATCATAGGTATCTTTTCCGCCCTTATGGTCTGCGGCTCGCCTTTTTCTTCCATGACTTTAAGATAGGGTTCCATTTCGTTCATGATATACGCGCCGTTATAGTGATAAGCGATTTTGGTCTTATTTAAATAAAACCCGTTGCCGGCAAGCACTCCTTCGACGTCGAGAAAGCCCATCGACGCGCTGTCTTTATGGATATACGAATTGCTTTTTTTGGCAAGTTTTGAGGAAACTTCGTAAACGTCTTTATACGCCTGTGCATTATCGGTTATCATGTGCGGCGCGTCTTCCGCCAGCACCCACTTTCCTTCGGAATTTTTATAGTTGCCCGCTCTCGCCTGCAAATAGTTCTCCACGCCCATTGCCTGCGCAAGCCACGGCTCCACCGAAAAATAATCGGTTGCGTCGCCGTATGCGCCCGCCGTCAGGGCAACGCCCTGCGCTTTAAGCCTGTCGCCGAATTCGAAAAGTTCGTCTGTGGTGCGGGGAAGTCTGTATGTGCCTTTTCCCAGAGCTTCGTCTATCGTGGTGGTATTATAGCAGAAAAAATAACCCGATTTACCCATATAGGGCAGATAGTAAATGGCATCGGTTCCCGCGGGGTAAAGGGCTTTTTCGAGCTGATCGGAAATTTTATCTTTTACATATACGTTTTCCCCGGTAGATTTACCGTCGTAGATATCTTTCAGATCGACGAGGTAAGTTCA
>CAUHGY010000053.1 GCA_959605945.1 uncultured Clostridia bacterium | reverse complement strand
TTAAACAATATGCGTATTATTGACTTATACCACAACAGAGCCGAAGTCCTTTCGGCTCTGTTGTTTTAATTTACAATAAAATTATTCCGCGTCCGTATCCGCTGCGCTGTACTGCACAAACCATTTTTCAATCTGGTTTGTTCCGTCCTCCCCCTTAACCAACAGTTCGGCGAGCGCGGCGTTGACTTTTTCGATAAGTTCAGTATTTCCTTTTTTGGCGACGATACCGTACTGTTCGGCTTCAACGCCTTCTATGGCCGCATAAGCGATCGACTCGTCTGCATCATTGGCAACAAGCTGTGCGGCAACCTGCGAATCAACTATGAGATACGTATCAGCAGATGTTTTCATATCTTCCAGAGCCGCCAAAACTTGCGGGAAATTGTTCGTTGAACTTATTCCCCAGGCATCTTTGTTCTCCGTAACCGTAATCTGGCTTGTCGTGCCCGTCTGATATACGAGTTTCTTTCCGTTGAAATTAGAGGTTGCGAATTTATTGTCGGAGGTAAGAACAGGATTGGAATTTTTGAGATAAACTACCGCCTGATAGGCCCCGCCCCAATAGAAATCCGAAAACTCTACCGCCTTGGCGCGATCTTCGTCATAAGAAATACCGGCTATTCCGAGAGCATTGTCTTCATTTATTCCGGCGACGATTGTGTCGAAAGATCCGTTTATGACATTCAATGTATATCCGTATTTATCCGCTATATACTGGGCGATTTCCATATCGACACCGATAACTTTGGTGGAACCTTCTTCGGTAAATTCCCAAGGCGCGAAACCGGCTTCGGTATAAACGATAAGTACATTATCGTCTCCGCAAGCGGTCATGCCCACCACACCGAACGCCATCATAAGCGCCATTATAAACGTGATAATCTTTTTCATAACTATATTCTCCTTTTGCCCTACGGCAATGTTCTTTTGATTTAAAACACATTATAGCCATTGACTTCGGTTATGTCAAACATTTTTGCATAAATAAAAAAATTTTTTATAAAAATATTCGTTTTTTCAAAATATATTGCATAAAAATATGAATAATTGTTAAAATATTGAATTTTAGCATAAAATCGTCAATTACAATAAGCTTATGTTCATATTATAATATAATGATTATAATCGATTATGCCCGCGCCGCCGCGGCAGAATATGCGCGGAAATGGGCTTACGGGCGCAATCCCGCTTATTATAATTTCGACGGAATCGGCGGCGACTGCACAAATTTTATTTCCCAATGTCTTTTTGCGGCCTGTAAAAAAATGAACCGTACCCCCGTCACGGGGTGGTATTACGACAGTCCGGACTCACGCGCCCCCGCCTGGACGAGCGTTGAATATTTATATGCTTTTTTAACAAAAAACGGCGGTTACGGTCCTTTCGGCGCGCTGACCGACTTTTCCCGCGCTCAGCTCGGCGACATAATTCAGCTGGGAAGAAACGACGGCAGTTTTTACCACTCGCTCATCATAACCGACCTGTCGGACGGCATAAAAGTATGCGCGCACAGCTTCAACGCAAAAGACAAGCCGCTGAATAACTATATCTTTGCAAGAGCGCGTGTAATACATATCATCGGGGCAAGAGTATAATTTGTTACCTAAACCGCTCTGAAACAGAGAAATGTTCGTTATATTATCCGCTCCGCCGTCTTTTACCGTTTTTACGCGCCGGCAGATTTATATAAAACATTTATTCTGCCTTTTTTCTGCATTTTCAAAATCTGCCTGTTATTCGGCAAAAAGCCGGCGCGGGCCGTAAATCCCGTGCCGGCTTTTTGCAAAATTTCGGCTGCCGATGGCGCCGTTAAATTACCGAATCGGTTTTCCTCGGTGAAAATTTAAAAAATCAATTTTCTCCTCCGTCGTTTATATAGAGAATTCCGAGACAGTTTTCCCCGCAATGGCTGGTAATTGTGCCGCCAGCACGCGTCACGTGGATGTTCTTAAACCCCCTTTCTTTGAGGCTCTGAACGGCAATTTCGATTATTTCGGGCGAAGCCGTCGTGTAAGTCACGAATCCCTCTGAAAGGTCGGGATTGTCAAACTGTTCGAGCGTGTCGCGGCAATATGACCTTACAACGTGTTCAAACGAACCCCTGTATTTTTTGCCGGGAATCATCTTACCGTCTTTGACTATAATCTGCGGACGTATTTTCAAAAGATTCGCTCCGAAATATGCAAGTCCGCTGCATCTTCCCCCTTTATACAGATAATCAAGTCGTTTCAGCTCAAAACTGACTTGCAGGTGCGGTATGCGCGCCGAAACTTTCCTGTAAATTTCTTCTGCGCAAAGTCCCTGTTTTATGAGCTTAGACGCATAAACGGCAAGAAGCGCTATACCCGTGGAAAGCGAAAGCGTATCCACAACGTATACGTTTTTTAAATTTTCAGCAGACGCTTTGGCGTTTTCGCATGCGCTTGAAAGTCCAGAAGAAAGAGAAAAATGAATAACCGCATCGTATTCTTTCAAAAGCTCCGAAAAATGTTCGTCATACTGCGAGCGGTTGACGGCACCCGTTTTCGGCAGAATTTTGGTTTTATTGACGTAATCTATGATTTCGTCACAGGTTATAACGCCGTCGTAATCGTTTCGTTCGCCCAGAAAAATCTGAAACGGTACTATCTTTATATCATATTGCTCGATAAGTTCTTTCGTAAGGTCTATCGTCGACTCGGCGGAGATAGCAATTTTCACGGTCAGGTCCTCCTTTAACTCATTAAATCGAGAATGCTTTACGGATAAAGTATAATTAAAAGACGTCAAAAAAACAACCTACTGTTTATTTAATTGATTCTATACTTGCTTTTAACAATGTAGAGACAAAATTTTTATCTCTACTAAAAGTAGAATTGAACGGAAAACAAGAAAAATCCGTTGATTTTATGCTGAAAATATGATAAAATAAAAAATATGGATATAAAAGACAATCTCGCTCAAAACCTGATAAATCTTCGCAAATCGCTGAACATCACTCAGGCAGAGCTTGCCGAAAAATTAAATTATACCGATAAAGCGGTTTCCAAATGGGAACGCGGCGAATCCGCGCCCGACCTTGCCGTTCTTAAACAGATTGCCGATTTTTACGGTGTGACAATCGATGCTCTTATCTCCGAGCCCAAAGCGGAAAAACAGAAACCCGCCCGCAACATAAACAAAAAGCGGCTGATTATAGTTATGTGTTCGGTAGGATTGGTCTGGCTGGTGGCAACATGCTTTTTCAGCTTTGCTTCTCTGATCTTTCCGAGCATCACGAAAAGCTGGATTGCGTTTGTTTATGCAATACCCGTAACTATGATAGTAATTCTTGTTTTTACTTCGGTATGGGGAAAAACACTCGGCAACGCTATAGTAACTTCTCTTCTGGTGTGGTCGGCCATAGCCGCGCTTTATATTACACTCGTCAGCGTGCTGCCTTCGCCCCCGAAACGATTGTGGACGATTTTTATCATAGGCGTGCCGCTGCAGGTCCTGACCATACTTTGGTTTACTTATAAAAAAGTCAAATGAAACCGCAATGAAGCCGCTGCGTTAAATTAAATCTTCTGCCGATTTTTTAAATTGAACATATTTTAAGACCGGATAAGCAATCCGGTCTTGTTTATATCTGAAAATTATTAACCGCATTCGTGCGGGCTGTTTCGCTTTTCGGGCCGCTTTAAAATATTTTTATTCCTTCCGACCGTTTCTAAATAATTTTTACACAAAAATCTTTATTTAACACCGCACGCGGCAACACGCCGTCTTATTTATATAAATATCTTTTTAATGATTTTCCGATAATTTTGCTTTACTGCCGGTTTTCTCTGTTAACCGAATAAAGTATATGCGGCATATCGACGCCGCGGTAATGTTTGGTCCATACTCCCTGCGCGCTCATGCCCAGCCTTTCGGCAACTTTCCGTGACGGAATATTTGTATCGCGGATGATCGAACACACTTTCTCCGCCCCCAACTTTTCAAAAGCATATTTTTTGCAGGCGAGCGCCGTCTCCGTAGCATAGCCTTTATGCCAAAAGGCGCGGCGAAAAATATATCCTATTTCCAGAAGTTCGCTTTCTTTCCAGGGCTGCATTGTCAGCCCGCACTGACCGATAAGTTCGTCGCTATCCTTCAAAACGACCGCCCACGCCCCGAAACCGTATTTTTTATATCGGGCTATCTGACGGTCCAGCCAATCTTTTACTTCACCGTCGTCAAAAGCGCCTTCGTAAGCATACATCACTTGGGGGTCTTTCAAAATAAGCGAAAGCGCGCCGAAGTCTTCGGCGGTCAATTCCCTTAAATATGTTCGTTCCGTCTGTAAAACGGCATTTTTCATTTACTCTCCTTCAGTGCGAAAAAACACTCTGCGCGTAACCGCAAATCGGTTTTAAGACGAGCTTTTCGGTTTTATAGCGAACAATACGCTGCAGTTTTCCGAAAGCCGTAAAAAGCGCCTGCAAATTCACGGAAAACCGTTCCGCCCGTCAATTCATGGTTATATCTTTCAATTTGTTGTATTTGGCGATGGCAACGTCTCTTATCGCAGAAAGGTCACGCCCCGAAGAAAACAGTTCGTCGCTGATTCTTTTGGCGAGAAAAATCGCTTCCACGCCGTAGTTGAGAAATCCGAGTTCGCTCATAAATTTGCCGCTCTGCCTGTCGCCCATAAAATCGCCGCTGCCGCGCAGCTTATAATCGTATTCGGAAATTTTAAAGCCGTCGGAATTGTCTTTAATCACTTTCAGCCTGTCTATGGCGACGCCGAACGTTGCCGTCGTCATCAGAAAACAATAGCTTTTTACATCTGAACGCCCCACCCTGCCGCGCAGCTGGTGAAGCTGCGACAATCCGAACCGCTCTGCATTATATATTACCATAACCGAAGCTTCCGGCACGTCGACGCCCACTTCTATGACCGTTGTTGAAACAAGAAGCTGCACTCTTCCGTCTTTAAAATCCTGCATGACGGCGTTCTTTTCTTTATCCTTCATTTTGCCGTGCAAAAGCCCTACGGAAATGCCGGGCAGCCGTTCTTTAAGCTCGCCGTAAAGTTCGGTCACGCTCATCACGGTGCCTTCTTCGTCACCGTCAATCTTGGGACACACAAAGTAAGCGCGCCTGCCTTCCGCTATCTCTCCGGATATGAATTTCAGCATATCCGAATATTTTTCTCCCGGCACGATATTGGTCTGTACCGGTACGCGCATTTTAGGTTTATCCGTTATGGTGGTTATATCGAGATCGCCGTAGAATATAAGCGAAAGCGTTCTCGGAATGGGAGTGGCGCTCATCACGAGAACGTCCGGCGCCACGCCTTTCGAAAGCAACCCTGACCGCTGAGCCACGCCGAAACGCTGTTGTTCGTCGCATACGCAAAGCGCAAGTTTTTTAAACTCTACGTCGCTTTCCAATACGGCGTGAGTTCCCACGAGTATGTTGATGTGCCCCGCTTTAAGAGCGTCTTTTATGTCCCTTTTTTCTTTTGCTGACTGCGACCCCGTGAGAATATCCGCGTTATAGTCGGGAAAAGCTTTCCTTACCGCCTGATAATTCTGCCGTGCGAGCACTTCCGTAGGCGCAAGCATCACTGCTTGAAAACCGCTTTTTACGGCGACGAATATGGCGCACATGCTTACCGCCGTTTTACCGCTGCCGACATCGCCCTGCATCAGTCTGTTCATGACCGACTCTCCCGTCATGTCGGCAAAAATTTCATTGACGGCTTTTTTCTGCCCCTCTGTAAATTCAAAAGGAAAACGCGTCGCTATAAACTCAACCAATTCTTTGCCCGAACAGCCGTATCGATTTATTCGCACCTGATTTCTGTCGCCCTTAATAAATTTGAACGCCGAAATAAGCGCAAAATACTCTTCGGTCGCAATGCGGTTCGCCGCTCTCTGCTGCGTTTCGAAATCAGACGGGTTATGAACTTCCCTGTAAGACCAATAAAGATCTGAAAGGCCGTATTTTTCCTGTAAATCAAAAGGAATAACACTTTTGGGGCGCTCGATATCCACGGCAAGTCTGACGCTGTCGCGAACTAATTTCTGAGACAGCGCGCCCTTAAGCTGATACTGCGGGACAATGCCTTTGAGTCTGTAAATTTTCTCGCACGGTTCAAACGTAGGGTTAACAACGCTTATTTCGCCGACCCGTATCTGCACCCTTCCGTAAAAAAGATATTCCTCGCCGGCTTTAAGTTTATTAAGAACATACGGCTGGTTAAACCAGATCGCCGTAAATATCAGCCCTTCCTGCTCGCACACGGCCTTGACGAACCCGCGCCTTGCCGTAAAATATCCCGCAGGAATACTTACAACGCGCGCGGCAGTCAGCACAAAATCATTATGATATGCATACTTTAAAGGCTGAACGCTGCGAAGATCGAGATACGCACGCGGAAAAAACCCGATCAGATCCTTCGTGTCGGTAATGCCTAACTTTTCAAATTCCAGCCTGCGCTTTTCGTTTACGCCTTTAATTTTAGTAAGTTCCATTTGTCTGATCCGCCCGCACAAAATATGCAATAATTTAAACTGCGTTCACTCTCTTTCTCCGCACGGCAACATTGTTAAACACGGCTCCGTCGGATACGGTATGACATAAAGCGGCAGTTTCCTTCGGAATTCCGTTTATATATTATGAAACAATAAAATCATATCGGTTCGTTTTCCGCGGCAGCGCATCGTCCGCTCGCCCGCAAGCAAAAGCTTTTTGATTAACAGAGACTTTCTGATGCATTGTCTTAAAAACCGTTTCTTAAAATGCAAAAATCCAAACGTATTTTAGCGCCGCCGCGCAGAGGTTCCGTTGATCATACGGCGATGAAAAACGTTCTCCCCCGAGTCTCTGAACAAACTTCCGCGAATTGTTTTTCTGTCTGCCGTCCGTCAAATAAATGCCGGAAATCCGATTTTCTCTCGCTTGCCGCAGCATAAAAAAACAAGGGAAAGATTTCTCTTTCCCCAACGGTTTCTATTCCAATGATATATAATAATAATATATCGGTTGACCGCCGTAATGAATATCAACGTCACATTCGGGGTACTTTTCCTTTATTTTTTCCACAAGAGCGTTTGCTTCATCTTCCTTTACGTCTGCCCCGTAATAAAGGGTAATCAGCTCTTCGCCGCTGCGCAGCCGCTCGATCAGGTCGATAGTAACTTTTTCGGTATTATTCCCTTTAGCAAGAATTTTTTTATTATCCAAACCGATAAAGTCGCCGACTTTAAGTTCAAAACCGTCTATCCTGGTATTTCTGACTGCGTGCGTCACCTGGCCGACCGTAACGGAATCCATGGCATGAATCATATTGGTTTTGTTTTCATCCACCGAAAGTTCGGGGTTAAAAGCAAGCGCCGCCGCAAAACCCTGCGGCACGTTTTTGGTGGGAATTACGTGTATAGTCCTGTTTTCGACAAGCGATTTTGCCTGTTCTGCCGCAAGTATGATGTTTTTGTTGTTAGGGAATACGAAAACGTTTTCGGCGTTGACGCGCTGAACGGCATCCGCTATGTCGCTTGCGGACGGGTTCATCGACTGGCCGCCGTCGATTATATAATCCACCATCAGGTCTTTGAAGATACTTAAAAGACCGTCTCCTGCCGAAACCGAAACCATGCCCATTTCTTTCTTCTCCGCCTCATATTTCTTTATAAGAGCGCGGTTTTGTTCGAGCATGTTCTCGATTTTCAGTTTATCCAGCTCGCCGAGCTTCAGTGCTTCCGTAAGCGCAACGCCCGGTTTGTTGGTATGAACGTGCACTTTGACAAGTTCCAGATCGCCGATAACGATAACGCAGTCGCCTATCGTCATCAGTTTTTCGCGCAGCTTCTCGATGTCGGCAAGCGTGGTTTTTTTATCCAGATTTATAATAAAAAATTCCGTGCAATAGGCAAATTCTATGCTGCCGAGGCTCATAATGTCGGCATGTTCCATCGCCGTCTCGGCAGATTTGGCGTCCGGAAGCACAATATCCCCGCCGACGGTTTCGCCCATAACGGCCTTATACATGCCTTCGTAAAGGCACATCAGCCCTTTACCGCCCGCATCTACAACGCCGGCTTTTTTGAGAACCGGAAGAAGAGACGGGGTCAGTTCAACCGCATAATTGCCTTTATTTATAATTTCAGGAAGAAAAGTTTCAAAATCTTTATGTTTACCGCGTACGGAGACGGCGTGTTCGGCAACCATTCTCGCCACCGTCAGCATAGTGCCTTCCTGCGGTTTCGATACCGCGCCGTAAGCAACTTCGGCGCCCGATTTCAGCGCCTGCGCAAACAGCTTCGTATCGATTTCCTGTGCGTTTTTTACGGTGTTGCAAAACCCTCTTAAAACCTGCGAAAGTATGACGCCGGAGTTTCCGCGCGCGCCGCGGAGCGCTCCTTTAGAGACCGCATCGGCAACCGCCGAGACGGAATTGCTTGTGCAAGCTAACATTTCTTTGACTGCAGACTGGAGGGTAAGCGACATATTTGTTCCCGTATCGCCGTCGGGAACGGGGAAAACGTTGAGCGAATCTACGTTTACCCTGTTTATTTCAAGGAGTTTTGCCGCAGTCAGAATCATCGACTTCAGCATTGCCCCGTTTATCGTTTTTTGCATAATATATAACTCCGAACCGAGAGAAAAAACTATTTATTTCGTTATTGCTTGACGCCCACGACGTTCACGTTGATGGTATCCACAAGCATACCCGTAAAACGCTCCACTTTATATTTTACAGACTCTTTAAGGGCTTCAACAACCGCTTTGATGGAAACGCCGTACTTTACAATAACGGAAATATCTATAAAAATCCGGTCCCCTGCGGAACGTACTTTGACGCCTCTTCCTTCAGAACCGAATTTAAAAAATCCGATCACGGCATCGAAAATGTTCTGCGGCACAAATTCCACTATGCCGTAACAATCCATAGCGACGTATGAAACAAAACGCGCTATACTGCCGTTGGTTATTGATATTTTTCCGTAAATATTATTTGTTTTCGCAGGCATTTCTATCCTCGCTATACGATATTTTTATTTTACAATATTTATGCCCATTTTGCAACCCTTTAAGTTGTTTAATTTAAAATTTTTCTTTCATAATACGGTTTTAAGTAAAAATTTTGAGAATTTCGCCGAAAATTTCTTGCTTTTTACAAAATAATATGATAGAGTATTGGTTGTCAAAAAATTAACTGTTTCCCAAGGAGGAATTTTTATATGAGCAAAATTTGCAGTGTGTGCGGA
Organism: uncultured Clostridia bacterium; assembly: GCA_959605945.1. Classification (GTDB taxonomy): domain Bacteria; phylum Bacillota; class Clostridia; order Christensenellales; family Borkfalkiaceae; genus UBA1259. The sequence goes on along the minus strand of CAUHGY010000053.1, from coordinate 3,292 downwards.
AAAGGCAAACTTTCGGGCAACCTGGTCAGTCACTCCAACCGTAAAACCCCGAAGTCTTACGAAGCCAATCTTCAGAAAGTAAGCATAAAGAACGCAAACGGAACCGTCAGCAAAGAATATGTCTGCGCCAGATGCTTAAAAAGCGGCAAAGTAGAAAGAGCTTAAAAATATTTTGCGTTAGTTACGAAAAAATCGGACCGCCCGTTTACGGGCGGTTTTTGATTTTAAAATTTTATTATTGTATTTCTCCCGTTTATCCTGCTCTTTTGAAATAATTAAGCGCTGATCCGTCTCTGACACAGCAGATAACATTATAACATAAATATATTATGTATCCTGAAAATTTATTGCGCCGCTTAAATTATGCAATAGGTTGCGCAATATATTGCACAAGCTAAATATCATTAATTATTATCTTGTGAAAAGAGCTCTGTAGAAAGATATCTGTCACCCGTATCGGGAAGAAGCGCCACAATATTTTTTCCGGCAAATTCGTCCTTTTTGCAAAGTTCCGCCGCCGCCGCGACAGCCGCCCCGGACGATATCCCTACAAGTATTCCTTCTTTTTTCGCAATCAGGCGGGCATAGCGGAATGCGTCTTCGTCGGAAACGGTTACAATGCTGTCGATAACGTTTCGATCGAGATTTGCGGGGATGAAATTCGCCCCTATCCCCTGTATTTTATGTGCTCCGGAAAAACCTTCGGAAATGAGCGGAGAACTCATAGGTTCCACAGCGCATATATGCACTTTTGCATTTTTCTCTTTAAGAAATCTCCCCGTACCGCTCACCGTGCCGCCCGAACCGACGCCGGCAACGAAAACATCGACTTTGCCGTCAGTGTCTTTCCATATTTCCGGCCCCGTCGTACGGTAATGGGCATCAACGTTCGCGGGATTTTCAAACTGAGAAGGAATAAAGCTGTTGGGAATGTTTTTATGAAGTTCTTCGGCTTTTCTGATAGCTCCGCTCATTCCTTCTTTTCCGTCGGTCAAAACGACTTTTGCCCCATAAGCTTTCAACAGATTTCTTCGTTCGGTGCTCATAGTATCCGGCATGGTGAGAATAATTTCATATCCTCTGCGCGCGCAAAGCGCCGCAAGGCCGATGCCGGTATTTCCGCTGGTCGGCTCTATGACGGTGGCGCCCTTGGAAATCAGCCCGCGCTTTTCGGCGTCGTTCAGCATGAACATAGCCGCACGGTCTTTGACGCTACCCGCCGGATTAAGATATTCGAGTTTTAACAAAAGATTTGCTTTAAGAGATTGGTCTTTCATCAGATTGCATGCTTTCAAAAGCGGAGTTCCGCCTATTAAGCTGTCTATTCCGTCGTAAATTTTCATAATTTTGCCTTTTTAATTCAATTTTACGATTTTTGCCGTTATTCTGCCCCCGTGCACGGCAGCATAACAATAAGATTGTTCCCCGAAACGTGCCAGACTTCCGGGATTAATAAAAGTTATGCCGTCTTTTACCGTTACGTCCGCCCTGTGCGTATGCCCGTAAAACACCGCGCCGACATTAAGTTCTTTCGCCCGCAGATAAAGTTTTAAAAGCGAATTTTTCACACCGTAAACGTTGCCGTGCGTCAGCAGAATTTTCATGCCGTCAACGTCTATCACTCTTTCTTCGCCGCCGCCGTCGCAATTGCCCTTGACGGTATAAAGTTCCCTAATATTCGGAAACGGCAAGATATCGGAACAATAATCCCCCAGATGAACGGTAACGTCGTTTTCTTTCATCAGCGGATAAAGCCGTTCGAGAGCTCCGATATTTCCGTGCGCGTCGGAAACAATGATTATGCTTTTCACAGCAGTTCTTTAAGTTTTGCCAGCGCTCTGCTGCGGTGGCTGACCGAGTTTTTCTCTTCGGCCGAAGCAACTCCCAGACTTTTACGGAGATCGTCGCTGTAAAACAACGGATCATAGCCGAAACCGTTTTCACCCTGCGGTTCGTAAAGAATTTTTCCGAACGTTTCGCCGGTGGCAGTTATTATTTCTCCGCCAGGTTTATAATAAACCATGCAACAGACGAATTTTGCCTTCCTGTCGCTTTTATCCGCCATGTTTCTGAGTAGCAGCTCGTTGTTATGCGCGTCAATGCCGTCTCCCGCGTATCTTGCGCTGTAAATACCGGGCGCACCGCCCAGCGCATCGACGCAAATGCCGCTGTCGTCTGCAAGCGCCGGCAGCCCCAGCGCATCGCTGACAGTTCTGGCTTTTATAAGCGCGTTCTCATAAAAAGTGCTGCCGTTTTCTTCGATTTCTCCGTCAAAACCGAGTTCTTTGCACGAAAACACTTCGTAGCCGTCGAGTATCTGTCTTATCTCTTTCAATTTTGCCTTGTTGGAACTGGCTAAAACGATTTTTCTTTTCATATTTCTCCGTACAAAATCTCCGCAAGTCTGACGTATTGCGCCGCCGTAAGCGTTTCGCCGCGGGCCGCAACGTCGATCCCCGCTTCGGCAAGTGCGCTTTCGGCAGATTTTCTTTCGATTTTGTAAAAATTAATTATATTGTTGGCAAGAGTTTTTCTTCTGCTCGAAAAGCCGCAGCGGACAAGCTCTCTGACTTTCTTTAAATCCGCCGACAAAAATCTTCCCTTGTCTATGGTTATTTTGACAACCGCAGAATCTACATTCGGTGCGGGAGTAAACATTTCGCGCGGTACTTTTTTAATAATTTCGGCATCGCCGCGCAAATTAATTCCCACGGTTATTGCTCCGTAATCGGAAGTTCCGGCTTTTGCGGCAAGTCTTTTTGCAACTTCTTCCTGTACCATTATGACCATCGCTTTAAGTCGGCTTGATTTTTCCAAAAATTCCATAATGATCGGAGTGGTTATGTAATAAGGCAAATTCGCCGCCATAACATATTCGCCGCCGAGCCTCCTTTCAACATCTGAAATCTTTTCTTTCATTATGTCTTTATAAATAATTTCAACGTTTTTCAGATCTGAAAGAGCGTCGTCAAGAATCGGTTTAAGCTTTAAATCTATTTCATATCCGAGCACTTTTTTCGCTCTGCGGCAAAGCGCTGCGGTCAATGCGCCGGCGCCGCAGCCTATTTCCAGAACATTTTCACCGGCAGATACTCCGGCTGCCGCTATTTCGTCAAGCAGTGCCGTATCGGTTAAAAAATTTTGTCCATATGCCTTTTTGAAAGCAAAACCGTGCTTTCTTAATAGTTCTTTTAAATTATCTGCCATTATTTACCTTTGAATTTTATGAATAATATGCCGTTTGCCGCACATACTTAAACTGTAAGGATAAACTTCTTACAAATCAAAATCA
>CAUHGY010000052.1 GCA_959605945.1 uncultured Clostridia bacterium | reverse complement strand
TGGGTGTAGGACATGCTTCAAGGCTTTTCCGCTATATGACGGAAAAACAAAAAACTTATCTTGCCGATTTTAAGTTCGGCTTGTCAACAGATACTCTCGACATTACGGGAACGGTCACCGCAACAACGGATTTTTTTCCGTCCGCGGAAGTTATCGCGGGCGTCATTCCGCAGTTTATAGGTGAAATAGAACAGATTCCTCCTAAATATTCCGCAAAATGCGTGGACGGCAAGCGCGGATACCAGCTGGCAAGAAAGGGCGTGGATTTTTCTCTTGCGCCGAAAAAAGTGGAAATACTCGGTATAAAATTTCTCGGCGAGATCGGAAAAAACGAATATCGCTTTGAAATTATTTGCAAAGGCGGAACTTACATACGTTCTCTTGCACGGGATATGGGTGCGGCGGCAGGCTCTCTTGCGGTCATGAGCAGGCTTGTCAGAACCGTGAGCGGCGCGTTCAGCATAGAAAACGGCGTAGAGACCGAAGAATTCATAAATTCTCCGCCCGAAAAATATCTTATTCCCGCAGAGTGCGCCGTCGATTTTGAAAAACTGGTCTTGAGCGAAGAAACGGCGAATAAAATACTCAACGGCGTTTTTGAAAACCGCGGTTATGCGGACGGGCTTTACAGAGTATACAACGAAGACAAATTCTGGGGCGTCGGCAGGGCGGAAGGCGGCGTTCTGAAAATCGAGGCATATGTCAGATAAACAGAAAAAAACCGTGGTCATTGCGCTGGGCTATTTTGACAGCGTGCATACGGGACACCGCGCGGTGATTGCTGCGGCGTGCGCTTTTGCGGAGAAGTGCGGCTGCAATGCGGCGGTGTTTACTTTTAAAGGCAATTTAAAACAAAAACTGTTCTCAGACGACGAAAAATCCGTGTTTACTATTTCCGAACGCAAAATGTATCTTCGGAATTTAGGAATAAAAGAGATTTATTCGGCGCCTGTCAGCGCAGCTTTTCTCGGCAGAACTCCTGAAGCTTTTCTCGATTTTCTCAATAAAAAATATATTGTTAAAGGATACGTGTGCGGCGAAGATTACCGTTTCGGAAAGAACGGTGCGGGAGATATCGGTTTTCTTAAAAGTTATGCCGCGGCTCACGGACAGACGGTTATAATTGCAGATACTCTTGAAAAAGACGGAGCAAGGGTTTCCACAACGAGAATCAAATTGCTGCTTGCCTCCGGCGAAATAGAAAAGGCGAATGCGCTGATAGGGGCGGCTTACTGTGTTACGGGCGTTGTTTTCGAGGACAGAAAACTCGGCGGTAAAATAGGTTTTCCGACGGTGAACATCAAAATTCCGCCGGAAAAGTTTAACTTGAAAGACGGCGTTTACGGCGGGCATATTTTCCTTCGCGGAAAATTTTACAGATGCATCATAAATTACGGCGCAAGGCCTACGTTTGATTTGACGGGGAAACTTATCGAGGCGCATATAGCGGATTTTGCAGGCGATCTTTACGGAAGAAAGATAACTTTGTATTTTGATTTTTATATACGCGGAATACAAAAATTTTCCGGTGTGGAAGAACTTAAAAAAAGACTTGAACTTGATTTGAAAACAGTAAAGGAAAGAACATATGATTAAATTCGGACCGAGCGGCAATTCCGCCGCGTTTTTTGACGCCGGATTCTCCAAAAGCGAAGATTCTGCCGTATGGGTAAAAAATCTCGGGCTAAACTGTTTTGAATATTCTTTCGGACGGGGCGTAACGCTTTCTGACAAGAAAGCGGAGGAAATAGGCGAGGCTTTCCGCCGTGCAGGCGTGGAAATCAGCGTGCATGCGCCTTATTATGTCAATCTTGCCAATCCTGATGAAGAAAATGCCGAAAAATCGTTCAACTATATTTTGCAGTCTGCCGCGAAAGTTCGAATAATGGGCGGCAAACGCGTGGTGTTTCATCCCGCCAGTCAGGGTAAAGCGGAAAGGAGCGCCGCGGTTTCTCTCACGGAGGAGAGACTGAAACGCCTTCGCGATAAGATTTATGAAAAAGGTCTCGACGACGTTTTTTACTGTCCGGAAACAATGGGCAAACTCGGTCAGATCGGTACAATCGAAGAAATAACCGGATTTTGCAAGATCGATAAAATTTTCATTCCCGCGGTCGATTTCGGGCATGTGAATGCGAGAGAGAACGGAAGCCTGAAAACCGAAAAGGACTACCTCGACCGTCTCGAATATATGATAAGCGAACTCGGTTACGACAAGATGAAGCATTTTCACATGCATTTTTCCAAGATAGAATATTCCGCAAAAGGCGAAGTGCGGCATCTGACGTTTGAGGACGAAAAATTCGGGCCGGAATTTGCTCCGCTCAGTCTGGCGCTTAAAAAATTAAAACTAGAACCGTTTATAATCTGCGAGTCTGCTGGCACGCAGGACGCCGACGCCGTAAAAATGCAAAAAATATACGGCAATATTTGACTTATAGGTTATTTTCTGTTAAAATATAACGGTATGGAGAAAAAGGTATTCGGTTTTGTTCCGCCGCAGACGGCGTATTTAGTTAAAGACCGGGCGATGCGCAGATATTTTTCGGGGACCGACGTTGCGGAAGGTATGATGCTTATCGGCAGGGACTGTCTGTTTTTTACCGATGCCAGATATTTTTACGCGGCAAAAGAAAAGCTGCTTCCTTTCGGAATTGAAACAAGACCGTACAATTCTTTTTCGGACGTGGCAGGCGCCGTGCGCGAACTCGGCATAAAGCGAGTCGGACTCGATTACGAACATACCACGCTTTATGAATATGAAGAATATAAGACGCTTGCGGCAGAGCTTTTTGACGGGACTTCGGTTTTGAAGGCGCAGCGCGCGGTAAAAACGGCGGAAGAGATTTCTATAATAGAAAAATCTTGCGAAATTGCTCAGAACGCATATTACGCGGCTATAAAAACGGTCAGAAAGGGTATAACCGAAAACGAACTTAAAAACACTATAGAAAATTATATAGTGCAATTCGGCGGCGAATGCGCGGCATTCGACACGATAGTTGCTTTCGGCGCAGGATCTGCGGTTCCGCATCATGAAACGGGAAATACCGTTCTTGAAAGCGGCATGCCCGTGCTTGTCGATATGGGCGCGAAATATAAAGGATATTGTTCGGATTTGACGCGTACCGCGTTTTTCGGAAATCCTTCGGATAAATTTTTAAATTGTTATGATGCGGTGCTTAAAGCGAACGAAAAGGCAGAGTCGGAAATTACTGCGGATATGCGAACCGACGATGCGGACGGCATTGCCCGCGGTATTTTGAAAAAATTCGGGCTGGAAAAGTATTTTACGCATTCTCTCGGCCACGGCGTAGGCATTGAAATTCACGAATTCCCGGCAGTTTCGCCGAAAAAATGCGATATCCTGCGGGAAGGAACGGTGTTTACGGTGGAGCCGGGCGTCTATCTTGACGGGGAGTTCGGAATACGCATCGAAGATACGGTTGTCATACAAAACGGAAAAGTCAAGAGGCTTTTTACAGACGATAAAAAGCTGATTTTGATATAAAGCAATTCTAAACCAATTCAAGGAGAAAATATTATTATGATTTCAGCAGGCGATTTCAGAAAGGGCGTTACCTTTGAATACGAAAATTCCATCTACACTATCGTGGATTTTCAGCACGTAAAGCCCGGAAAGGGCGCTGCGTTCGTCAGAACAAAAATGAAGAACGTTGTTACGGGCGCGGTACTTGAAAGGACGTGGAACCCCACTGAAAAAATTCAGGAGGCCCACATCGAGACCAAGAATATGACCTATTCTTATAACGACGGCGAACTTTATTATTTTATGGACCAGGAATACAATCTCACACCGCTCAATTACGATCAGGTGGAAGACGCTTTGCAGTATATCAAGGAAAACGATCCCGTGGTCGTCAAGTTCTACAAGGGCGTAGCTTTTTCAGTTGAGTGTGAAAATTTTGTTGTGCTGCGCGTCGTTCAGTCCGATCCGTCGGTAAAAGGCAACACCGCGACCAATGCCACCAAAGAGGCCGTGCTGGAAACGGGTGCGAAAATTCAGGTCCCTATGTTTGTCAACGAAGGCGAACTTATCAGAGTGGATACCAGAACGGGCGAATATATGGAGCGCGTCAAGGGCTGAAATCTCAAAGAAAAAGTTTACCCGCAAATATTTTTATTTGCGGGTGTTTTTTTAAGGAAGCAATTTGATGAAAACTGCATTGATAACCGGCGCGAGCGGCGGAATAGGAGCGGAAACGGTCAGGCTTTTTTTGGAAAACGGATATTTCGTCATCGCGCAGTATAATAAAAATTTTTCGGAACTTTCCGCTTTGAAAAACGGAATATACGGCGACCATCTTTGCGCCGAACCATGTGATTTTTCTGAATCCGCAAACGTCTATGCTTTCTGCGACAGAATAAAAGCAAGTTTTAAACATATAGACGTTTTGGTAAACAACGCCGGTGCCGATCTTTTTAAATTGATTACCGAAACGACCGAGAAAGAATGGGACGAAATATTTAACGTCAATGTGAAAGCGGCTTTTATCATTACCAATGCGGCGCTCGAGAGCATGCTGAGAAATAAACGCGGAAAGATAATAAACGTGTCGTCGGTCTGGGGAATAGCCGGCGCAGGCTGTGAAGCCGCATATTCTGCAAGTAAAGCCGCTCTTATCGGATTTACGAAAGCCGTCGCCAAAGAAGTCGCTCCGTCGGGTATAAACGTCAACTGCGTTTGTCCCGGGGTGATAGATACTAAAATGAACGATTGTTTCAGCGCCGAAGAAAAGGCTGAACTTTGCGCCCGCACTCCGCTCGGGCGCATGGGTACTCCCGAAGAAATTGCGCAACTGGTTTACTTTCTTTCGGGGGAACATTCCGATTTTATAACCGGTCAGACGATTACCGCAGACGGCGGGTTTATTTTATGAACAAAATCCGAGCCGATGCAAAAAAATCGCCGTTTGCGCATATAATCATAATATCTCTTTTGTCGGTCGGGATTGTGTCTCTTCCGCTGGAGCGCCTGTTCGTCGTTATTTTCGGCGACAGCTACGCGCTGAGACTTTCGGTGAAAATTTTTATCCGCCTCGTTCTTTTTGCCGCTGCGGCAATATTTATACACAGATACGGGTTCGGCAGTATTTTTAAAAACAGGCCGTCGTTGATTTCTTTAGCGGCAGTCTTTCCCGCTTTGATAGTTGCGGTAAATAATTTCCCCATAGTGGCATTCGCCGAAAATGAAGCCGCGATTACAGGCAACCCATTGCAGATTGCGCTTTATGCAACTTATTGCTTATCTGTGGGGCTTTTCGAAGAGAGCGTTTTCCGCGGCCTTGTGTTTCCGCTGTCGCTAAAAATCACCGAAAAGAAAAAATACGGGGTGTTTTGGGCAGCGGCGCTTTCTTCCGCGGTGTTCGGCGGCGTTCATTTAGTAAATCTGTTCGCAGGGATGGGGATAGGCGCGGTGGCGCTGCAGACGGCTTATTCTTTCCTGCTCGGGGGAATGTGCGCCGCAGCGCTGCTTTTTACCGGCAATATTTTCGCAGCCGTCGCGCTGCATGCGATTTTCGATTTAGGCGGTCTTATATTCGACGGCGCAATCGGCATTGCATCTGGTTTTCAGTGGGACCCGCTTACCGTAGCTTTGACGGCTGTAATAGGAGTTATCGTTTTCACTTATATGCTGACAGCGCTTTTATCGTTCGGCACGGACAAGGCAAAAGCATTGTTCAAATCTGACGGTTTTTGGGATTAAAAATTTATTTTCGGAAAATATACGGTATAAAAAAAACTAAACCGTTTTGCCTTGACAAAAATATTGTTTTAAGGCATAATCGAAGTGTAATATATTTTAAAGTGAGGTTTTTTGCCTCCGAAGGAGAAATTATGCTCACAGCAATTTGCGGGGTCAATTGGGGCGACGAAGGAAAGGGAAGGATGGTCGATCTTCTTTCCAGCGATTATGACGTAGTTGTGCGTTATCAGGGCGGAAACAACGCCGGGCACACTGTTATCAACGAAAAGGGGAAATTCGTGCTCAACCTTCTGCCGTCGGGAATTTTGCGAGAGAACGTTGTGAATGTTATGGGGAACGGCATGGTTGTCGATATTAAACATCTTGTCGAAGAAATGGGCAGGCTTAAAGATGCGGGAATAAAGATCACGCCCGAAAATCTGAAAATCAGCGACCGCGCTGCCATATGCATGCCTTATGACGTCTTGCAGGATTGCCTTGAAGAGAACAGACTTGCCGATAAAAAATACGGTTCCACGCGCCGAGGCATTGCCCCCATTTACGGCGATAAATACATGAAAAAAGCTATCAGAATGGGCGAATTGTTTGATTTTGAACTTCTTGAGCAGCGTTTAAAAGATATTCTCGAATGGAAAAATCTTACCATACTTAACGTGTACAACGCGCGGCCTTTAGAACTTGACGACATGATGGCGTTTCTGAAAACTTACGGTGAACCGCTTATTCCCTTTATCTGCGACACGGGACGCTATCTGAATAAGGCAAATGCCGAAGACAAAAAAATCATGTTCGAAGCGCAGCTCGGCGCACTCAGAGACATCGATTTCGGCATTTATCCGTTTACTTCCTCATCAAACACCATCGCGGCGTATGCACCTATCGGATCCGGCGTGCCGAACCTTAAACTGGACCTTTCTATCGGAATTATGAAAGCATATTCGACTTGTGTGGGCGAAGGACCTTTCACGGTCGAATATTTCGGCGAAAAAGCGGAAGAACTGAGAAAGGCAGGCGGCGAATACGGCGCGGCGACCGGCAGGCCCAGAAGAGTGGGACCTTTCGACGCCGTTGCAAGCAGATACGGCATCAGAATGCAGGGAGCAGACGAAATAGCGCTTACAAAACTCGACGTGCTCAGCTTCCTTGACGAGATCGAAGTGTGCGTCGCTTATGAAAAAGACGGCAAGGTCACCGAAGAATTTCCTTTTTCACAGGGACTTGAGGCTTATAAGCCCGTTTTAAAAACTTTGAAGGGCTGGAAAAAGGATATTTCAGGCTGCCGCAGGAAAGAGGATCTTCCCAAAGAAACGGTTGAATATATTGAATTTTTGGAAAAAGCGGTCGGTACGAAAATCAGATACGTATCGGTAGGCGCCGAGCGCGAAGCTTACATAGAACTTTAAGGAGCTTTTTTTGGAAAGAGCAAGCGGACTGTTGATGCCGTTATTTTCCCTTCCGGGGAAATACGGGGCGGGAAGTTTCGGGCAGGAGAGCTATGATTTTGCCGATTTTTTAGTTTCGGTGGGTCAAAAGGTTTGGCAGATGCTGCCGCTCGTGCAGACGGGCTGCGGCAATTCGCCGTACTCTTCCGTATGCCTGAAATCTTTCAGTCCCGTTTATATAAGCCTTGAAGAGCTTGTTAAAAACGGACTGCTGACAAATGAAGAGATTAAAATTTCCGAACGGAGCGGAAGATATGCGGATTTCGGGTTTTTAAATAAAGTTCGCCTTGAACTTCTTGAAAAAGCGTTTTCCCGCTTTGACAGGACTTGCGCGGAATTTCGCCGTTTTTCGGAAGACGGCGAATTTTTCGATTACGCTGTTTTTATGGCCGCAAAAGACGCTTTCTGCGGCAAACCTTTCCGCGAGTGGGAAAGGGGAATGAAGTTCAATGAAAGCGCCGCCGTCGCCGATTTTTGCTCTGAACATTCCGAACGTGTATCCTTTTGGCAGTTTGTGCAATATATTGCCTCAAAACAATGGTTTGCGCTCAAAAAATACTGTAACGATAAGGGTATTTCCATACTCGGCGATATGCCGCTTTACGCAGCGGAAGACAGTGCCGACGTCTGGGCGAATGCCGATCTTTTCAAACTTGACGTTAATCTTAATCCCGTAAAAGTTGCGGGCGTTCCTCCCGATTATTTCAGTAAAACGGGGCAGCTCTGGGGCAACCCCGTATACGATTATTCCAAAGTGCCGCACATCTTTAACTGGTGGGCAAAACGTTTAAGTTATGCGCTTTCGGTTTTCGATTACGTCCGCATAGATCATTTCCGCGGGCTGGACAGATATTACGAAATTCCTTCGGGCGCGACAGACGCCACGGCAGGCGAATGGGTCAAGGTTCCTTCCGACGAATTGTTCGGTGCGGTTCATGAAAAGGTTGATAAAAACCGCATAATAGCCGAAGACCTCGGCATAATAGACGACGGAGTGAGAGAACTGCTTAAAAAAACAGGTTATCCGGGAATGAAAATTCTCTCGTTCGCATTCGACGGAAAGAAAGACAATCTCTATCTTCCCGAAAATCTGCCGTCCCACTGCGTTTGCTATACCGGCACGCATGATAACGATACTCTTTTGGGCCTCATTGAAAACGCTTCTGAATGGGATTATAACAACCTTCTTACGGGTGTGAAAAACAGTCTCGCCGCGACAGGAACGCAATTTGAAATTACAGACAAAGTTTCGCTGGCGAAAGCGATCATAGAGCTGGGAATGAAAAGTCGCGCAGATTTATTTATCATGCCCTATCAGGACGTGCTTTTGAAAAATTCCGAATACCGTATCAACCGCCCGGGAACGGTGAGAGACGATAATTTTTCCGTCAGATTCGAACGCGGCGATTTTACCGAAGAAACGGCGCAAGCACTTAAAGAACTTACGCAAAAATACCTGAGAATTTAAGTTTAGAGCGCCGGCCTGTACGGCAGGGGGGAGCAGGGTATGTCGGGTAAAAGAAAAACCGCAATCGCGTTGGTTTCGTTTCTGCTATTTTTGACGCTTGCGTTTATTTGGGGCAATTCGGCGCTGAATGCCGAGGTTTCGGGAAAAGAATCGGAAGGCGTTTATCACGGGGTTAAACCCGTTCTGGACGCGGTTTTCGGCACCGACGCAGTATCTCACGGCGTTTTCAGAAAACTTGCGCACGGTGCGGAGTTTTTTGTTTTAGGTGCGGAACTGTGTTTTCTTTTTTTCTTTTCGGGCTTTTTTAATGAAAAAAATCTTTTTGCCGTGCTTTCGTGCGGACTTTTTACGGCAGTTGCGGACGAAAGCATTCAGCTTTTGTCTTTGCGGGGAGCGTCTGTAGCCGATATTCTTATAGATTTCGGCGGAGCGCTTTCGGCATCGGTCATATTTTATATAATTTACAAAGCGGTTGTTTTAACGCGCCGCCGCAATAAGAAAAACAATAAAGAGGCGTCTGCCGAGTGAATTCGGCGGAATTTAACGGTTGAGTTTAATTAAAGCTCGCCATCTTTCTGTATTCGGGATAAATAAAAACGATATTTTTTTTCGATCGTATTTTCATCGTTTTTTGTTAAATATTCTTTTATCGACGTTTCTTCTTCGGAGAAAAAGTCGTAAGCATCTTCAAGATTTTCTTCGAATTCGTAGCCGTAATTTTTTTCGTACAGTTTTTCGTATTTTCTGTCTATTTGGCTTGCGGAGTGGTTATTTTGCGGTTGAAAACCGAAAATATCGCAAGCTTCGAAATATTCTGTTTCGAAATCGGAGAGAGAAAAGTTTTCGTCATTATCGTTTTTGCCCGAAAAAAGTTCGCTTTTTGTATAGTCGGTTTGACAAAACTCGCATTTGAATATATGTTTTCTGCCGTTTATCGTTTCTGTTATCGTTTCTGTTACGGGCGCGCCGCAGTTTAAACATTTATATTTTGTTTTATATGTTTCGTTATCTTCGTCGTTTTCGTCCTCTTCGTCATAGTCCGGATAGTAAAAAAAGAAATAATAAATAAGAGGGATTGCTATAACGGCGATAACGCCTGTAATGATAAGCATTATCCATCATACCCAGAATATAAAACCGAAAACAATAAGGGAAAGCAGAACTACGCAAAGTATCGTCACCCGGCCGTATTCGTCTATGAAAAAATCTTCAAAATCGCAACATCCTGCCGCGAACCAATGTATCGCGCAGGCGGCAAGCAAAACTGCTGCAGCTATAATAAAAAACGTCGTCATAAATTTTTTCCCGTAAAATAAAAAATGCGGCACTCAAACGAAATGCCGCACCGTAAAAATGCATTCATTCCGTTTGCCGCTACGCAACTTCCTCTTTATTTTGCAAACAAGGAATTTTTAACACGAAATAAAGTATACTTCTATCTAAAAGTATACCTTGTTGCAAAATATTAAGTTGCGTGGCAGTTGAATTATAACACACTAAAAAACATTGTTTTTGCGTTTTTTTCGAGACAAACGTATTAAAATGCCTGTCTTTGGCGATAATTCGGAAAAAAGTAAAAGGAGAAAATAATGAATCCATTCAACGAATTGCCGAAAACCGACAAAATAACTTACGCAAGCTGGTCAGCTCTCAGCGCGAAACCCTACGACAAGAATACGACGGGACCGTATACCAAAACTCGCGTGATTCTCATGAACGGCACGGAATTCGAGGCGAACTGGTTTTTGCATCAGCTCAACCGCCATTGCACAAATAACGAGATACGCCGTGCCGCCGCACGCGTGCGGCGGCAGGAACAGCAACAGCAAAAACGCATTTCCGCCTTAAAGCCCATTGATGAAACCATACTCGAAACCACGATAGGTTATGAACAGCTGGCGGTAGATCTTACCGCCGATATGGCGCAGAAGGAGCCGAATCCTTTTGTCAAGGCGCAGCTGGATTTTGCTCTCTTGGAAGATTTCGACCATCTTTACAGGTATTCCGATCTGCTGGACATGGAAGAAGGCGCTCACGGCGAAAGACTTGTCGGGGGATATACGGAAATTACGCCCGGCCGTCCCACGATTGCAGAACACCGCCATCCCGACGACGATGTGCGCCGCTATATTAACGGCTGGCGCGACGAACTTATCACCCGCCTGCATACGGGCATTATCACCGCCGCCGAACAGCAGACGATGAATTATTATATGAATATCGGGCAGTTTTATCATTCCGAGCTCGGCAGAAAACTGTATGCGGAGATAGCCATGATCGAAGAGCAGCACGTAACGGGGTACGGCTCTCTGACGGACCCCGCCATGACCTGGCTGGAATGCTGGGTGATGCATGAATATACCGAATGTTATCTTTACTATTCCGTATATGCCGAAGAATCGGATGCGCGCATCAAAAAAATATGGCTGCAGCATTTTGAAGAGGAGCTTATTCATCTGAAGATCGCTTCGGATTTACTTTATAAGTATGAAGGAAGGGAGTGGCAGCAGCTTTTTCCGACGGCGGAATTTCCCGCGCTGATTAAGCTTAGGTCAAATAAGGAATATATAAGGAAAGTCATGAACGACGTGCGTCTCACGGGGTTTAAAGAGACCATGATGAATATAAACGAAATGCCAGACAACGCCGAATATTTCAGATATCAGCGCGAAGTCAACGGCGCCGTTTCACAGGTGCCGAGTCATGCCGTAATCGATAAATATATCAAAAAACACGGCGAAGATTACCGCTATGAAGACAAACCGTCCGCGGAAAAAACTCTGCGCGACAGAAAGACCGATAACACCGAATTGGGCAGAAAAAAGGGCTTTTAACGGTTAAAACACTTTCTATCGCGATTTTTGCGGTGAAGAAATGTTGAAACAATGGTTAAAAATTAGCAATCACAACCCGATGCGAACCGCTGTTGAGCGTTCGTACCGGGTTTTATTGTATAGAAAACCACACGCTAAGCGTGTGGTGAGCAAAAAGCAGTAGCGATGGACAGAAAAAGCCCCCTATGATAAAATAACGAATGAGGCAACCAACCGCAATCGAAATCATAGGAGGTGTGTCCAAAATGGACGAATTAAGTTTAGCACATTGTAAATACGAATGCAAGTACCATATAGTATTTGCTCCAAAATTTCGGAGACAGATAATATATGGAAAAATTAAGAAAGAAGTAGGGAAGATATTAAGAAAATTATGTGAGTATAAAGGGATAGAAATTTTGGAAGCAGAAGCGTGTCCCGACCACATCCATATGTTAGTATCAATACCGCCGAAGTATAGTGTAGCGCAAGTGATGGGGTATTTGAAAGGCAAAAGCAGTCTAATGATATTTGATAAATTTGCGAATATGAAATACAAGTACGGGAATCGACATTTCTGGTGCAAAGGATATTATGTAAGTACGGTAGGCAGAAATGAGAAGAAGATAGCGGAGTATATACAAAAGCAATTACAAGAAGATATGGCATACGAGCAATTAAGCATAAAAGAGTATATAGACCCGTTTAGTGAAGACGAAGAAGAGAATAAGAAGAAAAAGAAAGGGCTACTTAAGTAGTAGCCCGAAAAAGATTGCGGTTGGCAGTCTTTCACCACGCGAATAGCGTAGCCAGCAATATGCCCTTTTAGGGTTTTTGCAAACTACGCGTTTTACGCGTAGTTATGATTTTTAAATTTTGTATTTAGGGGGTATTTTTTAATTTGCCGTACAGTAAATAAAAGGCTGCTCGGTTAATCCGTTTTCAGCTTAATTTAAGAAAGCGTTTAACTCATTCGTCTATTATACGAATATTCTACGAAACAATTGGAAAGCGGCGGAGAAACGATTTTAATGATGATTTACGGTTTTATTCGAAAATTTAAATCATGTAAAAAATTGAAAAAATCAAGGACGTACGAGTTTAGCGGTTTTTTGGTTTTTTCGCTTTAAGTATAGAAATTATAATCTAATTTTCCGTAATTTAATTATCTATGGCCCGCCGTTTCGGTATAAAATATTAGTTTGCGCCCCCGCTCCGCACGCGATGCCGCGTGCG
>CAUHGY010000051.1 GCA_959605945.1 uncultured Clostridia bacterium | reverse complement strand
GGTTTAATATTAACCGAATATTTTTTATAATTTATTATGGCAAATTACTTCATTTTTTTATTACTTTACAACTTCCTCATTGCTTTGTTCTATCCCAAGCATTTGCGCACGCAAACAACTTTAAAAATCTCTGTACCCCCACGTAACTTCTTCTCTTTCCTTATAAGGAAGAATCCATTCGCTGTCCCAACCCGCGGGTCTGCTGTATGCCCAAACGTAAATTTGCATAGTTTCCGTATTATCAAAAATATCTTTCCCTACGGTGGTAACGCTTTCGGGGAGATAGAACGTTCTCAGTTCGAAGCAGGATTCGAAAGCGTAATCGCCTATACTTACCAAAGAATTGTCTTTCGGTATGGTAAACGCCGATTCGGTGCAGCCGGAAAAAGCGTATTTGCCGATATGTTTAACGCTTTTAGCAAGTTCGAAGGAAGTGAATTTACAACCGGAAAAGGCATATTCGCCTATCGCCGTCAACTTACAGCCGTCGTTTACGGAGACGGAATTGAGCGAAGTTTTCCTGAACGCGTAATTGTGTATCGCGTATTCGCTGCCCTTAAAATCGTCGGGCAGGGTTATATCCTTATCGGCGCCGACATATTCGAGAAGATGTTTTGTTTCCCCGTCGTAAAATTTGAAATCGCCGTAAGTGACGACTTTCGAAGGCGTATCGCCGTCGTAAATACCCAAAGCGTTATATTCTATGCCGCCGTGAACCATGCTGTCTTTATTGCCTTCGATAAGCTCAACGGAAGAATAGTTATATATCTCGACAAGCCTGTTGCAATTGATAAACGCGCCGGAGCCTATCTCTTTTAAGTTTTGCGGCAAAGTGAAATCTCGCATATCGCAGCCGTTGAACGCGCCTATGCCGATTTTTTCAAGCGAAGAACCTTTATTTATTTTAACTGTTCTCAGGTTTTCGCAGGAGCGGAACGCACCTTCGCCTATTTCGGTAACCGAATCGGGGATTGACACGGATTTAAGATTTTTCGCGCTTTCAAAGCCCTTTTCCATCACCGTGCTCACGGGTTTATTCAAATAACTTTCGGGTATTACTATGCTGCTTAAAAATTCGGCGTTGCCGATACTTACGGCATACGTACCGTCGTCAAGCGGATAAAACTCCAGACACTGCGTGTTTTCCGCTTCCCCGCTTCCGCTTTCGGGCGCGGTGACCTTTCCGCAGTTTATGACCCTTTTGTCCGTCAGCGTTATAATAAGACAGCCGTTTTTATCTATCTCTATATTCTCTATGCCCACGCCGTCCTTGCCGTCCAGACCGTCTTCACCGTCTTCACCCGGGGCGCCGTCTTCTCCGTCCTTGCCGGGCGCGCCCTGCTCCCCTTTAAAAAGCGCGATTAAATCTTCAAGACTGCCTTCGAACCCCATATCCGCCGCGGTCTCGTATACGCGCTCTATCGTCCACTTATCTTCCGAATCTCCGCCGGGCGTAACGGTATTGCTCTCATTGCCGCCGCACGCGAACAGGCCCGTGAATACCGCCGCCGACATCGTCAACGCTAAAAACACTGCTATTTTTCTCATACCCCTTCTCCTTATAATAAATTTTATTATTTACCGAAGTTTTTTGTGCGGAATAAAACCGTATAAACCCATATATCTCCGCTTCGCGGATTATTTTTATTGATTTTTTCGGCTTTCGTCAGAGCCGCCGTTTTGCTTATTTTTTTTGCTTTTTATAAACCCCGCGGCCGCGCATATTACCGCCGCCGCAAGGCACGCCCCGGCGACGCAGAATAAAATTATCGATACCGCTCCGCCGACAAACAGCTTCGTTATAATCGCCGCCGCGGCTGAAACAACCGCCGCTCCCGTAAGCACGCGAAAAGATATTTTTCATTTCACGCTCTCCAGAATAAGCGTGAACGGGCCGTCGTTTATCTGCGAAATGCGCATATCCGCGCCGAAAACGCCGTATTTCACCGTTACGCCCTGCTTTTCTATTCCGCCGCCGACGTATTCGTAAAGACTTTTGGCTTTTTCGGGCAGTTCGGCCTGCAAAAAATCGGGTCGGTTGCCGTGCGACGCGTCCGCGTAAAGGGTAAACTGCGAAACGAGCAGTATTTCCCCGCCCACGTCTTTTATGGATTTATTTATTTTCCCCGCGCCGTCGGAAAAAATTCTGAGACCGGGGATTTTTCTTATCAGATAATCCGCGTCCGAAATACCGTCGCCTTTGCCCACGCCGAGATATATGACGTAACCCGCGCCTATCTCGGAAACCGTTTCGCCGCCGACTTTAAGTTGCGCCCGAGTAACCCTTTGTATCACAGCTTTCATATTTTGTTTCCTTGGTCTTTGCATATTTTCGGATGCCGATATCTTATCAACTGCCCGCGAGCGCATACCCTTCCGTTATTAACGATGTTTCCCGCAAAACGGCTTGATATAAAACACGGCGCAATAATACCCTTACAGGCAAATTTTTTTGTATTAAAACATACATAAAGCCGTTTGCCGATGAGAACATATGCTAAAATATCAAAATAAGCATACGATATATTTATAGAGAAAATTTTTAAAACGTAAATTTTCAATTTGCGTAAGTAAATTATGCTCTCATTATAACCCAATAGAGTTGACAAGTCAACGGTTGCGGAATATAATGTATGATAAAATTTTATCGGCACCCGTAAAAATTCCCCGAAAGCCTTGCGCAAGGAACTTCTGCGGAAGCAAAAGGAGAAATATCTGTGAACAACGCCGAAAACAAAAAAACAGCATTGAAGGTTTCCGTGATCACCATCACGGTGAACATAATTCTGACGGCTTTTAAACTTGCCGCCGGAATAACGGGAAATTCTTCGGCTATGGTGTCAGATGCGGTGCATTCCGCGTCTGACGTGATAAGCACCGTCATCGTAATGATAGGGGTGGTCGTCGCCAGCAAACCGCTCGACAGCAAACATCAGTACGGGCACGAACGCTTAGAATGCGTGGCGGCAATAATTCTTGCCGTTCTTCTTTTCGGCACCGGCGCGATGATCGGCTATGACGGAGTTTCCAAACTCATAGACGGAAGTTATAAGACAATTGAACAGCCCGCACTTATAGCTCTGATCGCCGCAGCGGTATCCATAGCCGTCAAAGAAGCCATGTTCTGGTACACTTACGTGAATGCAAAAAAAATACAGTCGCTGTCTTTAAAAGCAGACGCCTGGCATCACCGTTCCGATGCGCTTTCTTCAGTAGGCTCCCTTATCGGCATCGGGGCAACCATGATTTTTTCAATGCCGGTGTTCGACGTGATTGCATCGCTCGTGATATGCATATTTATCATTAAAGCTGCGATAGACGTATTCGTTGAAGCCGTAAACAAGATGGTTGATAAATCCTGCCCCGAAAAGACGATAAACGACATGACGTCGGTACTCTTGGCAATTGACGGCGTTCTGCGCGTGGATGAAATAAAAACGCGTATGTTCGGAAACAAAATTTACGTCGACGTTGAAATAGGCGTAATAGCAGACATGCCGCTGAAAGAAGCACACGCCATCGCCGAAAACGCCCATGCCGCGATAGAAAAATTCGACGAACGGGTAAAACACTGCATGGTGCACGTAAATCCGGTCGACGAAAAAGAATAAGCTTATATTCGATTCATTACAAAAAAATCGTAAATCTGAAAATAACGCTCGGATAAAACTATTAATATTTTGAAATTTTAAACATACATCTTGTTTTAATAATTAGATGTATGTTTTTTTCTTTTAAAATCGGGACAATAACCTTCGCCTTTTATAGGCTTTTTCCAATATTCGGTACACTCGTTTTGCGTTAAATTATGCTCACAGTCGTCACATCTACAAAGTATAGGCCGTTTGTCTTTTCTGCCTTTTTTTTCTATATTATCTCTGCACTGCTCCAAAAGCATTTTAATATCTTCTCCGCAGAATCTGTATGCCTGCTGATATTCAGGTAGCGTACAAATTTTTTCGTTCATTTCAGGCAAATATTCTTTCTTGCTTATTTTTAAACGCGCAAGCAATTGTCCCAAATAAGCATCTCCGTTTTCGGGTTCAAACTCAAGCGCTTGATTAAAAAGTTTATACGCCTTTTTAAAATCGAAATATTCCAAGAGTATATAACCTCTCTTAATCAATGCAGCAGCATTATTATAACATATATTAACGTTATCGGTTTTTATATTGTTTGATATATGAAAACTGTTATTATAATTTATACAGGCTTTTTCGACTATAAAAGAACTTCCGCAATACGGACATATCATAGTTTCTTTGCCGTCATCACCTTGCAGAACTGCATTACAGTTTGTGCATTTTAGATTTATTAACCCCATATCGATTATTCCTAATTTTTTAATTTACTTTTATAATATTTTAAATTCAAGTCAAAATTAAGTCAAGTAAATTTTTATAATTCTATTAAAGAAACGAGTATATATTTAGATATTCAATATCCAACGCATAATAACGTAAAAACAATTGCATTTTCTGAGTTTGAATGATACAATAAAAATCAGCGAGGTAAACAAAATGGAGATTTTCGGGCTTGAAAAACTATCTCTCGTCGATTATGACGGCAAAGTGGCGGCGACCGTTTTTACGGGCAGCTGCAATTTCAGATGCGGATTCTGTCACAACGGACCGCTGGTCGTCGGATTAAGCGAGCTTGACGCGATGCCGGAATCGCAGATTTTCGAGTTTTTAAATAGCCGCAAAGGCATTATCGACGGCGTATGCGTAACGGGCGGAGAACCGACGCTGCAAAAAGATTTGCCCGACTTTTGCGAAAAACTCAAAAAAACAGGTTTAAGCGTGAAAGTAGACACCAACGGCACCAACCCGCAGATGATAAAAACCCTTTTCGAAAACAGGCTGTGCGACTATTTTGCCATGGACATTAAAAACGACAAGGAAAACTACGCGAAAACCATCGGTTTTAAAACTTACGACCTGTCCGCAGTCGAAAAAAGCGTTTCTTACCTGATGACCTGCGGCGCCGATTACGAGTTCCGCACCACGCTTATAAACGAATATCACAGCGAGCGGAATATAGTGAACATCGGCTTATGGATAAAGGGCGCAAAAAAATATTTTCTGCAAAAATTCAAAGCGACCGATACCTGCATTGCAAGCGGACTAAGCGGCGTAGAAGAACAAAAAGCGCGGGAATTTTTAAATATAATGCTCCCCTACGTGCCGCTGACAAAACTTCGCGGATATTGAACGGCAAACGGCAATGAAAAACAACCTAAAACACGGCGGTTAAAAAACCGCCGTGTTTTTATTAATACCGTAAAGCCGTCTGTCAGGCGAATTCAAGCGTTCTTCAAAATCCGTTCTATCATTTGAAAAAATATCTCAATTCAAAACCTTCGGTCAATACGAAAGAATAGTAAAATCTGCCTTTTTCAAACGCCAATACCTTGCATTTATCGTCGTCGGAATCGGCAATCACGTATTTACCGTCATCAAGAGAAAACTCATAGTCTTTGCTTTTGCCGTCGCATGTCAGGGTAATTTTATCCTTTCCGAGCACTATGCTCTCTATTCGGTTTTTAAGATTTACGCGACGGCTCCCGCCGCTTTCTCTGAATATTACGGTATATTCGTCAATGTTATCGAGAATATATTTTTCGAGTTCGTTAACCGTCTCGATTTTCTCACCCGTAACCAAAACCGGCGTAAAACTTGCGACATCCTCAATCGTCAGATTTTTATCATGCACGAAAGACGCGTTTTCAAATTTATAAACCCTGTTCTCTTCGGGAGTGTTTGAACACCCGCCCAGCACAAAAAGCGAACATAACAATACTGCAATAACCGCAAAAAAACTTTTTCTCATAAAACTTTCCCCCATCACTTTTTTAGATAGAAAAAACCGCCGGACTTTTTCTATAAGCGGCGGTTCACATAAAAGACGCCGCAATAAACCGCCGTTTTGTTTTTTCTTATTTTTATATATGTTCCGGCTGATTTTTTTAAACCGAAATTATATTTATATCATACCTCAATTTTAAATGATATGCAAGCCGGTTGCGGTTAAAAACTCGGCATTTTTATAATTATACGCAATTTTAAATGATATGCAGATTTTAAACAAGAAGGCGCCGTCAGGCGCCTTCAAGACTTTCAAGATAAATAGAAGCGTTTGTCGCCGCAATCGCGCCGTCGGCACAGGCAGTTGCCACCTGCCTCACCGCTTTGGTACGGCAATCACCCGCAACGAAAAGCCCTTCGGTTTTTGTTTTACAGCTTTCGTCGGCAACTATATAGCCGTCTTTGTCGAGATCGACAAGATTTTCAAAAACTTTGTTGTCGGGAATCTGCCCTATTGCGATAAACACGGCGGGCAATTCGTGTCGGCAAAGTTTACCGTCTTTATCTTTGTATTCAATGGCAGTCAGCTCGTCGTCGCCCACGAAGTTGACGACGCTGGTATTGGGCCGCACTTCAATATTGTCCTTGGCGCGCAACGCTTTGACTAGGCGCGCGTCGCCGAAAAACTTATCGAAAAGCGTATATACATAAACTTTTTTGCAATAGCTTGCAAGCAGCAGCGAATACTGAAGCGCGGTATTCGCGTCGCCGATAACGGCCACTTCCTTGCCCTTATAAAACGCCCCGTCACATATTGCGCAATAATACACGCCTTTACCGACAAGGTCTTCCCTGTCTGTTTTAAGATGCTTGTGTTTTACGCCGGCGGCGATGATAACGCTCTTCGCGGAATATTCATTATATTCCGTTTTGACCTTAAACCCGTCTGCCGTCTTTTCCACGCCGACAACCTTTTCTATCTCCACTTCGGCGCCGAGCGCTGTTATCTGTTCGTAAAGATTATCCGCAAACTGCTCGCCGCTGATTTCCCTAATCGACGGGAAATTTTCGAGTCTCGGCGAAGTGGCTATCTGCCCGCCGAGACTTTCGCTCTCTAAAACGAGCACGGTTTTTCCGTTTCTGAGCGCATAGAGCGCGGAGGTCATCCCCGCCGCGCCCGCGCCTATCACTATAATGTCATACATCAGTTGATACTCTCTATATATTTTCTGATTTCGCTTGCGTTATCGTACGTTTTGAATCCGTCTCCGTCGGGTACCACCAGCGTCGGAGCCTTTTTGATGCCGAACTTCAACGTCGTTTCCTTATCTTCTTCGGCGTTGACAACAGTATACGCAATGCCCGCTTTATCGAGCATCATCTTGGACGTCTTGCAGTTAGGGCAGCCGTTCCTGGTAAACAGAACAGGACCTTCCGCCGAAACTTCCGGCCGGCTTTTTTCTTTTTCGCTTTCGGCTGTATGTTGCTTACGGTTAAATCTCGAATGTTCGACGTCGTAAACTTTTCTCTCTCTGAACTCTTCTCGCTTACCGTCATTCCAGTTCTGAACCGGGCGGTAGTAACCGGTGATACGGCTGTAAACTTCTGTCGTCTTACCGCAGATGGGGCATTTATACACTTCGCCCGTTATATAACCGTGATCGGCGCACACCGAATATGTGGGAGACATTGTGTAATACGGCAGCTTATAATTTTCCGCAATCTTTCTGACAAGCGATGCGGCAGACTTCCAGTCGGGAAGTTTCTGTCCGAGGAAAGCATGGAACACCGTGCCCGAAGTGTAAAGCGTCTGCAATTCATCCTGAATGTCAAGCGCCGAGAATATATCGTCCGTATAGCCGACGGGAAGATGAGAGCTGTTGGTGTAATAAGGCACTTTATCGCAATCGGAAGCGGTTATTATATCGGGGTATCTCTTCCTGTCGTGCTTGGCAAGGCGGAAAGACGTCGACTCCGCGGGGGTCGCTTCGAGATTGTAAAGATCTCCGTACATCTCCTGATAATCGGAAAGCTTGTTCCTCATGAAGTTAAGCACGTTTTTGGTAAACGCCTGAGATTCTTTGTCAGTAAGATCTTTACCTATCCATTTGGCGTTGAGACACGCTTCGTTCATGCCCACAAGACCTATTGTGGAAAAATGATTGTCGAATGTGCCGAGATAACGCTTGGTGTACGGATAAAGCCCCGCTTCGAGAAGTTTGGTTATGGTGTCGCGTTTTACTTTGAGAGAGCGGGCAGAAATATCGAGCATGTGCGTCAGCCTGTCGTAAAATTCGCTTTCGTTCTTGGAGAGATACGCTATGCGCGGCATATTTATGGTTACTACGCCTATCGACCCCGTGCTTTCGCCGCTGCCGAAAAATCCGCCGGACTTTTTGCGAAGTTCTCTCAGATCAAGTCTCAGACGGCAGCACATACTGCGGACGTCGCTCGGTTCCATGTCGCTGTTGATATAGTTGGAAAAATAAGGCGTGCCGTATTTTGCGGTCATTTCGAAAAGCAGTTTATTGTTCTCGGTCTCCGACCAATCGAAGTCTTTGGTAATGGAATATGTGGGAATGGGATACTGGAATCCCCTGCCGTTGGCGTCGCCTTCAATCATGATCTCGATAAACGCCTTATTGACCATCGCCATCTCTTTTACGCAGTCTTTATATTTGAAATCGCATTCTTTTCCGCCGACTATAGCGTTCATCTCGGCAAGGTCGTTGGGAACCACCCAGTCGAGCGTGATGTTGGTAAACGGCGACTGCGTACCCCATCTCGAAGGCGTGTTTACACCGTAAATAAACGACTGTATGCACTGTTTAACTTCTTTATAGCTTAAATTATCCACTTTGACAAAAGGCGCAAGATATGTATCGAACGACGAAAATGCCTGCGCGCCCGCCCACTCGTTCTGCATTATGCCGAGAAAGTTGACCATCTGATTGCACAGCGTGGAAAGATGGCTCGCGGGAGAAGACGTTATTTTACCAGGCACTCCGCCAAGGCCCTCTTTTATCAGCTGTTTGAGAGACCATCCCGCGCAGTAACCGGTGAGCATGGAAAGGTCGTGAATATGTATATCGGCATTTCTGTGCGCGTTGCCGATCTCCTCATCGTATATCTCCGAAAGCCAGTAATTGGCGGTAACGGCGCCGCTGTTGGACAAAATAAGCCCGCCGACAGAATAGGTAACGGTAGAGTTTTCCTTTACCCGCCAATCGGAAACCTTAACATAATCGTTGACGATCTTTTTATAGTCGAGAAGCGTTTCGTTGATGTTTCTGACCTTCTCGCGCTGTTTGCGGTAAAGAATATAGCTCTTGGCAACGTCGACATATCCCGACTGAATTAAAACGACTTCCGCGCTGTCCTGAATATCTTCGACGCTGATAACGTTGTCTTTGATTTTTTTTGCAAAATCGGCAGACACTCTGAGCGCCAGCATATTGAGAATATCGGCAGTATAATTTATCTGCCTGGCGTTAAAAGCTTTGCTCAAAGCCGTGGTGATTTTCGACATATCGAAATCAACCAGTTTTCCGTCTCTCTTCTTTACCTGAAACATTTTTCTTCCTCCCGATAACTGAAAATATAATGTAAGTCTTAATACTTTTTAATTCCTGTAATGTTTGTAGGCGGCCGACTGAAAAATAAAAAAACTCCCGTTTCCGCAAAGTATTTTACATTCCTCTGCCCGTACAGCCGCGCGCTTTTAAGGGTGATATTAATATAACACGATATCTCTTTTTTGTCAATGCTTTCGCCCAATATTTTGTAAATATTTTTTTACCCACACACAATATATTGTGGTTTATTTAAAAAAGAACCCGAGAACGAAACTTTTGAAAATCTTGAAATCATTCAAGATTTCCAAGGCGTTTCGCCCCCGGATACGAAATCAAAATCAAATTAAAAAGCAACCTAAATTTCCCGTCTTACTGCAAGAAAAGTTTCTTAAACAGCAACACCCAGATAAGATCGATCCAGCCGAATATAATGCCGAAAGGAATAGTAAGAATAGAAATTACAAGCCTTATCAATCCGCCCTTTTTCAACCATGTGGACCATCTGACAATCAGTTCAACCACCCAGTTGACGCCGGGTATCAACAGCAAAATAATCTGAACCAGACGGTTCAATTTGTTAAACCAAGTCATGACAACACCTCCATTAAATATTTTCTTATAATTATTATACAATATTAAAATTGTTTTGTATATGGTTTAATAAAAATTTTTTTATAAATTATTTTTTAATAGTCTTATAATTAACTTGCGTTTTTTTTCGAAATATATTACAATATTTCACGGACCGCAGACGGAGAGATGTCAGAGAGGTCTAATGTGCACGCTTGGAAAGCGTGTATACCGCAAGGTATCGGAGGTTCGAATCCTCTTCTCTCCGCCAGTAAGAACCTAAATCGAACCCTCGGTTTAGGTTCTTTTTCTTTATTCCTTTTCGTTTTTCTATCAGTGCATATTAAACGCCGCCAAAGCAAAGTTAATCTTCTATAAACAATTATATCTTATTTTGCGCTTATAGCGTGAGTAGCCAAAAGGATACTTTTCCGTACCTGAAAGGACGGTATAACGGCAGTTAAGCGGTACTAAACAGGCAAAAGCCGTCGATATACGGATACCGACGGTATACATTAGCGTTACAACTCAAATACAGTCGCACGGGAGATAAGGGCGGATCGCCAAGCGGTTCAGCGGCGAACGCCCGTTCCCGTGCGCTTTTGAGTTTCGCTTTGCTCCGTTGTTGTTATGGTGGGTGCTTGAACGGCGAGGCGCAGCCGAGCCGCTCGTTTATTCAAGCACCCGCCAAAGTGCCATTTAAAGTTTTAAGCATTGAAATATTGGCTTTTTATAATAAATGCTGTATAATTCTACGTAGCGTAGAGTTTTGTTGTTTGAGTTTAATCATTCTACTTTGCGTGTAGATTATAAGTAGGTTTACTTTTTGTGGCAACTTTGCTAAAATAGAATCATAAAAAACAGGAGTTTAAATATGGACGAACATAGTATCGGAAAAACAATTGCCAGTCTGCGCAAATCAAAAGGTTGGACACAGGTTGAACTCGCTGAAAAATTGAATGTTAGCGACAAAGCCGTTAGCAAATGGGAAAGCGAATCAGGTTTACCTGAAATATCACAGTTTCCTACGCTTGCAAAATTATTTGATGTAAGCATTGATTTTTTAATGATGGGTAAAATTGACGAGACAATTTCTCTTGATGACATGGATTCAAACAAGCGTATGTTTTACCTAATCAAAAAAGATGATGTAGAAAACTATATCAAGTATGATTACCCGTCAAAAACATATTTCGATGATTTTAACAGTGATAATTCTGCCATTGCCAGTATTATCGAAAATAAAAGCACAAAAATTTTTAATGCTTGTGTTAGAAGTGGTATTAAACTAAAACCCTCGCATTATAACTGTTGCACATTAGTTGGGTCAATATATGAGCATATCGATACTCTAATCAAAATGGCATGTGATTCGGATTGTCTTGAGTTTTTTAAGACTATCGATTTTTTAAGTTTTGCTGTTGGAGATAAAACACAGCAATTAAAGTCAAATGGTTCAGTACAAATTATTCATACCAGTTATAGGCATACATATGATCCTAAAACAGCATATTTAGTATCGCCTGATATATTTGAGTATATATTTAACTGCCCTGCAGTTTCAAATAGGATAGTCGAATATATCTCTACCTATAGAGCATTTCAATCGAATTCTATAAATTACGGTTCGAGTGTCGCTGATTGGGGAACTATAAACGGAACATTTTACTTTTTAGAACAAAATATAATCGAACAACTTTACAAAACGAAACGATTTGAATTATTGTCAGATTTTATACAGCAAATTAACTTAGATACAGCAAAAACGATAAAAATATATAACGAGTTAACGTATGAAAGTCAAGTTTTCTATAAACTTCAAAATGGTTATTTGTTAAGAAATGATGCTGGAAGTTATGGAAGAACTACAATTATTGGAAAACTAATCACGATTGATAAAAAGATAGTTGAGTTGGCTATTTCCAATCTTGATGACAATTGGACTAATATATTTGTCAATTACAACCGTGGAATCGTTAAAGATTCAACAAAAGGTATATTAAATTACGAAAGCAAAGTCGTATTTGCTCCTGACACTCAAGAATTGAACGCATTATATGATGAGGCAAAGCGACAAAAACGTATAAGTAAAATAAAAGACAATGCAACAATTTCCGATAAACAACGTAGAGAACAATTATTTGCAGAAAATGCGTTATCAATTTCTGACGTGATTTGTGCTGATGATTATGATTTGTTTGCAAAGTTTCCAGAAGAGCAAACAAATTCTGTAACATTATTGGACGTTGTTAATGCGGATTGCAGTGATATTAGATTTTATATTCACGCCTTAAACGTAGACGATAATATACAAAATCTAAATACCGCATTAAAAGCCATATTAGAAAAGCACCCCGATAGATACGATATTTTAGATACATTGCTATCAGCAGGAGCAACAATAGACGACAACGTAGCCTTTACCAATATATTGAAACAAAACGTTGCATTATATTTTAGCAGTAAAGAAACCGCAAATTCAAATGTTGAGATTGATAATAATGTTTCAAAAGATATTCTGCTAAAGAGTTTGGAAGAAGGAAAGTTAGAGTATGTAATTGTCAACTTGACAATGGTTTTGGAACGCAAATTAAAAGAAAAATTTGCAGAACAAAATATGGACTTAATTGATATGATTGATAAAGCCCACAATTTGAATACAATTAGTGATTTTGAGTGTAAAATGCTTCACAATTTAAGAAAAGCAAGAAATGGGATTATGCACCAAAGCGGAAAGTTTTACTATACAGAGCCTATTTTAAAAACTTGGATAAAAATTGTTTATTCGTTATAACAATTAGAATTCGATTTACGTTACTAACGCTCCGCCAAGAGCAACCGCATTCTAACACGCGGTTGCTCTATTTTTGTTATAAAGGCGTCGCGGGAATTATTTTCCCCACTAAAATTCTGCCGCAGAAAAGCTCTGATATTCAATAAACTAATTGCAACTCTAATTATAAACTTCTTCATTTTTATACCTTTCGTGGTACAGTTAC
>CAUHGY010000050.1 GCA_959605945.1 uncultured Clostridia bacterium | reverse complement strand
TTCACGGCGAAATGACCGCTTTCGCGGAAACTCTTGAAATCATTCAGAACTGGAGCAACGCCGAATCTCATAACCTTAATTACATCATCGCTGAAAAATATAATATTTAAGAATTTAATAACCTGCAAAAATATTTGCTTATTTATTGACTGACATATAATATCATTATTTTTTCTGATATCATGTAATGCTATGTTTTTTTTTGCATTTATACTAATATCTCTGTTTACGGAGACAGCATTTACCGTTCCGTATATGTTTTTCAGGGTCATAATAACGGGATTTCAGGTAGTACAAATCCGTTTCTTCATCATAATAGTAGCCGCGATATCTGAACGGGTTCTTTGGCGCTATACCGTTTGCATCCTGTTCTATCGTACATTCGCCATACGCGATATAACTATATTTTCCTACTACAGTCCCGCTTGCATCATCTCATCTTCCGATAAAGACAGTACACATTTTTGTGACGCTGCCGCTCGGATTAAAGCCGATCCCTCGCTACCGAAGATTAACGTCATTGCCTCGGCGTTCTGTTTAGTTAATTGAATTTATCGTTATATAAAAAAGGCCGCAGATTATTCTGCGACCCTTTGCACAACGTACAGTCTTAAGTGACATAAATTTCCAAATCACCAAAAAAATATTTATCTTACTCAATCTCTTTTTTAACTAACTATCCGCCGCCAATAACATAACCTCATCGAAAGCAGGTGAATATAATATATTTATCTCCTAATCGGCAAAGCCATAAAAACCCAAATCTTATCCGGCTTTTGTTTTTCTTAACGGTTACCGGTTAAGATAATCTTTTTTTTAAATTTTCGCACGTTAGAAGCAAGTTTTTATATTTCCGATCCTTAAAAATTATGTTACCGGTTAATTAAAACGCCTCTGACTGATTTACAAATTCAAGCTAATCGTCTCGTTTCGCGTTTCTATACAAGCGGGGCAAATACTCTAAGCACCGCACCTATCACACTGCGCGATATTATATTGTCAAGCGATGCGGGAGTCATCAGTTCGGAACGTTTTTCTGTAGCGAGAAAATCCTGTTTTACTTTCTCCACCATAGAGCTGTTAAAGAACAGCGAATTACATTCAAAATGCAGATACAGGCTTCTGTAATCGAGATTGACCGACCCCAAAGTGCATACCTTATCGTCCACTACGCAGGCTTTCGCGTGAATAAATCCCGGCGTATATTTAAATATCTTAACCCCTCCCGCCGCAAGTTCTTTGCCGTACGATTCGGTAAATTTGAAAATAAGTTTTTTATCGGGCACGGCAGGAATAATAATGCGCACATCCACGCCGCGCGCCGCCGCCTGTAAAAAGGCTTCTTTAAGCGAATCGGGCAAAATCAGATAAGGAGTGTAAAAATAAGCGTATTCCGTTGCCTGTGAAAGCAGGTCGATAAAAACCTTGTTGCTGACAGGTTCCGCGCCGGCAGGCGAGTCGTAATACGATATAACGCATCCGTCGCCTTTTTGCGGCTCTGCCTGCGGCACATACAGTTTTTCTTCTTCAATCTTGTCTTTTGCATAAGCGTTCCAGAAAAGCACGAACATGCGCGTGTAATCCTTAACGCCTTCGCCGTAAAATTTGAAACCCGTATCCTTCCAATAGCCGAACCGCACGCTTTTGTTTATATATTCGTCTCCTAAATTTATGCCCCCGGAATAACACACGCGGTTATCTATTATCATCATCTTGCGGTGATCGCGGTTATTCAGCGTCATTTTGACAAAAACCAAAGAATTGAACGCCACGCACTTGATTCCTTTTTTTATCAGTTCACGCCTGTCCCTGCCGGAAAAAGTGGAAATGCTGCCGATATCATCGTACATTACGCGAACATCCACGCCCTGCCTTACCTTGCGCTCCAACACTTCCAATACGGAATCAAAGAAAAAACCGCGTGCGATAATAAAGTATTCTATAAAAATAAACTTTTCGGCTTTTTCAAGCTCGACAAGCATATCGGGAAACATTTCCTCCCCGCAGGAAAAAAATTCGGGCGAAACCGCGCAGCTCTCGGAAAAACCCGTAAGTCCGCGTATGATTCTGACGGTGCCCGCAAGTCTCTCGTCGGCCTGATCGACTTCGGCTACGCTGTGCGGAATGGGTTTAAAGAGTTTTTCCGGGTTGTTTCTCTCTATCCGCCACAAAATTGAACGCGCCGTGCGCTTGTTGCCGCTTGCAAGATACATCCAGGTTCCGATAAAAGGCAGAACAAGAATGAATACTATCCACATCAGTTTATAGTTAGCTTCGTCGCGTTTATTTATGATGTATACAACCACAAACAACTCCATGAGGAGCATGACGACTTGCAAATAAACCGCAATGTCAATAAGTAACGTAAATATAAGCACATACCACAGCAGCTGCACTAGAACGGCAGGAATCAGCATGGCAAGGCGCGAAAATATTTTTTTCAAATTTTATCCTCCGTTTTTTCTCCGGTTTTTTATAAAAAAGTAAAGCGGCAAATAACAAAGATCATACGTAATTTTGTCTCTGCCGTGTGCCGGTTCTCTCAATATATTGCGACTTTGCAGTTTCTTTACATCTGTTAGTTATCTGCCTTAATTTTTATATTATACCAAACAACGCTTTTAAATACAACGCTTTTATGTATTATAAAAGAATTTCCAAAAAAACAAGCACTGCTACCGTCTAAACTGCGGTAGCAGCGCTAAGAAAGTAATTATATTTTATTAAATGCATTTAATTAATACAAAAAAGTCCGCCGTTTTATAAAATATAAAAATTTTAATAGTTTTCGGCATGCAACTCAAAATAGCTCTTCGGATGTGCGCAGGTCGGGCAAATTTCAGGCGCATTTTTGCCGACGACAATATGTCCGCAATTACGGCATTCCCAGACTTTGACCTCACTCTTTGCGAAAACCGCCGCCGTTTCTACATTCTTTAAAAGCGCGCGATAGCGCTCTTCATGGTGTTTTTCGATGGCGGCTACCAGACGGAATTTAGCGGCAAGCTCCGGAAAACCTTCCTCTTCCGCCGTTTTGGCAAACCCTTCGTACATATCCGTCCATTCATAATTTTCACCGTCGGCGGCAGCGCCGAGATTTGCGGCGGTATCGCCCAGTCCCGCAAGTTCTTTAAACCACATCTTCGCGTGTTCTTTTTCATTTTCGGCAGTCTTTAAGAAGAGCGCCGCAATCTGTTCGTATCCTTCTTTCTTGGCGACGGAAGAGAAATATGTATATTTGTTTCTCGCTTGCGATTCCCCCGCAAAAGCTGCTTCAAGGTTCTTTTCCGTCTGCGTTCCCGCATACTTGTTCATAGATGTTTTCTCCTTTTTTATTTCTTTTGTTTTTTCGCCTTTTGCTTTGCACGACGGGCATATCGGTTCAATACCGTCTGCGACGCCGAAAACTGCTCCGCAAATTTCGCACTTATAAGTTTTTATTGCCGCTTTTTTCTCCGATGTTTTTTCATTACACGGCAGCAATTGCAGCAGCTTTTCCGCAGTCTGCACGGGAAAACCTTCAGGCGGATTTGCAATCAGTTTTCCAAGAAGTTCGTGCGTATTGGCGCTCTGCGGCAGCATATAACCCGTTTCTCGCAACAGATCTTCCTGCTGCAGGCGGTTTGACCTTGCCATCGCCTTCATCAGACGGAAAAACCCGTCTTTATCCGTTTTTTCGGCAAGCTGCAAAGCTGTTTTTTCCTGTTTGGCTTTGCTTAAAGACAAAGCGTTCAACGCTGCAACGACATCGCCGTCCTTTTTTTGCTGCGGCGGCATTTCGCACGGAACCATGCTTATAGCCTTGCTCGGACAAGCTTCGGCGCAAACGCCGCATCCGAGACATTTTTCTGCGTCTATAACGCTGTTCTCGGTATCGGTTGCGCCTACGGGACAGACGTAAAGGCACAAGCAGTCTTTTGTGCACAATCTCAGATTTCTGACAGCTGTTTTACGCATCATTCCGCCCTCCCCGCTGTTTTTTCGAATTTCCATGAAGGAACTTTACAAACAGGGCATAAATCCGGCGGATTATCTCCCACATAGACAAAACCGCAGACAGAACAAACCCACACTTCGGTATCGGCAAGAAATTTTTCGCCGTCTTTCAGATATTTACGCAAAAGAGAACTGAGAATTCTCGTAACCTTCTCGCCCCAGGCGCAAACGCGCAAAACGCCCCTGTCGACACCTTCCGCCGCGGCATTTGCCATGCCGTAAGATTGCAGATCTTCCGACAGCGCGGCATTAAGCGCGGAAACTTCTGCAGTTTCTTCCGCAGGCGTTACGGCCGCAAAATATTCCGCCAGCTCCGTAAAAAGCCCCGATTCCTGCATCTTATACTGCTTTTCACACCCTCTCGCGAGATTTGAACATACTGCGGAAAGCTGTCCGACCGATAAACCGAACATATCTCCGTTCTTTTTAATGAACTGCGCAGGTTTTTTTACCGACGCCATGCCGCCCTGCGCTTCGAACTCCGTCTTTGCCGCTCCGCACACCGGACATACCCAATATTCGGGAAGTTTGTCAAACGGCAGATCTTCTTTGCCGTCATCGTATATGTAGCCGCAGATTTTACAGACGTGTTTCATCTTTACCCCCTTACAATTATGAAATTATTTTTTATCCATACCGCAAGAATATGTCTGTTCCGACTGAGCGGCGCCTTTTTCCGCCATACCGTAATAACGGAATCCGCCAGCAAAATTAAATGCTTTGAACCCTTTCTGAGCAAGTATTCTGCATGCCAGATAACTTCGCAGCCCCGACTGACACATCACGCATATGCACCTGTTTTCGGGAATTTCCGATAACCTTTCCCGCAGTTCGTCAAGCGGAATGTTGACAAAGTTTTCCGCATGCCCCGAAGCATATTCGCCGCGAGTGCGCGTATCGAGAAAGAAAACATCGCCGCTCGCGGCAAGTTCCGCCAGATTCTCGTAATATACCTGACTGACTCTGCCGCTCTCGATATTGTCCGCAATATAACCCAAAACGTTAACGGGATCCTTCGCCGAGGAATAAGGCGGCGCGTAAGCAAGATCTATTTCTTTAAGTTCCGATGCTTTAAGCCCCGCACGCATTGCCGTAGCTATCACGTCTACGCGCTTATCCGCTCCTTCGCCTCCGATCACCTGTACGCCGAGAATTTTTTGCGTAACTTTTTCATACAGCATTTTTATGAATAATATTTTGGCATCGGGATAATAAGAAGCATGACAAGCGGGCGAAATTATAATTTTTTCGTACTGCAAACCCGCCGCTCGCGCAGCTCTTTCATTGAGCCCCGCCGTACCTGCCGTTATATCGAAAATTTTGATAACCGACGCCCCCGTTGCGCCGCCGTACAAAGAATTGCCGCCGCAAATATTGTCAGCCGCTACTCTTGCCTGTTTGTTTGCAGGTCCCGCAAGCGAAATAAGCGACTTTTCACCCGTCACCGCGTGCGTTATCTCTACGGCGTCCCCTACGGCATAAATATCTTTTTCAGAAGTGCGCATGCCGCTGTCAACGGCAATGCCGCCTCTCGCGCCGAGTTTAAGACCGCATCCGGCAGCGAGCGAGTTTTCGGGAGTCACGCCCGCGGCTACAATCACCATATCGGTAATGATACCGCCGCCGTTGACGGTTACCTTCATTTTGTCTCCGCAGGGTTCTATTGCCGTCACTGCGGCATTAAAAATGAGTTCTGTGCCTTTCTCTGCAAATTTTTGATGCAATATGCAGGCAAAATCGGCGTCAAGAGTACCCAGAAGATGCCCGGATCTCTGCACGACAGTTACTTTTATTCCGTTTTCGCAAAGATTTTCCGCAGTCTCCAGACCTATGAAACCGCCGCCGACAACGACTGCCGAACGCGGTTTTTCTCCCGTGACGAAAGAATGTATCTTTACGGTGTCTTCAACCGTGCGGAGAGTAAACACTCTGGGATGATCCATACCCTTGATATCGGGCTTAACGGGTTTTGCACCGGGCGCAAGCAAAAGTTTATCATAACTTTCCGTAAACTCTTTGCCGCACGAAAGATCTTTGACAAGCACCTTCTTGGCCTTGGGATCGATTGAAAGCACTTCGTGACGGACGCGCGCGTCTATGCGGTATCTTTTAAAAAAACTCTCGGGCGACTGCAACGTAAGTTCGTCGAAATCTTCTATGACGCCGCCTATATAATAAGGCAACCCGCAGTTGGCATACGAAATATAGCCGCTGCGCTCGAAAATTATTATCCTGGCGTCTTCGTCAAGACGCCTTATTCTTGCCGCGGCGGTAGCCCCGCCGGCCACTCCGCCGACTATAACGACCTTCATTGCTTTCACCTCTCGGTTTTCCCGCTATATCCGCTGATTCCGCCGATATTCACAGCGTTGCGGTAACCCATCTTTTTAAGGATTCCCGCCGCAGACGAACTTCTTGCGCCGCTACGGCAGTAAACAAATATCGGCGTATCTTTACGGGAATAATTTCCCCGACGGCGGAAATTTCCGAAAGCGGCAGATTGATGCTGTTCTCAATATGCCCCCGGGCATATTCCTCTTCCGTTCTCACGTCTATCAGTACGCCGCCTTCCGTATTTTTGAATTTTTCAACCCCCGCGTCTATGTCGCGGATGCCGAAAATGCTGAATAATCCCATATCTTTTACGCTTTTTCAAGCATTTCTTCGATCTGAGCTTTGGGTCTGACGCCCACGAAAGAATCGACCGCTTTGCCGTTCTTGAATAATATTACCGTAGGTATGCTCATTATCTGATAGCGCACCGCAAGCTCGTTCTCGTCGTCGACGTTTACTTTGCCCACTTTTACCCTGCCGTCGAACTCCTCTGCAATCTCTTCAATGACGGGCGCAAGCATTCTGCACGGACCGCACCAGCTTGCCCAGAAGTCCACTAAAACCGGTTTATCCGAATTCATCACTTCCTGTTCGAAATTATTTTTGTTAAGCGTGATTTCCATTTTTCTTCCTCCCGCCGAAAAATATCGGCAAATAATCTTTTTTTATCATTATAGTCGAATTTACAACAAAAAAACGTAACCCGGTCACATTTACAAAAAATCTTCCGTAATGCAGTATGCGCCGATTCTCAATGCGCGAGATCGCGAAGTTTCCGAACGTCTTTTACGGTAATGCTGCCTCTTTTATACAAGATAATTCCTTCTTCAACAAATCTTTTCAGCATTCTTGCCACCACTTCGCGCGCGGATCCGGTATTTTTAGCAATCTGTTCCTGAGTCATGGAAATTACGCTGCCGCCCAGCGAAAACTCTTCAAGCAGAAATTCCGCAAGCCGCCTGTCATAGCCTTTAAATAAAATCTGCTGAAAAGTCCACATAACGGATGAAAACCTGTCGAGCAGCAATTCATACATAAAACACTTCAAACTTAAATTGGCGTCCGTAAGCCGAGCGAAAGAGTGCGGATCGATAATTAAAATATCACAGTCTTTTTCAGCTGTCATGTGCGTTTCAAAAGTTATCTGACTTATCGCACAGGAAACCGTAAGAACGCAGCAGTCGCCTTCATATAACCGAAAAAGCGTTATTTCCCGCCCTTCTTCCGAAACTATGAAGGCGCGTATTTCTCCGCTTATCAAATATATGAAACCTAAACACTCTCCGCCGAGAGCTCTTGTGCCCTTTTTTATTTTTCTTCTTCTGCCTTTTTCCGAAACGAATTCAAGCTCTTTATCTGTGAGTTTATCCGAAAAAGGCAGAAGTTTTGCCGAAAAATCATTCATCAGTCGTGTTTGCAACCGCCGCAGGCGCGGTCATGCCCGCCGCAGGAATGGTCGCCGTTTCCGCAAGAGTGACCTTCGCCGTGTTCGTGTTCGTGATGACTGCATTTTATGTCGGGATTGAATGCAAGATTTCCCGAAATAAAGTCCTCCACGGCTTGATCGGCATCTCCCGCGACTCCTCCGTAAAGAGCAATGCCTAACTCTTCCAACGCAGCTTTCGCCCCGCCGCCTATGCCGCCGCAGATAAGCGCATCGACGTTGTTCCGCGCAAGCAATTCCGCAAGAGCGCCGTGTCCGCTGCCGTTTGAAGCAAGCAGATTGCGGGCGGTAATTTTGCCGTCCGTCACTTCATAGATCATAAAATTTTCGGTGTGCCCGAAATGCTGAAATATTTTTCCGTCTTCATAAGTTACCGCAATTTTCATTTTCCGTTCTCCTTCATTCGATCGTTATTTATCAGTGTTTATGTTTTATAAGTCCTACGGCCTTGCTGATTTCCATAATGAGTATAGGCACAAATGCAAAACCTATACCGATAAAATAAGCGTAATAAGGAAGCACCGTCATTCCGAATGCCGTCACTACTCCGGGCGTGAACAGCACGAAAGCGATCAAAACCAAAGACAGCAATGTGACAAGATTGAGATTTTTATTGGAGAAAACCCCGATTTTAAACATCGAATGTCCCGAACGCATATTATATGCATGCAATGTCTGCGAAAGCGAAAGCGTCATGAATGCCAGCGTGCTGCCCGCCTCTCTGCTGCCGCCTATCGCTTCGCCGATAAAATACCCGCCGAGCGACAGAGCCGCAAACATACAGCCTTGCAGAAAAATTCTAACGCCGTAGCCGCCCGCAAACAGACCTTCGTTTTTAGGCTTTGGCGGATGCTGCATAACGTCTTTTTCGACGGCTTCCATACCGAGCGCTATCGCGGGAAGAGAGTCCGTAATAAGGTTTATCCACAAAAGCTGAATGGAAATAAACGGAGATGCCTGCCATGCTACCATCGCCAGGAAAACGACAAGCACTTCGCTGATGTTTGTGCCGAGCAGAAATCCAACCACCTTTTTGATGTTGGCGTAAATTCCCCTGCCTTCTTTGACGGCATCCACTATGGTCGCAAAATTGTCGTCTGTGAGCGTCATATCGGCGGCGCCTTTGGCAACGTCTGTTCCGGTAATGCCCATTGCGCAGCCGATGTCTGCGGCTTTAAGCGCCGGCGCGTCGTTAACGCCGTCACCCGTCATGGAAACAACTTGCCCTCTTTTCTGCCATGCTTTGACGATTCTTATTTTATTCTCGGGCGAAACTCTTGCGTAAACCGAAATATTCTCTACTTCGGCATCAAGTTCTTCGTCGGTCATTTTGTCTAACTGTTCGCCGGTAATAGCCTTGCCGTCATCGGAAAGTATGCCCAGCTGTCTTGCAATGGCGGATGCCGTAACCACATGGTCGCCCGTTATCATAACAGGTTTTATGCCGGCTTTAAGGCATACTTCCACCGCGGCTTTGGCTTCGGGACGGGGCGGATCTATCATTCCCACAAGTCCTAAAAACGTAAGTCCGTACTCAAGTTCCTGTTGAGTCGGCTCATCGGGAACGCTCTGCAAAACTTTATAACCGACCGCCAGCACGCGAAGCGCCTGAGAACTCATTTCGTCATTTGCGACGCGGGCTTTTTCTATGTCGCCCGCAACGCAGCGCGAAGCCATAACGTCGAACGCCCCCTTTACGATCGCCACCGGCACGCCGTCTATCATATTGACCGACGTCATGAGTTTTCTGTCGGAATCGAAGGGAAGCGATGCGACGCGCGGATATTTTCCGTTCAGTTCTTCCTTGTCGCCGCCTGCTTTATGCGCGGCAAGCACAATGGCCGTTTCTGTCGGATCTCCTATATGAACTTCTTTGCCGTCTTCAAAATTGACCGTTCCGTCACAGCACAGCGCTCCGTAAAAAAGAAGCTTTCTGATATCTTCCGCAGAATTTTCCGCAGAGAAATCGACTATCGATCCGCCGTCCGAATAAGTCTTGACAAGGGTCATTCTGTTCTGCGTAAGCGTGCCCGTCTTATCCGAACATATGACCGACGCGCTGCCGAGAGTTTCCACGGCGGGAAGGCGCTTGATTATGGCGTTTTTCTTCACCATTCTCGTCACGCCGATGGAAAGCACCACGGTCACTATCGCGGGCAGTCCTTCAGGTATCGCCGACACCGCGAGAGATACCGCCGTCATGAACATATCAAGCAAATTCTGCTTTGCTATCCATCCCACTACGAATACCACCGCAGACGCTATCAGAGCGGCGATCCCCAGATATTTACCGAGTTTGGAAAGTTTAAGCTGCAAAGGAGTTTTGGTCTCTTTTTCACCTGCGAGAAGGTCGGCGATTTTACCCATCTCCGTATTCATGCCTGTGCCCGTAACTACGGCAACAGCCGTGCCGTAAGTTATCGAACAACCAGAAAAAACCATGTTGGTCCTGTCGCCGACGGCAGCATTGTCCTTGACCTCGGCGTCGGCGTCCTTTTCGGACGGCACCGACTCGCCCGTCAAAGCCGATTCTTCTGATTTTAAGTTTACAGAAGAAATCAGTCTTGCATCTGCGGGAACAAAATCTCCCGCTTCAAGAAGTATTATATCTCCCGGAACGAGTTCCGCAGCGTTTATTATGTGTTCTTTGCCGTCTCTCATCACTCTCGCATGCGGAGCCGACATGTTTTTAAGCGCGTCAAGCGCTTTTTCCGCCTTACTCTCCTGTACCACGCCCATAACGGCGTTGAGAATAACGATTACCAGAATGAGTGCGGGTTCTATAAATTCCATCGCGTTCTTTTCGACGCAGGCGATAACGAACG
The DNA here is from genome assembly GCA_959605945.1 of uncultured Clostridia bacterium. Taxonomy (GTDB): domain Bacteria; phylum Bacillota; class Clostridia; order Christensenellales; family Borkfalkiaceae; genus UBA1259. The sequence continues at coordinate 2,359 of CAUHGY010000050.1, read as the reverse complement.
AAATGACCGCCGCTATGAGCAGTATTATTATCATTACGTCCTTGAACTGTTCCAAAAAACGAACGGCAAGGCTCTTTTTCTTTTTTTCTTTGAGCACGTTCAAGCCGTATTTTTCACGACGCGCCGACGCTTCCTGCCGCGTAAGTCCCGTTTCCCTGTCGGTTTTGAGTTCATTTATCAGGTCCGATAAGTCTTTACTGTGATAATTCAATTTAATCCTCCGATTATTGCCTTTAATTTTAGTTTTAATCTGCATATACCTATTCAACCAACTAAACTCAGAACAAATCCTACATTATTCTTCTCCTTAAACTCGGGCGCTAAGCGAGCGCTTTGAATTGATAATCGTAAAGGGTCTTGTAAATTCCCTTTTTTGACATAAGCTCTTCATGAGTACCCTGCTCTTTAATGCCTTCGGATGTAACCACAAGAATTTTATCGGCATTTTTTATGGTAGACAGCCTGTGCGCTACAACAAGGGTGGTCCTGCCTGAGGAAAGCTTTTTAAGCGATTCCTGAATAAGCATTTCGGTGGCGTTGTCGAGAGCAGAGGTAGCTTCGTCGAGAATGAGCACGGGCGGGTTTTTCAAAAATGCGCGGGCAATGGACACTCTCTGTTTCTGCCCGCCCGAAAGTTTTACCCCGCGCTCGCCTACATTTGTATCGTACCCATCCGGAAGGCCGCATATAAAGTCATGTATATTAGCCCGTTTTGCCGCGGCTATGATTTCATCTTCACCCGCATTGAAATTGCCGTATGCTATATTCTCGCGTATGCTCCCGTTAAACAGAAACATATCCTGCTGCACGATGGCTATATTTTCCCGAAGAGAATATCTGGAAAATTTTCTTATATCCGTCCCGTCGATCGTGATGCTGCCGCAGTCGATTTCATAAAAACGCGGAATAAGATGGCACAACGTGGTCTTGCCCCCGCCTGACGGACCGACAAGAGCAACCGTTCTGCCTGCAGGAATTTCCATATTGAAGTTTTTTATAACAAAATTTTCCTTCTCGTCGTTTTTATAACTGAAAGAAACGTTATCAAAGCGGATATGTCCCGAGAGTCTCCCCGCCCTGACGGCATCGGCGGCTTCGGGCTCTGCCGGCTGATCCATTATTTCCGCAAATCGCTTAAACCCCGTCATTCCCGACTGGATCTGTTCGTAAATATTCGTCAATGTTCTTATAGGGGTTATAAGCGTCGTTATATAGAGGATATAAGTGAAAAAATCGGCAGAAGTAATTCTGTCGTAATAAAAGAAAAGCCCGCCGGCAAGCAAAACTATAAAATACAGCAGATCGAGAAAAAACGTCATCGACGAAAAAAACTCGCCCATAACTTTATAAGCTTTGCTTCGCGCCTTGACAAACTTCACGTTTTCAACTTCAAACTTTTCCACTTCGTGCTCTATCGCATTATACGCTCTCGCCACGCGCACTCCGGAAATAGCGCTCTCTATATTCGCATTGACATCCGCCGTGCGCTCGCGCATTTCGCGGAACGAATCTTTCATTTTTTTGCGCGTCAGCGTAAAAAACACCAAAACAAGCGGTATCGCCGCAAAAACTATCAGCGTCAAAGGCACATTTATAAACATCAGCATAATAAACGAACCGATTATGGTGACGGCCGAAAGAAAAAGATCTTCGGGGGCATGATGAGCAAGCTCGCTGATATCGAAAAGATCATTAGTCAGGCGAGACATGATAGCCCCTGTTTTATGATCGTCAAAAAAAGCAAACGGAAGATGTTCAAGCTTAAGAAAAAGTTCCGAACGCATATCCGCCTGCATTCTGACGCCGACGAGATGCCCCCAATATTGCAAAACATAATTCAGCGCCGCTTTGACAATATATATTGCAAGAAGCGCCCCGAGCGCTATCAGCATGGAATAAAGCAGTTTATCGGGTACATATTCGTTGATTATCGTTCTTGTCAGCATAGGATATACGAGATTGCACCCTGCTATGACGAGAGCGCACAGCATATCCACGGTAAAAAGCAGCGCGTGCGGTTTGTAATATTGAACAAATCTGCCGAATAGCCCTTTCTTTTTATTCATCTGCGGCTCCGTTAACGAAATATATACTCCCTGTTTATTAAAAATTTATAATATAAATTATAAATAAAGTGTTGTTCAGACAATATCTGCAAAGCGCGTGCACCGCTTTTTACCGTTCAAATCAATTTCAATCCTGTAATGCCGCGCCGAAATATATTGTTGTAACGAAAAATAAAAATTCTTATTTACAAGGGCATTTTTGCGCCTTGATTCAATTTCGCAGGCGCGCACAGCGCGCGAGACACAGGTCTTCAAGGCTTTACAGCCTTGCTGCGTATATTATATCACAAGCA
>CAUHGY010000049.1 GCA_959605945.1 uncultured Clostridia bacterium | reverse complement strand
AAAGTCTTTTACTTCCCCCAGTAGAACTGGGGGTTTATTTACGCTTAAGCTCCAAATTATAAAACAGCCGTCAGCTTAAAAACTGACGGCTGTTAGTGTATATCAGGATATTTTTTTCTTTTTCAGCGTTGCGGGGATTTTTAGCTTGGAAAAAAGCTTTCGCAATACGTACATAAGAGGAATGTCAAGAAGTATAACAGAACACACGATAAGAAGATAAGGCCAAAAATCTGAAAGCGGAGACATTTGGACAAGATCCGTAGGCGTGAATCCGGCAAATATCGCTATAATCGTTACGGCGACAATTACTAGCATGTTACCGAAGAAAAGCACACTTCTGTAAACGTTGAGAGGGCGGCATATTGTATAAAGGCTTATAAGCCCCGCATAGGTAAGTGCATAAACCTTCATGGTTGTATAAACTTCGGCGGTGGCGATCTGTGTAGTTCCCAAAGCCCATTCAAAAATCTGAACAATCAGCACGCTGATAACCATCATCAAAGCGCTCGGTAAAGACTTGCTTATAACTGTGCTGATAAATCTGCCTTCCACGCGCGCATCGTTTGCCTGCAGAGACAGGAAGAACGACGGCAGCCCTATTACGAACGTTTCAAGCAAAATCATATGAGAGGTATTGAAAGGGTAAGTGGCAAGGCTGGGCATGCAAAGCGTTATGATGGCGAAACACATTACGAAAAAAGTTTTCATGAGAAAAAGCGAAGCCGAACTCTGCACATTATTTATGACGCGCCTGCCTTCGTAAACGATTTTCGGCATGGAGTTAAAATTATTATCCATTAACACAAGGTGAGAAATATTTCTTGCCGCATCGCTGCCGCTGGCAACTGTCACCGCACAGTCGGCTTCTTTCAGAGCGAGAATATCGTTTACTCCGTCTCCTGTCATTGCGGTTACATGACCTTCGGCTTTGATGGCTTTTACGAGCAGTGCTTTCTGGTCGGGGGTAACTCTGCCGAAAACCGTGTATTTATTTGCAGCTTCTATAACCTCGTTGTCACTGAGGCCTTCCAGGCTTATGTATTTATCGGCATTTTCGATTCCCACGCGTTTGGATACTTCGGCAACGGTTATGGGGTTGTCTCCGGAAATTACTTTAATATTGACGCCGTTATCTTTAAACCACTGTATTGTGGATATTGCATCGTCCCTTATGTTGTCGGTGATGAGAATAATAGCCACGGGTGAAAAGTCCTGTGGAGGAGTATCGTCACATATACTGCTGTCGGAATGAGCAAGAATAAGAACCCGAAGGCCTTGCGCGGCGTATTTGTCTATGTTTTCTTTAACTTTTTGATACTCGTTATTCTTAAGTACAAATTCCGGCGCGCCGAAAGCGTAAGTGCCGGCATCGCGGAACGTAACTGCGGAAAGTTTTCTTTTAGAGCTGAACGGCATCACCGACTCGGCAAAAAGCGTTCCGCTTTGACCGAATTTATTATAAAGCGCAATCGCCGTTTGATTATTGTCTTTAAGCGCACCGAGCATGGATGCCATAATGTTGTCAATATCTGTATTATCATCGGAAACCGGTATAACATCGCTGACGGTCATTCTGCCGTCCGTGATGGTACCTGTTTTATCAAAACAGATGGTATCGACACGTGCAAGCATTTCAAGAGAGTAAAGATCCTGAACGAGCGTGTTATGCCGTGCAAGTTTGATGACGCCCACGGCAAGCGCAAGGCTGGTGAGCAGAAACATTCCCGACGGTATCATACCGATGATGACCGCCGCCGTACCGTCTACAGCAACAACCCAGTCCAGCGGGTCCATCATAATTGCGGATTTGATCATAAACGCCGCAGCCACCGGAATGATTATTAAACCTATGGTCTTTATGAAAAATTGCAATGCATTCATTATTTCAGACTTTGGTTTTCTGTATTTTTTGGCTTTTGCGGAAAGCGTTTCCACATAATTGTCTTTCCCGACTTTAACGGCCTGTACGGTACACGTCCCGGATGTGATAAAACTTCCGGCAAACAGATCGTCTCCCGATTTCTTTTTTACCGCCACCGATTCTCCGGTCAGCAGCGCTTCGTTTACTTCTACGTCTCCTTCAATGATTTTACAGTCGGTCGGAATCTGGTTGCCTATGCCGAGACTGAGAATGTCGTCAAGCACTATGTCCGAAGACATAATTTCCGTTGTTTCTCCGCCGCGTATAACCTTTGTATTTTTGCTGGAAATGAGAGAAAGTTTGTCTATACACAGTTTGGCCCGTATTTCCTGTATGATTCCTATAGATATATTGGCAAAATAAATCAATACGAAAAAGAAGCGCGAAAGCGGAGCCCCCGTAGCGGCAAGCGCTATGCATACCAAAAGACCGAGAAGGTTAAAGAACGTGCATATATTACTGAGAAAAATACTCAGATATGATTTTGAATATTTTTTTGCAACATAATTGGTAAGTCCGCTCTCCTTGCGTTTTGCGACCTGTTCTGCCGAAAGTCCTGCGGCAGGGTCGGGAAAATATCTCTCCGTTGCGGCTGTGTCTGCAGGTGATAAGTTCTTTTTCTTCATATATGATTCTCTCCAATAAAACTTTTTGCTCCGATTATAGTTAAATAATAATGTTTACGAGACGGTTAGGAACGAGAATAAGTTTTTTTATCTCCCTGTCGCCGAGTTCTGCGGCTATTTTTTCGTCCGAATAAAGCAATTCTTTTACATCTTCCTGCGATATGCCGCTCGGCACAAACATTTTAGTTCTCATTTTGCTGTTGATTTGCACTGCTATTTCTACCTGGTCTTTTATGAGGGCTTTTTCGTCGCATTCGGGGTAAGGTGAAAGGAATATAGAATTTTTATTTCCGAGATTTTCCCAGATTTCTTCAGAAAAATGCGGGGCGCACGGGGCAAGAAGAAGAATAAGTTTTTTGAAACATTCTTTTTCAAGCATTATATTTTTTTCCGTCTTTATGCCGTCGTATTTATACAGAGCATTGACGAGTTCCATAAGCCTTGCTACAGCAGTATTGAATGAAAAGGTGTCCATATCACGGTCTACCGCTTTAATTGCGTAGTTGGTAGCGTAGAGCAAATCTTTTTCGTCTTTGCCCGATTTGTCGTTGTCGTTTTTGAGAGATGGGGTGGAAATGAGCTTTGCGGCAAGGCGTTCGATTCTGTCAAGAAATTTAGTGATCGCTTTTATTCCGTCATCGCTCCACGGACCGCCTTCGGTATACGAAAAGCCGAACATAAGGTAAAGCCTCAAAACGTCGGATCCGTACTGTTCGACGTAAGGATCCGGAGCTATGACGTTGCCTTTGGATTTGCTCATCCGATAGCCGTCGGGGCCGAGAATTACGCCTTGGTGCACAAGCGATTTGAAAGGCTCGTCAAAATTGAGATATCCCATATCTCTCAAAGCTTTGGTTATAAAACGCGAATACAGAAGGTGCATGCACGCGTGCTCGGCGCCGCCGACATATTTATCGACGGGCAGCATTTTGTTTATGATTTCGGGATTGAAAGGTTCTTCGGTATTGCGGGCGTCGGGGTATCTTAAATAGTACCAGCTTGAACAGACAAAAGTGTCCAAAGTGTCCGGATCACGACGGGCCGGAGCTCCGCAAACGGGGCAGGTGACGTTCATAAAGCCTTCGTGTTTGGCAAGGGGAGATTCTCCGTTTGGGGTAAACTCCACGTCGTAAGGCAGCTTTACGGGTAAATCGCTGTAAGGAACCGGCACTACGCCGCATTTTTCACAGTGGATTATGGGGATCGGTGCGCCCCAGTAACGCTGACGGGACACCAGCCAGTCGCGAAGGCGATAATTGGTTTTATGCGAGGCCTTGCCTTCTTTTACTAATTTATTTATTATTGCTTTTCTGGCTTCTTCGCTGGTCAGCCCGTCAAAACCGAGGCTGTTGATGACTATTCCGTCATCCACAAAAGGCAGTTCGTCGCTGCAGTTGGTGCCTTTGATAACGCGGGTGATAGGCAAACCGTATTTTTTAGCAAACTCAAAGTCTCTTTCATCATGGGCGGGAACTCCCATAACGGCGCCTGTTCCGTAAGAGTATAAAACATAATCGGCAGCATAAATCGGAACGGATTTTCCGTTTATGGGGTTTATCGCATTATGACCGATATACACGCCGGTTTTTTCGCGAGCGGTAGAAAGCCGGTCTATTTCGTTTGTCTTAGACGTTTCAAGAATATAATCTTCAACCGCTTTTTTCTGTTTTGGCGAGGTAAGTTTTTTAACGAGCGGATGCTCGGGCGCCAAGACTACGTAAGAAACGCCGAAAAGAGTGTCCGCGCGTGTGGTGAATACCTTGAATTTGTCGCCGCTTTCGGCGGTAAATTCTATTTCGCCGCCGGTGGATTTTCCGATCCAGTTTTTCTGCATCAGTTTTGTTTTTTCCGGCCAGTCGATGGAGTTTAAACCTTGCAAAAGCTCTTCAGCGTAATCGGTAATTTTGAAAAACCACTGGGTAAGATCTTTTCTTATAACGTGAGCTCCGCATCTTTCGCATTCACCGTTTACTACCTGCTCGTTGGCGAGCACGGTTTTACAGTCAGGGCACCAATTGACGGGAGCTTCTTTTCTGTAAGCCAAGCCTTTTTCGTAAAGTTTTAAAAAAAGCCATTGGGTCCATTTATAGTAATCTTCGTTGCATGTTTTGATTTCGGAATTCCAGTCGAACATGGCACCCATTTCGCGAAGGGTTTGTTCCATGTTTTCTATATTTTTTTCAGTTGAATCTTTGGGGTGTATTCCGGTTTTAATGGCATAATTTTCGGCGGGCAGGCCAAAGGCGTCGAATCCCATAGGCTGAAAAACTTCATAACCCTTCATTTTTTTGTAGCGCACAAAGCTGTCCGTGGGACCGTAGTTATACCAATGTCCGAGATGCAATTTTGCGCCCGAAGGGTATGAGAACATTTCAAGGCAATAATATTTTTTATCGATATTTTTGGGATTGAAGCTGTTTATTTTTTCTTTTTCCCATATAGCCTGCCATTTTTTTTCAACCTTTTTAATGTCCATAAAAGCGTTTGTAGCCTCCGTTAACAAAAATTATATTCATTATATAATAAAATAAAAAAATAGTCAAGAAATATCTGTCAGTTAACCGCGCGTTACGGCTAAATGCGGGAAATAAATTAAGTCTTTTTTTGTTGAGGCAGTAGCTTATTACTGTTTACAAAATGCTTAAAAAATGCTATACTGTAAAAAAACTTTGGAAAAGACATTTATGCAGTTATTGAAACAACCTTATTCGGATTTAAAATCTCTCGTTTCCGTCTTTCCCGCGCTTTACGGCGACGGTGAAAAGTCGCATCTCAAAAGATATGAAAATGAATTCAGCCGTTTTAAAAAAGAATTCGGCTACGATAAAGCGTTCGTTGCATCGTCAGGCGGCAGAGTGGAAGTATTGGGCAATCATACCGATCACAACGGCGGCAGAGTTATTTCATGTGCGATAAGTCTCGATACGCTTGCATTTTTTCTTCCTACTGACGACGGCGTAATAACCGTCAAGTCGGAGGGTTATCCTGATATTACAGTCAATATCAAAGAGGCTCAATCGGAAAAAAAGGGGACTTCCGCGGCTCTGGTCAGAGGAGTGGCGGAAGGACTTTCGGAACGCGGATTCCGCGTGGGCGGATTTAAAGCGTGTTTTACAAGCAATGTTCTCGGCGGTGCGGGTATCTCGAGTTCGGCGTCGTTTGAAGTTCTTATTGCGGAAATAGAAAACTTTCTTTATAACGGCGGAAAAATAGATAATAGCGTCAAAGCGACAGTGTCGCGTTTTGCAGAAAACAAATATTTCGGCAAGCCGTGCGGACTTCTCGATCAGACGGCAATAGCGTACGGCGGACTGAAACTTCTGGATTTCGGAGATAAGGATAATTTGTGTGTCCGCGACATTGCCGGTACGCTTGACGGGTATTCTCTTGTTCTTATCAATACGGGCGGCAGTCACGCCGATTTGACCGACGAATATGCTGCAATTCCGCGCGATATGTATTCGGTTGCGAAATTTTTCGGCAAAGACAGACTGATAGATGTCCCGGAGCAAGATTTTTATGCGGCGATGCCTGATTTATATAATAAAATTTCCGACAGGGCTTTGTGCCGTGCCGTGCATTTTTACGAAGAAAATAAACGTGTCGACCGGGCTGCAAACGCATTGAACGGCAATGATTACGGATTATTTTTGAAAGAAATAAACGGTTCCGGCATCAGTTCGATGTGTTTTTTGCAAAACTGCGCAGTGCCGGGAAGAAAAGAACAGCCTATTATAAAAGCGCTCTCGGTAACAAGAAAATTTTTATGCGGGGGAGCAAACCGCGTGCACGGCGGAGGTTTCGCGGGAACTGTTTTAAATATCGTAAAAAACGATTTTCTCGATGGGTTTGTTTCGGTTTGTTCGGATATTTTCGGCAAGGAAGCAATTATATCTCTCAAAGCTCGTTCGTGCGGGACAATCGTTTTATAAAATCAAGAGAATTTTATTATCATTATATCAGACATAATATATAAAAAGTGATAAAAACAAGGAGTTTTCAAATGCAGACAGATATTTACGTTAATCCTTTGATAACAAGATACGCAGGCAAAGAAATGGCGGCTAATTTTTCCGACGATAAAAAATTCACTTTGTGGAGGAAGCTGTGGATAGCTCTTGCGGAAAGCGAAAAAGAGCTGGGGCTGAACATTACCGAAGAACAGATTGAGGACTTAAAAAAATACGCAACAGACATAAACTATGAAGATGCGCGTGAGTTTGAAAGACAAGTTCGTCATGACGTTATGTCGCATGTAAAGGCATACGGAAAGCAGGCAGTGAAAGCGGCGGGCATAATCCATCTCGGTGCGACAAGTTGTTTTGTAACGGATAATGCGGAAGTTATAATTATAGATAATGCACTTGATATTATTTTGAAAAAACTTGTCAACGTTATTTCAAACCTCAAAGACTTTGCTCTTAAATATAAAGATTTGCCTACTTTAGGCTTCACTCATCTTCAGCCTGCACAGCTTACTACGGTGGGCAAACGCGCATGTCTTTGGCTTGAAGATCTGGTAATGGACTATGAATCGCTTATGGAGCTGAAAAATAAAGTTCGTTTGCGCGGCGTCAAGGGAACAACCGGAACTCAGGCGAGCTTTATGGATCTTTTTGAAAATGATGAAGAAAAAGTTAAAGAACTTGAAAGATTGGTCGTAAAAAAGATGGGATATGATAAAGTTTACGGAGTCACGGGGCAGACCTATCCCAGAAAATTCGACTATAACGTTCTTTCCGTACTTTCCCAGATCGCACAGAGCGGTTACAGGTTTTCGAATGATATAAGACTTTTGCAGCATATGAAAGAAATAGAGGAGCCTTTTGAAAAATCGCAGATAGGTTCGTCGGCTATGGCTTATAAACGCAATCCCATGCGCAGTGAAAGATTGGGCTCGTTGGCGAGATACGCGATAACAACTCCGTTAAATTGTGCCATTACGGCATCAACCCAATGGTTCGAAAGAACTTTGGACGATTCTGCGAATAAGCGTATTGTTATCGCGCAGACATTCCTTGCCGTTGACGGGCTTTTACAGCTTTATTTGAACATAACGGAAAATCTTGTCGTTTACGATAAGGTTATTGCTAAGCACATAGCTGCGGAACTTCCTTTCATGGCAACTGAAAATATTATTATGGAATGTGTGAAAGCCGGCGGAAATCGCCAGGAATTGCATGAGGAAATAAGGGTCCTTTCAATGAAAGCCGGTGAAAACGTCAAAAAGAACGGTAAAGACAACAATCTTATAGAACTTATAAAAAAGGACGATCTTTTCAAGGCTGTTTTCGACAAACTGGATGACGTTCTTGATGCCAATAAATATATCGGCAGAGCTCCCGGGCAGGTAGTTGAATATATTTCTACGGAAGTTGATCCAATACTATTAAAACATAAAAACATTATCGGGCTCAAAAGCGAAATAAATTGTTGATTTTGCGCTAGAAATTTTTTAGCTTGTACAAATACGTTTAATTACTTATCGGCAAATATTTTTCAGAAAACACGGGATAAAAACCGTGTTTTTTATTTTTAAATTATCTATCTATTGACTTTATCAATTTAACGTGATACAATGTTAAAGAAAATTATTATAGAGGTAATCTATGGGAGAAATATTCAACGAACAGACGCAACGGTTTTTTGAGGCCATTTTGTCGCTGAAAAGCGTGGAAGAGTGCGAAAAATTTTTTGCCGATGCTTTTACAGTGCGGGAAATTAAAGAGATTTCTCAGCGTTATGCCGTTGCAGAAATGCTTTATGCGGGAAATATTTATAACGATATTGCTAAAAATACCGAAGCGAGTACTGCAACTATCAGCAGGGTAAATAAATGCCTGAATTACGGCGAAGGCGGGTACAGGCTGGTTCTTGACAGAATAAATAAAAAATGAGAGCCTCTATAATGACACTCTTGACGGCAATGTCGAGATGCCGGAAGCCGTCGGCGGCGACAATAAATGCTCGGGTAAAGGCTGAAACCGAAACAAAACCAAACTTGCGGTCGATATACCGACGGGAGCGAATAAAGGGCGCGGGAGATCAGGCAGAAACTTCCTGAAGACAGAACGATTTATCGAGCTCGTTTGATAATTGTTGCTGCATTTTTGAGTTCGCGCGCGGAGTTAGCCGAAATATAGAAGAGATGAAAAAGCGTTCCTTGAGAATTTTACGGAGTTTCGGGCCGGGATGGCGAAAATGGAATGCTCGAAAAAATGCGCCGTATCCGCAACAAACTTGCGCATGAAATAGTGTATTCGATGAAAATCTCTGCACTGATGAGGTGTAAAACTTTTTTCCGCTTTCCTAAAAATGATATTAAACTATCGGCTATTCTTGTTTCAAAATAAAAAAAGCGTATAAAAAAACCGTGCGTGATTGATACGTCGGAAAAAAGATATTGAAAGAGAATCTCGGGGCAGCGGCACGGATGCGGAAAACAGGTGTACGGCTTTTAATTTTCTATTGCAAGAGCGGCAGTTCTTGCTGGTATAATTGCAGCCTTAATATTCTGCCGCTGAACGGAGTTAATTTAATTTATGCTGAACGGAGTTAATTTAATTTATTTTATTAAATATAACGGACATTGTAATTTATTAAAAAATCTTTATAAACAAACGGCCTGTGCGGAGTCACGCGCAGGCCGTTTGTGTTGTTTTTGACGGTTTTATCCGTTTAGTTTAAAAACGTTTGATTATAAAAAAATATCTTTTTATTTGTTATATGCGGTTATTTTTTAATTCTGTCCATGAGATAGGGAAAAGCGTTTTCAAAATCGACGCCGTACCAATTATGCGACGGGTTTTCCAGCGTTACTTTGATGCTTTCTACAGTATAGTCGACGGCGATTTTAAGTGAGTTTTCGAGATTGTTTCCGGTGGCCATGGCTCCGCACAGAGCGCTGGCAAAAACGTCGCCGGTACCGTGGAAAGAGCAGGGAAGTTTTTCTCTGTAGTAAGAAAAATATTCTTTCGAATTGCTGTCGTATGCATAAACGCCCAGAAGGTTTTTATCAAAGCTGATTCCTGTAAGCACTGCTTTTTCAGCTCCGAGATCAGATAGTTTTACAAGCAGGTTTCTGATGTATTCTTCCGTATAATCTTCGCCGGCGTAAGGTTCGCCGAGAAGGAAACTTGCTTCTGTCAGATTGGGAACTATAACATCTGCTTTTGCGCACAATTTTGCCATATTTTTTGCAAATGCTATGTCAAATCCTGCATAGAGTTTACCGTTATCAGCCATAACGGGGTCCACAATGTAGAATGAATGTGAATTTCTGAAATCGCGGAAAATGTCCGATACAATATTCAGTTGTTCTGCAGAGCCGAGATAGCCGGTGTAAATAGCGTCGAATTCGATTTTTTCTTCTTTCCAATGTTTGCATATTGCCGTAAGGTCTTCGGTCAAATCTCTGAACGTAAAGCCTTTAAATGCGGTATGCGTAGAAAGTACGGCCGTAGGTAAAACTGCCGTTTCAACGCCGAATGCCGAAATTATGGGTAAAGCTACTGTTAGCGAACACTTTCCTACACAGGAAATGTCCTGTACCGTTAAAACTCTTTTCATTTTTACTCCTTGTCGAAAACCTCTTTGAACATATCCATTTTCGAAGCTTTTAATACTTTTGTTATTATTGTGGGGGTAAGCGACGGCATTATCCTTGAAAAAAAGCTCATGCTTTTTCCGTCTGCGCCGATGACGATGCGTTTTTTGCGTCTTTTTATTCGCTTAATTATTTTTTCAGATGCCTTTTCGACAGGCATCATCATTTTGTTAATCAGTTTATTTTGTTTTGTCTTTTCATCCTGCCTGTTCAGAATATCCGTTCTGATGAATCCGGGATAAACTCCGCCTATGTAAAAAGAATTTTTGTATTCCTGTTGCAATGTCTCCGTAAATCCGCGCATTGCATATTTGGTGGCGCAGTACATGCTTTCGCCGACGACGGCGCATATTCCCGCCGCACTTGAAATGTTGACTATTGCCGGGGTTTTGGATTTTTCCAAAAGCGGAATGAAAATTTTTGTAGCATTTATATGTGCGGTGAAATTAGTATTTATTATTTCAGCAATTTCCTTTTCGGAATATTTATGAAATTTTGCAAAGGGCAGCATAAATCCTGCGTTGTTTATGAGAATATCCGGAAGCGTGCCGGAATCTTCTAATTCTTTTCTTAAGTTCCGCCAGGCTTCTATGTCGGTTACGTCGAAAATTCGATAGGAAAAGTTATCTGATTTTTTTCCGAGAGAAGCCGCCGCTTTTTTGATTTTTTCTTCGTTACGGGCGATACCTATTATTTTGCAATCATATTTTTCTATAAGCAGACGGGATAAAGAAAAACCAAGGCCGCCGCTCGCTCCCGAGATTATGACAGTTTTGCCGACAAGCCAATTTCTGTTCATCAAAAACTCCTTTATTTTTATGCGAATATGCTGACTGAATTTTTCACTTTGTTAACTTTCAATTTTATAATAAATTTTATCACATCTGAAAATATTTAGCAATAAAAGAAAGCGTTAAATTTACGTTTATGCTCAATTTTGTTTTTTGTGCGCTTGAATAAAATTAGCTTTTATGATATACTTTAAATCTAAAAAAATAATGTGCGGTTTTAAATATGACTAACGATGCCGAAAAAAAGGAAATACTGAATAAACTGTTGAATGAACTCAATGAAGAGCAAATAAAGCCCGTTGTCGATACCGAGGGCGCCATTCTGGTAATAGCCGGGGCAGGCAGCGGGAAAACGCGTGTTTTGGTAAGTCGTATAATTTATCTGTTACTCGAAAAGAACGTAGCGCCGCGGAACATTATGGCTATTACATTTACCAATAAAGCCGCGGAAGAGATGAAAGAACGTCTGCGCAATATTATAGGCGACGAGATCGCGGAAATGTGGGTTTCCACAATACACAGCATGTGCGTAAGAATTTTAAGACGGGATATAGATAAACTCGGATATGATAAAAATTTCACCATATACGACGAAACGGATAAAGATAAAGTTTTAAAACGAGTATTTGATGATTTGGGATTGGAAGCCGATAAGCTTTTGAAATCGGCTAAAAGTCATATTTCAAACGCTAAAAATGAATGTCTTTCTCCGGCTGAGTATAAGAAAGCGCGGGCCGAGCTGCGTTTTATAGATGATATTTGCAATGTTTATCAGGCATATGAAGAGCAACTTGCCCGTTCCAATTCTCTTGACTTTGATGACTTGCTTTTTAAAACATACGAACTTTTTGTTAAATTTCCCGAAGTTGCCGACTATTATTCGGGTAAATTCGAATATATACATATTGATGAGTTTCAAGATACAAATAAGGTTCAGTTTGCAATTGCGCAGAGACTCAGCGTCAAACACGGAAATATTTTCGTTGTCGGCGATGACGACCAGAGCATTTATGGCTGGCGCGGCGCTAAAATAGAAAATATTCTGGGTTTTGACGATATTTACAGGGGTGCAAAAATCTATAAGTTGCAGAGAAATTACAGATCTACAAAAAAAATCTTGCAACTTGCAAACTGCATAATAGCAAACAATACCGGACGCAGGGAAAAAGAATTGTGGACGGAAAATTCCGAAGGCGTCAGAGTGGAAACTTTTGTCGGAACCGATGAAAATAACGAAGCGGCTTTTGCCGCTATACAGATCAAAAACCTTATGGCGCGAACAGATTTGCATTACAGAGATTTTGCCGTGTTTATGCGCGTAAATGCTCTTTCCCGTGCATTCGAGCAGGAATTTACGAAATATGCGATACCCTATAAAGTGTACGGCGGGTTCAGATTTTTTGAGAGAAAAGAAATAAAAGACGTTTTGGCATACCTGAAAATTGTCAATAATCCATCGGATAACGAATCATTTTTAAGAAGCGTGGGTTGCCCTAAACGCGGAATAGGCGATAAAACACTTAAAGAACTGCGAGAATATTGTGCCGCAAACGGTCTTTCGCTGTACGAAGGGATCGATAATTTGGATATGACGGCTATCGGAGCGGCCGCAAAAATAAAATTGTTTAATTTCAAGGTGCTGCTTGACAATTTCAGGGCGTTTGCCGCAAACAATACCGTTGCGGCCCTTATCGATTATGTACTTGACGGAACAGGGTTTTTAGAACAGTTTTCCGAGAAAACGGAAGAAAACAATGCAAAAATAATGAATATCAGCGAATTGAAAAATTCAGCTGAGTTGTTTGAAAACGACAACGCCGGGGCGGGTCTTTCGGAATATTTGAATTCCGTAACTTTAAGTTCGGATACCGACGCCATAAATTCCGGCGATGCAGTTACAATTGCAACCATTCATTCTGCGAAAGGACTTGAATACAGGTGCGTGTTTGTTGCCGGGCTTGACGAAAAGATTTTACCGATATCGCGCAGCGACGGGAACGACGATGAACTCGAAGAGGAACGACGACTGATGTATGTTGCCGTGACGAGAGCCAAAGAGCGGCTTTATCTTACACGGGCTTCGAGCAGATATTTGTACGGCGGCAGGGAATATATGTCGCAATCGCGTTTTTTGAAAGAGGCTCAGCCGGTGCTTTCGCCGGAAAGAAAAAAAGATGAAAACACTTTTTACAGGCATGAGAAACGGACTTTTGAAAATTATAAGGACGGATATGATTCCGGCGCCGGCGGATATTCATCGTCTTATGCCAAAACTTTTTTGAAAGATAATAAACCGAAAGTAAACGAAGCTGCAAATGTTACCGGCTACAAAGCGGGCGGGAGAGTTCGTCATACTAAATTCGGAGAGGGAACAGTCATAGCGGTAAGAGGACAAGGAGACAGCCTGATAGTGGATGTGGCGTTTGCGGGAGTGGGGGTGAAATCG
>CAUHGY010000048.1 GCA_959605945.1 uncultured Clostridia bacterium | reverse complement strand
CACATACTCTCCGCCCTTCCGCACGGTAAGCGAGGCAACGTCATAATGATCTTTGGAAAGCGTTATGCACACTTCTCCCGTAAGTCCGCTTATCTCAGCGAAATCGCCCGCTTCGGTTTTATGCCCGTTTGTCTCGGCAACAAAATTTCTGACAGTCCTGCCGCCGCTTCGAACTTCTATTTTTACCGTATACGTCAGATCGAAAGAAAGAAAATTCTCTTCGTTTACAAGCGTTTTTTCCGATGAAACGTATCCGTCGGCGGTTACTTTCAAAATATCGCCTTTTTTAAGATTTTCAAGGGCAAACTCTCCGTTTTCCGCGGTACAGACCCGAACGCCGTTTACAAATACGTCCGCGTCTAAATTGATATTTCCGCTTCTGACCTGACCGACGGCATCAAAAAGCTTTGCCGACTTTATCGTAACGCGGTTATCAAATCTGCTGATTAAAGAAGGATATTCAAAGTGATAGCCTTCCGTGATCAATTGCAGCGTCTTTTCGCCGTATGTGTTATCGAGAATCAGTTTACCGTCTTTTATCTCGTATCTTTCTCCGTCTATAAGAATTTCCAGGATATCGGGATAATCGCCCTCTGCAATTATCTCCGCGTTATAATATTTATGAGCGGTTGCCCTGCCGTCAAAATTCTGCGATACCGATCCTCCGCCGTCGATAAAATAACCCGCTTTCTCAAAAGAAATAATATCTCCGAACGACGCATTCAGTCTGTAACTGCCGTCAACGTCGGTATAAACAGTGTTGCCGCCGCAAACGACCGCCACGTCGGCAAGACCTTTACCTTCAAACATAACCCTGCCTTCAATGCTGTAAAACAGTTCGAAATTTATTTCCGCAACGTCTTTGGAAACGGTAAAAGAGCAACCCGTAAAGCCTTCTTTATATGCTGTTACGGTATGTTCGCCGTACAAATCTTCTATAAGAAACGCACCGTCGGAATCGGTATCTGCGCGTTTGATACCGTCAATGCGTATTTCCGCACCTTCTACCGCGGCGTCGCCGCAAAAAACATTGCCCGATAGCTGATATTTTTTATAGACATAAACGGTCTTTCTGTCATTTTCTTTTTCGACAGTGATAGATTTTTCGCTGAAAGCGTACTCGTCGGAGAGGAATTCAAGCGTCGATCCGTATGTGACGCCGTCGAATTCAAGATTAGCGCCCGAAAACGACTGTTTTTCACCGTCCAACAAATATTCGAAAGAGACGTTTTCAAGCCCTTCTTCATATACGAAAGCCACAGCGAAAGGGCTTGTGGCGTTAATTTCCGCGCTGCACTCGTTTTCCCCGAGCGTTTTCGAAAAAAACTTTTTACCGTCCTTCGCCGCGCTGACGGTAACTTCTCCGGCAAGTTTGTCAACTTTGAAAGCGCCGTTGCCGTCGGTAACGGTAAAAAAACTGCCGTTAAGACCCGTTACGGTTATTTCCGCAAGGGCAACCGCCGAATTTCCGTTTTTCACCACGCCGGACACCGCTCTGTAAGATTTGCCGTCTGCGTCAAACACGTTTTCGCTGCTGAATGTTTTTTCCAAATTACCGAAATAATAATCTTCGTCGGAAAACGAAATCGTAATTTCACCCGATACACCGTCGAATTTGTAGGCGCCTTCTTCGTCTGTTAGGCAGATACCGAACGAAGACTCTACCGAATAACCGGCAAGCGGTTTTCCGTCAACGGTCACTTTTCCGCTGACCGAAAACTTCGGAGTCTCATTTCCGCTGCATGCAAAAAACAGCGTCACGCCCGCCGTAACGAGAACGAGCAGCGCCGAAATAATCAGAATTAAAAGTTTTCTTTTTGATTTCAGCTTACCGTACATTTAGAAAACCGCACCTCCTTTGTATTTTTCATTCAGTCCGTAACCTGCGGCTCGCCGCGGCTTTACGGCTTTTAATAAATTTAAAAAACATCATATTACGACATTTTTATAGTTTCATTATATTGTTTAACAAAGCAAATGTAAATCTCTGCCGCTTTCCGTTTATTCTACAATTCTCTATTTAGTAGAGAACGCCGCTCTCGGAAAAGGAGAATTATCGAAAACACTTGACACTTCATAGAATTAACGTTAAAATATAGCCATGAACACACAAATCGAACAAAATATAGCCAAAAATATTCAGGAGCTCCGTAAAGCCCACGGAATGAAACAGTCCGAACTCGGCGAAAAAATTTCATATTCGGATAAAACCATCAGCAAATGGGAAAACGGTTTTTCGGTGCCGGACATAACAGCGCTTTCTTCGCTTGCGGAGATTTTCGACGTGACGATAGACGATCTGACGAAAGAAAACGCCGTACTGAAAATTTCAGATCAGGCGTCGCAGCAATACAAGGAATTCTACGCCAATAAAATAGCTACGCTGTGTCTGGCGGTGGTTTCGGTTTTTACGGTGGCCGTTCTCATATACGTTGGAGTGGAAATAATAAAAGGATTCCGTTTCTGGCAGGTATTTATATGGGCAGTGCCGCCCGCTTCGTTCATAGTATGTCGCTACAACAAAGCAAACCGCAATATCAAATGGGCAAATACCGTTCTGCTCTCGCTTTTTGCCTGGGGGCTGATTACCGCGTCGTATCTGCAATTGCTGGAATATAATCTTTGGCACCTTTTTCTTCTGGGCGCTCCTTTGCAGGCTATGATCATCATCAACACGCTGCTGAGAAAAAAACATCTCTCCACAAAAAAATTCACGCCTAATATCGACGTCAAAACTGCGTCGGCGAAAAATAAAGGCTCCGACAGTTCCGATAAAGAAAAATGCGAAGAAAAGAAAGAGAAATAACCGATTTCGAAAAAATAGTTTCCATAATCGACAGGACGGATACCGTCAGAATAGGCATAAACGGAGACCGATATCCTTATGTGGTCCCCGTATCTTTCGGCTATGAGATCGAAAAGGGAAGTCTTGTCATCTACTTTCACGGCGCCGCAGACGGCAAAAAATACGATTTATTAAAAAATAACCCTTACGTTTTTATCGAGGGCGACAGGTTTTTGCGCTATGCCGAAACGGCGCACGGCATAACGGCCCTGTACGAAAGTTTTATGGCAGAAGGCGAATGCTCTGTGTTAAGCGGAAAGCGCGCGGACGCCGCATTGAAAGCCATTCTGACACACTGCGGTTTTCCGGACTATGCTTTTTCCGAACGCGAAAGAAACGCTGCCGCAGTTTACATGATAAAAATCCTGCGCCTTTCGGCCAAGGCTAATTACGAAGATTAATTTTCCGACGTTATAAAATCAAAACAAAAAATAAGAATAAAACACCGATTTATAAACAAACCGTTTTCGTTACGGGCGCAGAGCCGCAATAAAATTTTTTACCGACAACAACCTTCAATCCCTATTCCTTTTTCGCCGATACAGGGTTAAAGGAGCGAACGTGTTAAAAACTTTAAGATTTTTCGCGATACGCCTTATCGGAAAAGATTGCCGCCGTTAACCCGACAGCTTAGTTCATATTACAAAACGGAAACATTCGTCAGCAGAAAAAGGTTTTATATTTAATTTTAAAATATCATATCCTATAAAATCATAGGAGGATTCTTTTATCTAAAGATTTTTAATTCCACCGCTCCAAGCGGTGGTAGTTTTTCGCTAAAGGCTACAAAACATCCGCACCCGCAGGATATCCTGCGGGTGCGGAATTTTATGTCCGTATTATTCTTTATTTCCGTGTCTCCCGAATTGAATTATAATTTGCGGAGTTTTCAGACGGCTATTGCCGCGGAAAGCGAACATTCCTGACTATAAAATCATCATTTCCCGATCCGTTTCTTTTCCGCGGGAATATATATCTCGATATATTTTTCCTCTTCTTTTCCGCTGCGCAAACGCCAATGGTAAACCGACAGTTCTGGAGCGTTTTTCACTATATCAAAATTCATGTCGCTCTCTGCCGCGTTGATTTCCTTGCGAAGTCTAATATAATCGTCCACGGGGCGTTTTTTCTTTTCCGTTTGAAAAACCGCATAAAACCGACTGTCTATAACCAAAGTTTCAAAACCCATTTTATCCATAAAATCCACACCCGTGATCTCGCGGTCAAACATAGCTTTTCTCGTCCATTCGTCAAGCTCGTAAGCTATATAAAAATCGTATCCGCCGTCATCTGCATTGGTTATCACGCAGTAATCTTTGGAATAATCGCATGACGCGCCGATAAGAAGCCACTGTTTTGCGCGCGTCTCCGAAAAAAACTTTTCTTCCTGCGCCGCGCGTTCTTCGCCGTAAGGCGCGCCTGTAAACCGCCTTTTGTATCCGACAAGAACCAGCCTCGGTTTTTTTATTAATTTGCATTTCATTTTATCTTTTTCCTTTTAAATATTTTTAACCGCCGTCAGCATATGCGGACGGCGGTTCTTTGCGGGTGAAGCGTCATCATGAATTTTACGGCAATAAACTACAATCTCTTTTCGAACATCAATTCGTAACCGTCTTCGGTTTCAAATCCTCCGATCGCTTTATACCCCGCCTTGACATAAAAATGCTGTGCGCTTTCACATTGCAAAGTAGATGTCATGGCAGTTTTATGCCCTTTATTTTGCAATGTACGGTGATAAAAATTCAAAAGCCGTTTTCCGATACCCTGCGAACGGAAATCTTCTCTCACAAACAAAAAATCCATAAAAGGTATCTCTTCCCAAAAATAAGAAAAACGCAACACCCCCGCAATCACAACGCCAGCTTCTGCAACTAAGACGCGGCCTTCTCTAACGCAATTCTGCAGCGCATTCCCGTTCAGTCGGTCAAGTCCGCCGATCGCACAAAGATCGCTTTCCCCGGCAAATCTTAAAATTAAACCGTCAGACATTTTCATTATCTCCCCGCATCTCGCCCGCACGGCGCAATCTTTTTTCCAGATAAATCATATCTTTCAGTAACCGCCCTTCTTCGTAAACGGGGAAAGAATAGTTATCGGTAAAATAATTTTTTTGTCTGTGCGTCACTTTAAACCCGCATTTTTTATAAAACGGTACAGTCAGCGGACTATCGCCCGTGCCAACGGTAAAAACAGAAAATCTTTCCGAAAAAATTTTTTCTGCAGACAGCAGTAACTTTTTTCCCCATCCTTTTTTTTGAAAATCAGGATGAACGGCCAGGTTCCTGATCTCGCAAATACCGCCGCCTTCGTCGGTAAAAGCTGCCACTCCCGCCGTTTTTCCCGATATGCGCAGAACTAAAATCTCCGCTCTCATAAAATAGCGTTCAATTGATTTTTCATCCGGGTCTGCGAGCAACATCAGCTTGGGAAATTTTTCTTTATTATTGCTTATTTTTTCTATTTCGTAAAAAATCTCTGTCATATATAAAACAAACGCGACGGCTGACGGCGGCCGAATTCACCCCAAAGCTACGTCCAGAACCATCATCAAAACAAAACCTATCATGACGCCCCAGGTGCCTAAATGCGGATGCGATGTAAGCTTTGCGTCGGGAATCAGATCCTCGGCCACCACGAATATCATTGCGCCCGCCGCAAATGCCAAAAACCAAGGCTGCGCCACCGATAAAGCGGAAGTGAGAAAAAATCCCGCGATAGCCGCCACAGGCTCGACAACGCCGCTGCCCATGCCGTAGAGGAATGCTTTGAACCGACTTTGTAAAGGCTGTCTCAGCGGCAATGCTACCGCCGCACCTTCGGGAAAATTCTGCACTGCAATTCCCAATGCAAGCCCCAGTGCGCCGAGCATGGCTTCGCCAGTTCCCGCAAGTGCAGCCGCACCGAACGTAAAGCCCACGGTCAGCCCTTCCGGGATATTGTGTATGGTGACCGCAAGAAACATTTTTACGGGTTTGCCTATATCTGAATGCGGCCCCTCTTCTTCAAGAGTTCCCACGTGCGAATGCGGAACGATTTTATCGAGCAATACCAAAAACAGTCCGCCGAGAATAAAACCGACCACGGCAGGCACAAAACTCCATGTTCCCCAATCGGAAGCGCCTTCTATCGACGGAATAAGCAGCGACCAGATGGACGCGGCTATCATAATTCCCGCCGCAAAACCGAGAAACACTGTATTGACTTTTTCGGAAATATCGCGCTTGAAAAAAAACACCAATGACGACCCGAGCGTGGTGGATACAAAGATGACAGAAAACCCGATTATTATAGCCAAAGTAACACTCATTTTCATTCTCCGTTAAATATATCGTACTCAGCATGGCTGTTTTTGATTTTCGGCAATAATTTTTTTCGGAATTTTACATACGGCGATACGGCGCAACGGCTTTTTCCTGTTGCCGTAAAAGACCGTAAAATCCGAAAAGTTTACCCGACAGAGCATGTCCGTTTCGCTTTGGTAAGTACAGAAAAACTCTTTACGGCCCATCGCCACACGCATTTTCGAAAATTTTTTTAATGCCGTTTAACGGAGCTCTTTTATTCTCCGCTTAACAAACGTCCGATGCCGAACTCCGCCGGACGGAAATATATGCGCACCCGCCTTTGTCCGACGTCAGCAGACCGATGTGTTTTTGCGCATCGGCCTAACGAACTCATTATTTCCCGAAAAGCCCGAATTTCACAAAAGAATAACTTTCTCTTTCCATACTGCTTTTACCGTCAGTCCAGGTTCCGGTCAGCTCGAACGTCTCCGGTCCGACGCTGAACGGTTCCTCCCGCTCTTTCAAATGATGCGGCCCCAAAAGATTGCGATTGCCAGAACAAAGCGATATGACCGCTGTATTTTCGCCCTTAACCAGCAAATCGCCTATGTCGACCGAAGTACCGAAATACGACTTCGGCGCTGTTTTGCCGTTGACCGTAACGTCGCAAAGATGAAAACGCCCGTCGAGATCGAGCACGCAAGGCCCTTTATCCGTAATAAATTTCTTTTCAAGAACGATTGTTCCCGCAAAGAAAGGAAAACCGTCCTTTACGGTATCGGAAATATATTTTTTCGGCTTATCTATATAAAAATCGCCGTCACAGATCAGCACGTTCTTTTCTTTACCGTCTTTAAATTCATGATCGGAAAACACTCCGAAATCGCCCTGCAAATAACACGCTTCGACAGTGGTGTCGTATGCGAGACAGTTTTTAAGGCTTTCGGTTACATTTTCGCCGAACAGCGCATAATATACGTTTTCGCTTTCGTAAAAATTTATTTCCACGGTAATTTCGTTTTCGCCGATTATAGAAAACGGCGCTATCTCTGCAGTATAAATCTGCTTTTCGAAATCAGAAACGCCGTCGAACGTCACCTTATGACCGTTGACGGTACAGCATACGTTATTCATGTCCTCACAAAGCAATTTGAGGCTTCCGGGAATGAACGCTGCTTTAAAACGGTATTTTAAAAATACCTTTCCGCTATAACGGCTTTCAAGCAGTTGGTTGAACACGCCCATATATCCGATTTCATCGCTGAAATTTACGCCGTCGGTCGAATAGCGCAGTCTGTCGAGCGTTAAATAATTGCCCGTGTGCGAAACAACTTTGAATTCGCCTTCAAGAGCAATGTGCCTCTTTTTATCTTCAGGCTTTTCCGTCTCGTCGGAAAAAAACAATACATAAGATTCGCCCGCGCCGAAAACCACTTCCGACGGCAGATTTCTATACGTCATGCTTTCGATATCCAAAGCGTCAAAGCTCTTAAAATCGCCTTCGAAACGCAATTTCGCTTCTCCGTCGCCCGTGTTGACGGCGAATATAAATTCTTTGCCGTTAAAACGGCGGAGAGTGCTTTGCACGCCGGTGTCGTAGCGGCTGACGGTGTAAGGCTGACTCGCCGCCACATCGCAAAGCTTTGCGTTGCTTTTAAACGAATATGTATGCGGTTCTCCCTCCAGATACTGCGGAAGCCCGTCGGTAAACACAAGGCGGCCGCCGCCGAGCGCAAAATCCTCCATGAGCCGTGCGGTGAACTTACCCATAGTGAGAGTTTTCGGAAAAACCACAGTGTCGTAAGAACATTCTCCTACAACGAGTTTTCCGTTTCTGACACAGGCATGCTTTTCCATGACCGTTTCATCCAGGATATGGTAAGGAACGTTCATCGCCGAAAGCCTGCCGCAGAGTTCTATGTAACTTTCGTCAACGGGGTTTTGCTGTTTTTCGAAATTCTCGCGTTTATAGTCAAAATACATGCTTCTGACCGGACAGAACAGCGCGACGGAAACAATCTCCTCGCTTTCGCCGAGCAGATACCCGAGTCTTGCGTAATAATCGTTAAATGTTTTGAAATCTTTTCTCACCCACGGATTTGCCCACGAAAAATGCGCCGGATAATCGCGTTTGCGCTGACCGTGCTCCGAATAAGGCAAAAGGTGCTGACACATAAGATTGACGCCGTTTGCATACTGACAATCGGCTATAAGTTTAAGCTCTCTCGGCGTAGCGTCCCAGCCGCAGCATCCGAATGTTTCGGTAATGACGCGCTTTTTCCCAAGCTGACGGGCAACCGAAGACACCTGTTTCGGCGCAACCGGACTGCCCGATTCGCGACCGAGTTTGTCTATCCCGGGAATGTGTTCGTATTCGTAAAACGGCATAATGCCGCCGCAGCATACCATCTGATAGCCGAGAGAAGTTTCCTCAATATAATGCCCCGTCAGCATGACTCCGTTTTTTTCGCACCAATTGTATATTTTTTTAGAAAAAGAGTTGAGCAACAGGGTTTGCATGGCAAGCCAGTATTTGTAACGGAAATCCCTGTATCCTTCCTTTTCGACGAATAAAAGTCCGAGCCCGTCTAAAATATCCTGCCCGTATGTCTCAGCGAAATATTCAGGAAGAATTCGGGTATAAGGATGCGCCCAGCGCTGATATTGCGGCTCATCGGTAAAAAAACCTTTGAGCACGGAAAAATCGTCCCCGCATTCTTTTTTATATTTTTCGTGTGTGAGAGCTATAAATTTATCCGTCACACGGGTGTTAAGCACGTCTGCCGTCGATGCCGCCACATGCTCGTAAACATTTAGATAATCTCCGTGATATTTTTCTCTCTGTCCCGCAGCGCGAACAAGTTTTTCGCCGCTTAAACAATAAGAAACGAGTGCTTTTTCATCATACTCCCCGACGGAATAAGTGAGATAGCGGTCGCGGTCGTTTTCGTCTTTTAAAAGCTCGCCGCCTGCAAATCCGCTGGGCCAGCCGTTTTCGTCATAAGCCCAGCATTCCATATCCAGCTGTTTGCCCGCCTGTATGCATGCTTTTATGCACTCAAACCACTCTTCCCCGAGATATTCTGTGGTAAGACCGCTTCTTGCGTGCATGAAAAAACCGCCGAATCCCTGCTTTTTCATCCACTCTGTTTGTTTAATAAGCTCGTCTTTATCCAGCCTGTCGTTCCAAGACCAAAAAGGCAAACTGCGATATTCTCTTAAGTCGGCGTCTTTTAGTTTCTGAAGAATTTTTTCCATTTCCTTCCCCTTTTCTAACATTTTATTGCAACGTGTTTACCCGATGCCCCGCACGGACAGCCGGCCGAATACGGTTGCTGTTTTACAGCTACCTTTATGCAATATAATTATATATAAATCAAACTGATTTGCCAACTGTTTTAATGTATATCGGTCAAGATAAAAAAATAATGACAAAAAAATACGCCGTTCCGCCGACGCAACGCATCGGCGGAACGGCAGAAAACTATGCCGAAAATTTCTCCTGCGTATCTTAACGTTTTCTCCACGCCCCAAAAAATCCGGGGTATTGCGTCAGTCTTTTCTGACGTTCACGGCGATGATACCGGAAAGCACTCCCGCCGCCGCGGTAAAAAGCAAATCTATCAGAAAAGAATAACCGAAATTAAGCTCTCCGCCGATAAGCGAAAATACCGAATAACACAATACCGTCGATAATATGCCTATAAGTCCGCCTTTTAAATAGCCCATTTTACCTTTGAGCGAAAAAAAACAGCCCACAAAAACCGCCACTACCTTGATAAATTGATTGACGGGTTTTATCACCTTATCGCCCGGCGATGCGATTTTTATCACTCCGGCAAAAATCAGAACGGCAGCCAGAACAAAAATCAAAGCGATAACCGTGCCTTTTAAAACCGACAGAAAAAACGCCCCTTTGCCTTTTGATTCTTCCATATAAAAACCCCGCGTACTTTTTATATAAAAGTATGCGGGGCGTGTCTGTTTTATGACGGAATTAAAATTCTTCCCTGTTTTTCTTGCTCTTCTTCTTTTTATCGGCGGTTTCCGTTTTTTCTTCGGGTTTTTCTTCAGCTTTTACTTCGGCAACCGTCTCGTCGGCAGTTTTATCGGAAGTTTCTTCCTTTGTCTCTTTCGCTTCCGTTTCTTCCTTTGCGGGAACGGGTTCGGCGGGCGCCGCGGCATTTGCGGGCGCGGTCTGATAAATAGCGCCCTTGTCGAATTTTATATAAGACTTATTGCCTTCCGCATCGCTGCCGGTCTCTATAACTATGGTGTTTTCAGCGTCGTTGATCTCTACAAGGTAGCCGCAGACTCCGCCTATAGTCTTGATTCTGTCGCCAACCTTGATGGAATTAAGCATGTTCTGCGCTTCTTTCTGTTTCTTTTTGCCCGAAATGCTCTGCCACACGAAAAGCCCTATTATCGCGACGACAAGCACCACCATTATAATTATGGTTCCGACATTACTGCCTTTGGGCGTTTCATCTGCAGCGTCAGCCAACAAGTTCCAAATCATTTTATGTTCTCCTTAAAATTGTTTTTGATACAATGTAATTATTGTAAAGTATTTTAAAACGAAAATCAAGCGTTTTGCAACACTTTATATACAAGTTGCTTAAATGCGGAAATTTTTTCGCCTTTTATCTGTAACTTCCGCCTGTTTTCGCGTAAAACTCCTCGGCAAATTCGGTGAACGAATCGCAAAGTATGGCGTTTCTGATGTCGCGCATAAGTTTGTTGAGATAAGTTATGTTGTGCAGACTGAGCATCATTCCGCCCATCATCTCGCCGACGTTGATCATATGCCTTAAATAAGCTTTGGTGTAATTCCTGCATGCGTAACAGTCGCATTCGGCGTCGAGAGAAGAAAAATCTTCCTTATACGCGCCGTTTCTGACGACGATTTTACCTGCGCTCGTAAGCGCAGTACCGTTTCTGCCGACACGGGTCGCAAGAACGCAGTCGAACATATCTATTCCCCTGCGCACGCCTTCCACCAGACAATCGGGGCTGCCCACACCCATAAGATAGCGGGGTATATTCGTCGGGTATAAATCCAGCATGCTGTCCAGCACGTCATACATAACGCTTTTCGGTTCGCCTACCGAAAGTCCGCCGATTCCGATGCCGTATTTTGCATAAGGAACGGTCTGTTTAAGGCTTTCCGCGCGCAGGTCTTTGAAAACGTTGCCCTGCACTATGGGAAAAAGCGCCTGTTCGGGGTTCGAGTGGGTTTTATAACACCTGTCAAGCCATTTGAGAGTGCGTTCCATCGCCGCTTTCGACTGCGCATAGTCCGCCCCGTAAGGCGAACACTGGTCGAACGCCATAATTATATCCGCGCCGAGATTGTTCTCTATTTCAATCGCCTTTTCGGGCGTTATAAAATGAAGGCTGCCGTCCACATGAGAGTTAAAATACACGCCCTCGTCTTTTATCTTGTTGAGTTTAGCCAGCGAAAATACCTGAAATCCGCCGCTGTCAGTCAAAATAGGTCTGTCCCATGCCATGAATTTATGCAGGCCGCCTGCCTTTTTAACTAGCTCGTCGCCCGGTCGCATATACAGATGATATGTATTGGCAAGAATAATCTGCGAACGCGCCTCTTTTAAATCACGCGGCATAACGCCCTTGACGGTCGCCTGTGTGCCTACGGGCATGTACGTCGGCGTTTCAATATCGCCGTGGGGAGTATGCAGAATGCCCGCTCGGGCACCTGTTTTGGCGTCCTGTTTAACGGTTTCGTAATAGAATTTTTCCATTTCAGAGTTTTTTTATAATATTTTTTTAATATTTTGTTTTTTGGTTTTCAATTTGCATGAAAACATGAATTAACGTATGACTACGCCGCTGAATTTCCTGTCGGCCGTATATTTGCAGAAAAGCAAGGTACCCCCTTGCGAATCAGATAAAAAAACTTTATCGGACATAAACTTTTCGGTCATCGAAGTCAAGCGCAAAACGTTAACGCGGTTTACCGGTCAATTTTTCAACTTACCCTTTCTTTCGATAACCGAACGGAAACGGAAGCGTGCGCAAGCGACGAAGGGAACATACATATCGGTATATGGCCGTAAAGCGCGATAAACTCGGCGCCCGTTTGCGTAGCTTATAGAAATAAA
Organism: uncultured Clostridia bacterium; assembly: GCA_959605945.1. Classification (GTDB taxonomy): domain Bacteria; phylum Bacillota; class Clostridia; order Christensenellales; family Borkfalkiaceae; genus UBA1259. The sequence continues at coordinate 1,220 of CAUHGY010000048.1, read as the reverse complement.
CAGGCGTCGCCGAAAGAAAAAAACCTATACCCCTTTTCCACTGCGAGATTATAAAGTTCAAGCGTTTTTTCCCGGGATGAAAAAGCGGATACGAGCATCACAAGAGTCGATTTGGGCAGGTGGAAATTAGTTATGAGCGCGTCGACGCATTTGAATTTATACGGAGGATAGATAAATATATCGGTGTCTGCCTTTACAGGGCGGACAAACCCGTTTTCGTCCGCCGCGCTTTCGAGAGTGCGCACGCATGTCGTGCCGACCGCTATCACTCTGCGGCCTTCTTTTTTGGCGCGATTTATCTTTTCGGCGGCGGCATCGCCGATTTCGTAATATTCGGAATGCATGTGGTGTCCGGAAATATCGTCGGCCTTGACGGGGCGGAAAGTGCCCAGCCCCACGTGCAGAAGGATGTCGGCTATCTCTACACCCATATCGGAAATTTCTTTAAGCAGCCTTTCGGTAAAATGCAGCCCTGCGGTAGGCGCGGCGGCAGAGCCGTCGGTCTTGGCGTATACAGTCTGATACCTTTCCTTATCCTTTAGTTTTTCCGTTATATAAGGCGGAAGCGGCATTTCGCCTATACGGGCGATAATATCCTCAAACACTCCGTCAAAATAAAACCGAACGGTACGGCTGCCCGTCTCCGCGATTATCGAAAGCACTTCGAGACGAAGTCCTTCGGCAAGCGTCAGCGTAGCGCCGATTTTCGCTTTTTTCCCGGGCTTGACAAGCACTTCCCAATCGGTAAGATTGAATCTCTTTAAAAGCAATACTTCCACCCTCGCCCCGTTATCGGTATATCCGAAAAGCCTTGCGGGAAGAACGCGGGTGTTGTTTCTGACGAGAAGATCTCCCTTTTTTAAGTATTTTACAATATCGTAAAAATGCTCGTGAAAAACTTCGTCCGTCTTTCTGTTGTAAACGAGCATACGCGAGGAATCCCGCGGTTCGGCGGGAGTCTGGGCAATCAGATTTTCTGGAAGGTAATAATCAAAATCACTCGTCTTCATTTTCTTTGTCGTATAAGGAAAGCTGTTCGAATTTGTTTTCCGGCATCTTTAAGCCTATATGTTCATAGCCTTTTTTGAGCAACACCCTGCCGCGCGGAGTGCGCGCGATAAATCCGAGCTGCAATAAATAAGGCTCGTAAACGTCCTCTATGGTGTTGCCGTCTTCGTTTATTTTGGCTGCACGCGTGTCAAGTCCGCACGGGCCTCCCC
>CAUHGY010000047.1 GCA_959605945.1 uncultured Clostridia bacterium | reverse complement strand
GGTTTTTACTTCATTATTAAAAATAAAAAAAATTCAAAAAAATAGCCGATTTCCCCTTTGTTTTGTCCATGGATATATAGAAAGAAGTTTTGAAGAATATCCGCTCTCTGGCATGTATAAGCAAGCGGGATTTCATTATCACGATAAGTAGGATTTTATGAACAATAAAAATAAGCGACGGGAAGAACTTTTACAGTTTATACGGCGACGAAGCGGGCGAAGATTTCTTGTGGCGGTCATGGTGAGAGAGTTCGGCGTGAGCGAGCGGACAATACAGAGCGACCTCTCTGTATTGGAAGTATTCGGACAGATCAAGCGGACGCCGAGTTATAATTCGCTGCACCGACAAAACGGAAATATTATCGTCTATACGGGCAGCCGCAAGCGGCAATCTCATAGATCGGACGACGGATAATTTGGGCTTGTTGAGGGGTGAAGTCAAACCGAACGAAAATGAAGCAAAAAGACCTATTTTGTGGAACAGGATAAGAAGTAAGACTCAGTTTGAGTCTCACTTACATTCTAAGACAATCGGGATACCCGATTTCTTTTGGCAAGTGGGGTGTAAATTCGCTTGCCTTTCTTTCTAAAATTTTAAGGAGATGTGAATGCAGAATACACCGATAAGGAAAACAAGAATTCGTACCATCAGAGAAGCGATTGCACTTTTACGCAGGAGAACGGAAAGCGGCTTTATCCAAGCACATTCACGGGGTGGCTGAACAAGATGCTGCGGGAAGCGAATATCGACCATTATTCCCTGCATAGTTTGCGCCATACGAACATCACTTTGCAGATCGCCGCAGGAGTTCCCATTGTAACCGTTGCAGCGAGAGCGGGACACGCCCGTGCAAGTACGACCAGCGATATTTACGCCTATGCGCTGCGCAGCACGGACAAGATGGCAGCAGACAAAATAGCCGGTATCTTTTCAGCCCAAGAAAAGACCCAAGAATTCGTAAAACCATTTGAATTGAATTCTGTATCAGAAACAGAAGAAACCGACGCCGTGGCTGAATTCAGGCACATAAAAGCAGAAATGCAAAGGCTCGGTTTTGAAACTTTGGAAGAGTACGAAGAATATCTCGATTTCTTGGAGATGAAACGGGTAAAGAAAAGAGATTTTGAAATGTAAAAAGCATAAAAAAACCGCTTGATTTTTATTTTCAATCAAGCGGTTTTTTGGTACTCCCGGCGGGAATCGAACCCACAACGGCCCCTTAGGAGGGGGCTGTTATATCCATTTAACTACGGAAGCATATTTAGTTTTTCAGATACTTCTCAACTGTCTAAAATCGAGAAATATCCTTAGGGGTGTAAAAAAGATGTAATTTCGCCTGTGGTAAATCGGTTTGTCTATGAAAAACGCCCGAAACTACTTATACAGGAACTCGGCTTGAAACGGATATAACAGTGTTCAGCCGAGCATGGCGGACTGAATCCGGATTAATAATGAATTGCCGTTTATTTTTTAATCCCTGCAACGCATATCATTTTACTATAAATAATTACGGGTGTCAATTGAAAGGAGATAAAATTTAATTTTTAAGTATATAAAAACCGGAAAAGGGAAAAATTAAGTCAAAAAGGTGTCGGGTAACTTTATAATATGGCAATACATAAAATGATAATGGCAAATACTTGACACGTCGGAGACAAAATGATAAAAAGAGGAGAGCTTTATTACGCGGATTTAAGTCCCGTGGTGGGCAGCGAACAAGGGGGAGTGCGTCCCATATTGATAGTACAGAACGATACGGGGAATAAATATAGCCCCACCGTAATCGCGGCTGCTGTTACAAGCCGTATTAACAAAGCCAAGTTGCCGACGCACATAGAGCTTTCGGCAAACGAATTCGGATTGCAAAAAGATTCCGTCATTCTTTTGGAGCAGATAAGAACGCTTGATAAAAGACGGCTTAAGGACAGAATAGGGGAACTGTCTGTGTCGACAATGAGAAAGGTGAATGCCGCACTATTAATAAGTCTCGGATTCGGAGATATTGCAGGCGCCACCGGCATTTAATTTGCGTCGGCGCAAAACGTTTTTTGTGATGCTTTTGAAATTTTCGGTCAAATAAAGCGTCGTTTTGTCTTTTAAGGATATTTTTCTGAAATACTGTTCAAATTTATCGGAACATCCGATCGATTTTTACGGTTAGGCGTATTTTTTACAAGTCGTGTATCCGTTATTTCAGAATATCGATTATACACCTGCAAACCATACCGCGCATAACGTCGTAATTTATATATTCATGATTGTCGAAAACAAATTCGTGCGAGAAAGATTGAACTATATCCATTGCAAAATGGATTTTTTCGTACGGATTTTCTATTTTTACGCCGATTTTTTTCAGTTTTTCCGATATTTGCAGCGTGATTTTATCTTCAAGCGCGATAAATTTATTTTTTACCGCCTCGTCTGTGTGGGAGAGAGAGTGCAGTGCTTCGTGGATTTTAGCGTTTTTTTTGTGCGTTTTTATGACCGCATCGAGAACGTCCGGCACAACTTTTTCTAAATTCAAAGGGGCTCGCAGTCCGTCAAGCATTTTTAAAACCGGGTCAAAAGCGTTCATGATATAGCGTTCCAGAACACAAATGAGTATATCGCGCTTATCCTGGAAATATCCGTAAACTATTCCGGTGGAAACGCCGGCTTTTTTGGCTATTTCGGCAGTATTTGTGCCGTAATATCCCACTTCCGAAAAAAGTTCGTAACTTGCATCGATTATTCTGTTTTTCTTTTCGATAGACCGTTCTTGCTGCGGTGTTCTTACCTGATTTCCCATATAAATCATTATATAACAAAGAAAACGAAAAAGCAAGAAAAAATTTTTTAATAAAATATGAAATAATTTTCACATTTGCTTGACAACATCATTTATAAGTGGTAATATATCACCGTAAAAACTTGAAACATATTTCACATTCTATTCCGTAAAGAAAAAGGAGAGTTGTTTATGCCCATAGTAATAGCGCCTGTAAACACAGAGCTGAGAATCGTAAAAATACTTACCGACGAAAAGACCAAAAAACACCTTGAAAGTCTGGGAATAACTCTGAATGGTCTGCTTACGGTTTTATCTGCGAGCGGCGGCAGCGTGGTTTTGAAAATTAAGAACGGAAGAATTGCGTTGGACAGGAATGTAGCGACCAAAATTTTCGTTGCATAAAAAAGAAAACAATATTGTTTTACAATTAAATTATAAATAAAGGAGATATTTTTTCTGATATGAACAAAACATTAAACGATTTCGGAATAGGCGACAGCGGCGTGGTAAAAACCGTTGCCGGTGAGGGAAAAGTCAAGAGACGCCTTTTCGATATGGGTATAACCCCAGGCGCGGAAGTGTATCTGCGCAAAAAAGCGCCTCTCGGCGACCCTTTGGAAATAACCGTAAGGGGGTATGAACTGACTCTCCGTAAAACCGAAGCGGAGTGCATCACGCTGGAGGTGAAAAAATGAAGAGATTTGCACTGGCCGGTAACCCTAACTGCGGAAAAACCACGCTTTTCAACAGTCTGACAGGGTCTACCGCACATGTCGGTAACTGGCCCGGAGTAACCGTAGACAAACGCGAGGGCACATATAAAAAACTTGCGGAACCCATATCGATTGTCGATCTGCCCGGTATATATTCGCTTTCTCCGTATACTCCGGAGGAAGTTGTGGCGAGAAATTACGTATTGGATGAAAAACCCGACTGCGTTATAAATATAGTCGACGCGACTAATCTGGAACGAAACCTTTATCTGACCACTCAGCTTATGGAAATCGACGTGCCGCTTGTTATAGCGCTCAATATGATGGATGCGGTAGAAAAAGCGGGAGATAAAATAGATGAAAAAGAGCTTGAGAAGAGATTGGGGCTTCCTGTTGTAAAGATTTCGGCGCTCAAAGAAGAAGGGCTTGACGAACTTATGAAAAGGGCTTACGCCGCAAGTTCTTTAAAGCGTGTCGGCAGTACGGTGCTTGAAGACAGTGCCTTAAAACATCTTATCGGCGATATTAAAATTGCTCTTTCGGGGCAGGGAGTGGCAAATCCGCTGTTTCACGCGGTGAAACTTGCGGAAACAGATGAAATAGAAGTTGCCGCGCATAAAGAAACGCTGCCGATGATCGAAGAATTCAAAAAAACTTTCAACGACGATGTGTTCGGCACCGATTTTGAAGCGCTGGTGGCGGACGGACGATATAAGTACATATCCAAATATTTCGCACCTGTTGTGAAAAAGAAAAATCAGGATAAGTTTGCCGCTACGAGATCGGATAAAGCCGATAAGGTCCTTACGCACAAAATATGGGGCATACCTATATTTTTGGTTGTCTTGCTTGCGGTATTTCACCTTACGTTCAGTGAGAATCTGCTGTGGCTGGGGTCGATATTCGATTTGCCGTCGCTTGAAAGCCTGGGGCTTCTGACAGCTGAAGGCGATCCTATAAACTTCGGCGTCAAGCTGCTTTCCTGCATATACGACGGAGCGGTTTATTCTCCGGGATGTATTATAAATAATTTGTGGAACGAAATTATTGTCGGCGAAGCCTTCGGCGCACTGCAAGGCGTTATAGAAGGCAGCGGCATGAGCGAATGGGCGGTAGGACTGATAAATAACGGTATATTGGACGGTATAAGCGCGGTTCTGTCGTTCCTGCCCTGGATATTAGTGCTGTTTTTGTTCTTTTCCATTTTGGAAGACAGCGGATATATGGCGAGAATAGCCTTTATTCTCGACAGAATATTCAGACGGTTCGGATTGTCCGGCAGAGCTTTTATGCCTATGATCATGGGGTTCGGCTGCTCGATACCGGCGATGATAAATACCAGAACGCTCGCCGACGAAAAAGAACGCACCGCTACCATAAGGGTAATTCCGTTTTTCAGCTGCGGAGCAAAATTGCCGATTCTGACGGCAATAGCCGGAGGAATAGTTGCCTGTTTCGGGGTAGGCAATGCCGATCTGATCACTTACGGTATGTATCTCTTGGGAATAGTTGTGGCTGTACTCAGCGTTTTGTTCATGCGCTCGACATCGCTCAAAGGCGAAACGCCGCCGTTCATTATGGAACTTCCCGCTTATCACGCGCCGCAGTTCAAAAATCTCATGCTGCATCTGTGGGATAAAACAAAGCATTTCGTCAAAAAGGCGTTTACAATTATACTTGCGTCTACCATAGTTATTTGGGTGATAAGCCATTTCAGTTTCAGCTGGCAGTATTTGCCGGATGAACAGATAAACGAAAGTATTCTCGCAAACATCGGCAAACTTGTACAGCCCCTGTTTACTCCGCTCGGCTTCGGCAGTCAGCTTGGCGAATACGGATGGGTGTTTGTGGTGGCGGCAATCACCGGACTGATAGCCAAAGAAAATGTCATAGCCACGTTCGGTACGCTGGGTGCATGTATTGCCGGAGCCATGATAGACGTTGAAACCGACGGCGGTGTAGCCGCCGTACAGCAGATGATTACCGCAACGGGTATCGGCATTCCCGGATTGATAGCTTTCATTGCTTTCAATATGACTACCATTCCGTGTTTTGCTGCAGTGGCGACCGCGAAAGGCGAATTTGCGACAGGCAAACGTTTCAAAACGACGCTTCTTTTCTGGATTATTACGTCTTATGTGACTGCGAGTGCGGTGTATCTTATCGGCAGTTGGTGGTGGACGGCGTTCATTTATGCGGCGGCAGCGGCTACTGTGACGGCTATCATAGTGTTAAGAAATAAAAAGTCTGCCAAAGGAGCATAATATGGGAGTTTGGGAAATTATAGTTGCGGTGGCGGCGGCAGGCATCGTCGCGGCGGTGATAATAACGTCAGTCATTCGTAAAAAGAAAGGCAAAACTTCCTGCGGGTGCGATTGCAGCTGCTGTGAGGGATGCAAAAACAGAAAACACACCTTATAAATTTTCATAACTGTTACTTTTCGGCTTCCCTCGTCTTTTATCTGACGGGGGATATGCCGTTATATGACAGAAATGTTTGCTTAAATATTTGCATTTTAAGATGCGCGTATATTATAATAAATATATAGTTTTTCGGTAATACTGGAGAAAACCATGAAAGAAAAATTCAACGTCGGCGGCATGACCTGCAGCGCCTGCTCTTCCGGAATAGAGAGAAATGTTTCCAAGATAGACGGCGTATGTTCGGTTTCCGTGTCGCTGATGGGCAAAAGCATGGATGTGGAATTCGACGCTGAAAAAGTCTCTGACGAAAAAATCATATCCGTTGTGGAAAAACTGGGCTATACGGCAAGCGTTTACGGTCGTGAGATACAGGAAAAAAACTACGCACTCGTTCTGAAAAAACGGTTTTTCTTTTCTCTCGGACTGCTTGTTGCGTTGATGTATTTTTCGATGGGTGCCATGATAGGGCTTCCTGTTCCCGCAAAAAATATAAACTTGCCCGTTCAGGCTGCGCTTGCACTCGTCATAATGATAATCAACGGCAGGTTTTTCACCGCCGGGACAAAAGCGGTGATTCACGGTGCGCCGAATATGGACACTTTGGTCGCCGTGGGTTCTCTTTCGGCATATTTATACAGCGCCGTTCTCACGGTGATGTTTTTTGCGGGGGCTACCGATCCCATGCACGTTTTTTATGAATCGGCGGCAATGGTCGTTACCCTTGTGACTCTCGGCAAATGGCTCGAAGAGCTTTCCAAGAAAAAGACGGGCGACGCTATCGATAAACTTACAAAGCTGATGCCGAAAACAGCTACGGTTATCCGCGGAGATAAGGAATTTACCGTTCTTTGTTCGGAGCTTGAAGAAGGCGACGTGATTCTGCTTAAAGCAGGCGATTATGTACCCGTCGACGGGACGGTTACAGAAGGCGGAGCGGGTGTGGATAAATCGGCAATTACGGGCGAAAGCCTGCCCGAAGAACTGACGCAGGGCAGCCCCGTAACTTCGGGGAGTATCGTCAAAACCGGTTATCTGAAAGTGCGCGCAGAGAAAGTCGGGAATCAGACGCTTTTTTCAAAGATTGTCGAAATCGTCAAGAGTGCGGGCGCAAGCAAGGCTCCCATTCAGAAACTTGCGGATAAAATATCAGGCATATTCGTTCCGGTCGTGACGGTGCTTGCCGTTGTGACGTTTGTTATCTGGATTTCTATTACGGGCGACGCATACAGGTCTTTCAATTTTGCTATAAGCGTGCTCGTAATTTCTTGTCCCTGTTCGCTGGGGCTTGCCACGCCTGTGGCCGTCATGGCGGCTACGGGCAGGGCGGCGACGATGGGGGTTCTGTTCAAGGACGCCGACGCATTGCAGAAAGCACATAAAATCAATTGTGTTTTACTTGATAAAACGGCGACGTTGACAGTGGGAAAACCTTCTGTGATTCGTTTTGAACTGCTTGGCGGCGATAAAGAAAAACTGATGAAAATAGTATCTTCGCTCGAAGAAAAATCCGGCCATCCGCTTGCCGAATGCGTCAGGGAATTTGCCGGCAGCGGCGGGGAGAATGTCGCCGATTATGAATATGTAATAGGAAAAGGCGTTAAAGGTAAGATCGGCGGCGTGACGTATTTTCTCGGCAACCGAGAACTTATTCCCGCGGCAGCAAGCGTGCCCGATCTTTCGGTGACGGACGGATCTTCGCCCGTATATTTTGCGGATGAAGAAAAATTGCTTGCCGTGTTCTATGTCGCCGACGAACTTAAAACGGACAGCAGGGACGCCGTCGAAAAACTTCACGGCGCCGGAATAAAAACTGTCATGCTGACGGGAGACAGAGAGGATACGGCGCGCGCCGTCGCTCTTAAAGCCGGAATTACCGACGTTGAAGCGCACGTGCTGCCGCAGGATAAGGCGCGCGTGGTCAAAGAATATAAAGAAAAGGGGTTTTTTACGGCTATGGTCGGAGACGGCATAAACGACAGTCCCGCCTTAAAGACGGCTGACGTCGGCATAGCTATGGGAACGGGTACCGATATCGCTATAGACAGTTCGGATATTGTGCTGGTTTCCGGCAGTCTTTCAGCTCTTCCGGAAACGGTTTCTCTGAGCGCCAAAGCCGTCAGAATAATCAAGGAAAATTTGTTTTGGGCGTTTTTTTATAATACCGTGGCGATACCGATAGCCGCGGGGGCGCTCTCTTTCGCAAACGTGATGCTGACGCCGGCAATCGCCGCATTGGCTATGTCTTGCAGCTCTCTTTTCGTAGTGCTGAACGCTTTGCGTATTACGTTTAGAAAGAAGAGTTCCGGCAGAAAATCTGAAAGAGCGGGCGTCGGTACAACAAATAAAAAAGAAAATAAAGGAGAAAAGGAAATGGAGAAAACGATTTCAATAGAAGGAATGATGTGTATGCACTGCGTCAAGCATGTAAAAGATGCGCTTACCGCCGTCAACGGCGTCAGAGAAGCGGAGGTAAGTCTTGAAAAAAAGACGGCTTTCGTGAGAGGCGAAAACTTAAAAGACGCCGAGCTGACCGCTGCCGTGATCGAAGCGGGTTACGAAGTGAAAGATATACGTTAAAGTGATTATTTCTCAAAAAAGAGAAAAACAGGCCTGTTTTAAAAATTATTCAATAATGTATAAGGCGGTTAGGTTCAGGGAGAATACATGGGCGGAGTCATACGTTTTACGGTGCCCGTAAAATGCGGAGGGAAAGAATATTCGGACAACGGTATTCTCCTTTTGCCGAATAGTTACGACGGGAGTAATAAAATCAGACTTGTTATAAGTTGTCACGGAGCCGGCGGTTCTGTCAGGACGGACGACTCACAGTCGGAAGGACAGGTTTTAACCAAATACCTGCTCTCGAACGGCTATGCCGTGATGGACGTAAACGGTCTGCCCGAAAAATATGCGGAAATAAACGGCATCGATATAAAAAACAATATAGGATCGCCTATCGCCGTGGACAGCTATGTAAACGCTTACCGCTTTTGCGTCAGCAATTTTAATTTTTATGCCGGAGTTTTCGTTCACGGAGCGTCTATGGGCGGAATCAGCAGTACAAATCTGGTTTTAAGCAGGCGTATTCCCGTTGTTGCGCAAAGCGGATTCTGTCCCGTTCTCGATGCTTACAGGCAGATATTTCTGCATCCGTGGTCGGGCGGGCTTCCTAAAACGGCGATGGGAAAAATTTACGATCTCGAGGTTGACGGTTACGGCGAATATGTTTACGATAGAGTGAAAATTTCGCCTTTCAATCCCATGGCGCAATGCGACAGACAGAATTTTGCTTATCCCGTGCCCGTCAAATTCTGGCACTGCGAGGACGATCCTGTCGTGGATATTGCCGTTACAAAGCGGTTTATTGAAAATATAGCCGGGGCGGGCGGAATCGCAGAGCTGGAGACTTTTAAAAACGGAGCTCACGAACCGCAGCTGGTCGGGCCGATAATTTCCGATCCGGAAGGAATTTCAGAGTTTTCAGGTAAAAAGCTGCAGATTACTCCTGCCGTAGAGGGCGTTTATTTATGGATAAAACGGTTTGACGGTATGATGCGCTGAATTTGCGGAAAACATATGCGGAGATCGGATAACTCTTTTTTTTACAAATTTTTTACAATTTTTTAAACCGAACATGATAGTTCGGTTTTTTTGTTTAAGCTATAATTAGCACGTAAAACAAAAAGGAGATAAAAAATGAAAAAGAAACTTGTAAGAATTGTGTGCGCCGCTCTTGCGGCAGCGATGTGCGTTGTAGGATTTACCGCCTGCGGCAACGGCGCGTTTGACCCGTCCAATAACATAACGGTCGTTGTCAGAGAAGACGGCAGCGGCACAAAAAAAGCCTTTATGGAACTTATCGGGCTCAAGGACAAAGCCGATAAATCGGGCGTTATAATAGCTACCGGTACCGCCGCGGTGCTGACCGAAGTTGAAGAAAATCCGCACGCTATCGCTTACGACAGCTTGGGTTACGTGACGGACGACGTCAAAAAACTCACTGTCGAAGGCGTGGAAGCGACGGTTGCCAACGTCAAGTCCGGCGATTATAGGATTTCGAGACCGCTTAACGTGGTTTATAAAGAAGCAAGCGTGGCATCCGGTCTCAATGCAAAATATCTTGAATTTTTGCAGAGCTCCGATGCTCAGACAATAATAAGTGCCGAAGGCTATGTTTCCACCAGAGACAACGCCGCCGCATATAGTCCCGATTCTTCTTTGAGCGGAACGATCGATATATCCGGCAGTACTTCGCTTCAGCCCCTTATGCAAAAACTTGCCGCTAAATTTAAGGAATTGCAGCCCAACGTTACCGTAAACGTCGGCGGAGGCGGCAGCGGAACCGGTTACGAAAATGCCGAGAACGGCGTCAGCGATTTCGGTATGATTTCGGAAAACTTCACTCAGGAAGACGCTCCCAGCTGCACTTATTATGAAGTTGCAAAAGACGGTATAGCGGTGATAGTCAATCTTGAAAATACGCTTGACGACATAAGTATGGAACAGCTCAAAAACATCTTCGACAAAGATGCCGGCGAAAATGAAATTTCCAAATGGAATCAGCTTATAAAATAAAGTCATGAAAGGTCTCTACGTATTCATTAACGCGAGAGAAAAAGTGATGAAAGGCGTGTTTCTTGCAAGCGCGCTTTTCTCCATACTCGCACTTATAACGATAACGGTTTTTCTTTTTGCCACAGGGCTTCCGTTTATAGCCAAAGTCGGGCTTGATAATTTTTTCGGAACGGTATGGGACATCAACGAAGAGATGTACGGCATACTGTGCATGCTGGTCACCAGTCTTTTTGTAACCGCCCTTTCTGTTGTGATCGGCGTGGGGATAGGGCTTATGGCGGCGATATGCCTTTATAAATTCTGCCCCAAGAAGATAGTAAGCGTTGTCAGCAACGTGGTAAATCTTCTTGCCGGTATTCCTTCGGTCATCTACGGGCTTTTCGGCGTGACCGTGATAGTGCCTTTTTTAAGGGACTATATATCGCCTAACGGCGTGGGATACGGCATACTTGCGGCTTCGTTGGTGCTTGCGATAATGGTGCTGCCCACAATTATAAGCGTCAGTCTCGACGCCATGCGCGCCGTGCCCAAGAGTTATTACGAAGGAGCGCTGGCGCTCGGCGCGACCAAAGAACAGGCGACCTTCAAAGTGCTGCTGCCGGCGGCAAAAAGCGGCATACTTGCGGCGGTGGTGCTGGCGATAGGCAGAGCGATTGGCGAAACGATGGCGGTCATCATGGTCATCGGCAGCAGCCCCGAAATGCCGAACAGCCTTTTTCAAAGCGTCAGAACGCTTACTTCGAACATCGCCATGGGGGCGCTGGAATTGAGCGGAGACCCCAAAACCGCGCTCGTCGCGTCGGGAGTGGTGCTGTTCGTGTTCACGCTGATTTTAAACGGGTGCTTTGCGCTGCTTAAAAAAGATAAAAATTCTGAAAACAAAAAGAAAAAGAGAAAAAAAGTAAAGGAAGAAACAGATGAACAGATCGGCAAAGATTTCGGCAAATAGGCGCGGTACGGCTGACAGACGGTTCTTCAAATGTCTGAAATTCGGCACCGTGGGATCTGTCGTGCTGGTTGTAGCCGTTCTTGTGGCGCTGATAGTTTACATTCTGATAGACGGCGTAGAGCATATATCATGGGATTTGCTTTTTACCCCCAGCAGTTATGAGCCTACGCTTTTACCGGCGTTTGCGGGAACAATGATACTTATTCTGATTTCGATGGTCATAGCCGTTCCTTTGGGAATATTCACTGCTGTGTTCCTTGTCGAATATATGGGAGACAAAGGCAAGCTGGTGCGCATAATCCGTCTTACCACCGAAACGCTTGCGGGAATACCGAGCATAGTTTACGGACTGTTCGGGTATCTTATATTTGTTGTGGCTTTCGGAATGGGTTATTCTCTTCTCGGCGGCGGGCTGACTCTTTCCATAATGATACTTCCCGTGATCGTGCGCTCCACCGAAGAAAGCCTGCTTGCGGTTCCCAAAGGTTACAGAGAGGGCGCGTTCGCACTCGGCGCGAGCAAAGTGAGAACTATATTTAAAATTGTTCTTCCTGCAGCGTCGAGCGGTATCGTCACGGCAATTATACTCGCAATAGGCAGAATAGTCAGTGAAAGCGCCGTGCTTATTATTACCATAGGGATGGTGGTTAACAATGTGCCCACGTCAATCATGAGCCCGGGAACCAGTCTCGCGCTTGACATATATTATTATGCAAATAACGGAGAACGGGAAGCTGCCGCCGCGGCTGCGGTAGTGCTGCTTGTATTTGTCGTGATAATAAATTTGTGCGCGGCGGGATTGGGAAAACTTTTGAAGAAGAAAACAGGAGGCTTATAATATGAAGATCTGGCGATTGAAAAAAACAGCCGCAGCGGAAACGTCGGCAGCAGAGGTTTGGGATAATGCGGAAAATGTTTCCGATAATGCAAACGGTATAAACGCAGAGACGGCCGATATTGCCGCCGATGCGCCGCAGGCAGCGGAAAACAACATAGATATATCGGTAAAAAACTGCAATCTGTGGTACGGTAAATTTCATGCGCTTAAAAACGTAAACATAGATATACCCCAAAAGAAAGTTACCGCACTGATCGGCCCTTCCGGATGCGGAAAGAGCACGTTTTTGAAAATTTTAAACAGAATGAACGATCTTGTCGAAGGATGCAGGACGGAGGGGAGTTTTCTGATAGGCGGCAAAGATATTTTTTCCAAACAGACAGATGTGAACGAGCTGCGCAAAAACGTCGGAATGGTATTTCAGAATCCTAACCCTTTTCCCATGAGCGTTTACGACAACATTACTTTTGCCCCGCGCACGTTCGGCATCAGAAAAAAAGCCGAGCTGGACGAAATTGTGGAAACAAGCCTTCGCAGAGCAGGTATCTGGGACGAGGTCAAAGACAGGCTTAAAAAAAGCGCTCTCGGTCTTTCGGGCGGTCAGCAGCAGAGACTATGCATTGCCAGAGCGCTTGCCGCACAGCCGCAGATACTGTTGATGGATGAACCGACCAGTGCGCTTGACCCCATATCTACGGGAAAAATCGAAGAGCTGATCAGCGAACTGAAAGACAGTCTTACCATAGTTATAGTAACGCATAATATGCAGCAGGCAACGCGTGTGTCCGATAAAACGGCGTTTTTTCTTTTGGGAGAACTTGTGGAATACGGCGATACCGAACAGATTTTTTCCTGTCCCGCCGATAAACGTACGGAAAATTATATAACAGGCCGATTCGGCTGATTAAATAAAAAATTGACAAATCGGGAGAAATATATTAAAATGTCGATAAGAAACAAATATGAAGCCGAGCTCAATCTTGTTTTTAACAAACTGGTTGCCATGTGTCGCGCCACGGAAGAAGCTATCGAAAAGTCCGTGCGCGCTTTTATAGACCGCGATAAGGAAAAATCGGAAGAAGTTATTTCCGACGATAAAATCATCGACAACATCGAACATGAAATAGAACAGGACTGTTTAAAAATTCTGTTGATGGAACATCCGGTCGCAAGCGATTTCCGCGATGTGAGTGCGGCGCTTAAAATGATAACCGACTTGGAGCGCATTGCCGATCAGGCGGCGGATATATCGTCTATCGCATTGCAGTTCGGGGACGAGAAGTTTATAAAACAGCCCGAACATATAGCCTTGATGGCGAGATACGCCATAGGTATGGTCAAAGACGGCGTTTTAAGTTATATAAACCGCGATCTC
>CAUHGY010000046.1 GCA_959605945.1 uncultured Clostridia bacterium | reverse complement strand
CTTTAACTCCGCAGGGCTGTGTAATTACGTTAAATCACGCCTTGTTTTCGACGTGGTTTGTTGACCATCTGACAGTGTCTCCACCGTTTCGCGGCAGTAATCCGTATCCCTGCGGTAGCCTTACCTACCGGACAATAAATTGTAAGTTAAGTTTACACCTAAAATTTAATATTGTCAACAATATTTTATGTCTGTAAAATATTTTTTGACAATTGTCAAATGTTTTATTCGGGGGTGTTTTCGCCGTCGATTTCGGCGTCATAGATAATTTTACCGTTTTCCCCGCGCAGCGCGAAGATAAACTCATCGTATGCGGCGGGTGAAATAAGTATGACGGAGTATTTGGCATCTTTAAAATAAACCACCAGTTTGTCGCTTTTTTTGAAGTGCGTTACCTGAACGATGTCGTCGGTGGAAACGGAAGTGCGTATAAAACCGAAATATGAATACATTCTGCGGTTTTTTATGACATAGCCGCCCATAAGCATAACCGACAAAGCAAAGGCGACGAGCGCGGCGTTGACGATTACGACAATTATGTAGACGACGGTTTTAAAAGCGTTGATTCCCCAATACGATATGAGATTATATACGTTGAAAGCCAACCCTGCCGCAGATAACAGCACGACAAGCGAGATAAGCACCCATATGAGCGCAGAATATTGAAATCTGAATTTTTTCATGCGATCTCCTCGATATTTTATAAATGCGCGGTTTTTTACGGGATTAATCGGCTCCGTAAGGTTTCCTGTCGGAAAACAATATTTCATCGGCAGCGGAATATGTTTATGCGCTTAACTGAATTTATCGATGCGGTTTGCCGTAAAAGCGACGTTTTAATGCGCGAATTAATATAGCTATATTTAATTTTATTATAAAATAATTTAAAAATCAACCGTCGGCGCGCAAATAGCGTATTAATAAAAAAAATTTTTTTCGGATAATTTGTATAATTTTTGTTTGGGATCGAATAATTTTCAGATGTCGGACAAAATCTTTGCCCAGTAAGTGTTGAGGGGGGAGCGGTTTTTTCTGGCGTCGGATTTTTGCCGTTCGGATCGAAAATTCGGCGTGAGCATTCGGCGCGGAGCGCGGATGAAAGGATTTCGGCGCAACTGTTTACCGCGCGTAAATGCATCGGACAGCGAAGAAGCTTCGTGCACCTACGGCCTGCTTTTTAATGCAACCGGTTTCGGCGGCTATAAAAACGGAACCGCCCGTTGTGGATACAGGTCGGAGTGACCGCCGCAAACGACGGGGACAGAAAAGCGCATATGGCACGATCAAACAGACGCTTTCAATGCATTTTACTTGCAAAAAAAAATTTTTTAATATATAATTATCAGAAAAACGGATTGTAAAAATATATATTGAATTGCCGTACGGGAGAATACGATATGATAAAACTGATCGATAAATGCGTCTGTTTCAAAGACGGGAAAATTTCAAAGTGCAAGGCCGGAGAGAAAAAGCGCGGCACAATGGCGTATAAGATTCTTTCAGCCCATAACGTGTGCGAAGAACCCGGGAAACTTAAAATCAAATTCGACGAGATAACTTCTCACGACATTACCTATGTCGGAATAATACAGACGGCCAAAGCCAGCGGGCTTGAAAAATTTCCGCTGCCGTACACGCTGACAAACTGCCACAACTCGCTGTGCGCGGTCGGTGGCACTATCAACGAGGACGATCACGTTTTCGGTCTTTCGGCAGCCAAGAAATACGGAGGGGCGTTCGTGCCGCCGCATATTGCGGTAATTCATCAGTATATGCGCGAGATGAGAGCGGCCGTCGGCGCGATGATTCTCGGGTCAGATTCCCACACTCGTTACGGGGCGCTGGGGACGCTTGCCGTCGGCGAAGGCGGTCCCGAACTTGTAAAACAGCTGCTCGGTAAAACATACGATCTCGATATGCCCGAAGTGGTGGCGGTGTATCTTAAAGGCAGATTGAGAAAGGGCGTCGGTCCGCACGATGTCGCTCTTGCGCTGGTCAAGGCGACATTTAAAAGCGGATTTGTAAAAAACAGAATTCTCGAATTTATCGGCAGCGGCATTTCGGGCCTTTCAATGGATTTCCGAAACGGCATAGACGTCATGACAACCGAAACGACGTGTCTTTCTTCGATTTGGACGACCGACGAAAAGACCCGCGAATATTACGAACAGCACGGCAGGGCAGACGCTTACAGGGAATTGAAGCCCGACGACGGAGCCGTCTATGACAGAGCCGTGGTGATAGATCTCAGTAAGGTAGAGCCAATGATCGCGCTGCCTTTCCATCCGTCAAACGCTTATACCATAAGGGAATTTTTGGAGAGACCTTACGAACTTTTAAAAGAATGCGAAGAAGCAGGAAACAAATTGCTGCCGGGCGGCGGATTTAAACTGACAGATAAGATAAAAGACGGCAAAGTATACGTCGAGCAGGGGGTGATAGCGGGCTGCGCAGGCGGTATGTACGAAAACATTGCCGAAGCGGCGGAAATTCTCGGCGATACGCCCATCGGCAACGGCGATTTCACGCTCGACGTCTATCCTTCCAGTCAGCCCGTATATAAAGGACTGGTCGACAACGGTTACATAGGCAGGCTTATGGATGACGGCGCCGTCGTTAAAACAGCTTTCTGCGGACCTTGCTTCGGCGCGGGCGACGTGCCGCAGAATAACGGACTTTCCGTCAGACACACTACGAGAAATTTCGAAAACCGCGAAGGCAGCAAGCCGTCTAACGGACAGCTTGCCGCTGTGGCGCTGATGGACGCGCGCAGCATTGCCGCTACAGCCAGAAACGGCGGAGCCATAACTTCGGCGCTTGACGCAGATTATAAGAAAAAGTTGAAGAAATATAAATTTGACGATAAAATTTACCGCGCGAGAGTATTTGACGGCGTTGGTAAACCCACGGATGCCGAACTAAGATACGGGCCGAATATTGCCGACTGGCCGAAGATGGAAGAACTGAAAGATAACCTGCTGTTAAAGGTCGTTTCCGTGCTTAAAGACCCCGTTACCACCACAGACGAACTTATTCCGTCAGGCGAAACTTCGTCTTACCGTTCCAATCCTTTGAAACTTGCCGAATTTGCTCTTTCGAGAAAGGATCCCGGTTACGTTTCGCGGGCGAAAGCGGTCAAGGCCGAAGGGTTCCCCAAAGAATTGGGAATAGCGGAGAACAGCTGCACTTACGGCAGCGTGGTATGTTCGGTCAAACCGGGAGACGGGTCTGCGAGAGAGCAGGCGGCATCCTGCCAGAGAGTTCTGGGCGGCAGCGCCAACATTGCCGTCGAGTACGCGACTAAGCGTTACAGAAGCAACGTAATCAACTGGGGCATGATGCCGTTCCTTGCCGATAAAAACGACCTTGCCGTGGGCGAATATGTATTCATTCCCGACGTAAAAGCGAAACTTATGCGCGGAGATACGGTTTTCGACGCGCAGGTTTTCGGCGACAACGCGCGCAATATCACGCTCAGGATCGATCCGCTCACCGACAGCGAGAAACAGATTATTATCAAAGGCTGTCTCATAAATTATTATAAAGGCTGATAAGAGTTGCTGCCGTCGGCTTACACGATGTTGTTTACAGCAAGGCTCGGGGTATTTCAGCGCGGATTTGCGGTGCCTAAACCGCTTTGCACGGAGAATATCTGAAAGTTATTTAATCTAAAAATTAAAGTTTTTTGATGCCGATGCAGATGTCGATACAATTTATAATTATTAAATCCGAACTGAATTTATGTCCTCGCGGAGTTTTCGTCTCCGCGAGGACGCAGTTTATAACAAAACATTTTTAAAAGATTAAAAACCGGAAGGTCGGTTTTGATTTTTGTAAATCGCCCGCCGCGGAAATTTTGCGCGGCCGGCGTTTTTATTGACAAAGAGCTTTATTTTAATTTATAATGTAAAAAATCCGCTATATGACGTTTTAATTGTCGGTTTGAAAATATTCGGGGGAAATTGACAGATATGAAAAGAAAATCAAAAATATTATCGCTGTTCTGCGTTTTAATTTTAATTTTTTCGGTTTGTGCCGCTTGGGGATGCGGAAACAAAGAATTTACCGTGACTTTCAACGGCAACGGCGGCACAGTTTACTCGGGCGATACATTTCAGACCGTAAATTCCGCGGAAGAGATTGAAGAGCCGGTGTTTGTGAGAACGGGATATACTTTTATCGGATGGGATACCGACCTTGATAAACTTACCGCTTCGGCGTTTGTCAACGCCGAATGGCAAGCCAATGAGTATGAAATTACTTTCGAAACCGACGGCGGAATGCCGCTTGACGGAATAACTGCAACTTACGATCGGCCGCTCGGCGAATTGCCCGTTCCGCAAAAAGACGGTAATTTCACCTTTTCGCGATGGCTTTACGAGAAGGAAAACGTTGTCGTAACCGCCGACACGGTATGGACTTATCCCGAAAACGCCTGCCTTAAAGCAGTCTGGACAGAGCATTATGCCATATCGTACAATCTCGGCACGAACGGCGTTCTCCCCGCCGACGCGCCTTACGATTACACTTCGCAGTGCGAAGTGACGCTCGCGTCTCCAACGCGAACGGGATATATCTTTGACGGATGGACGGGCGAAGGAATAACTCAGCCGCAAAAAAACGTCGTAATTCCCGCGGGGTCCTCCGGCAACAAGACGTTTACCGCCAACTGGACGGCTAAAACATATACCGTGACTTTCGATTACGGAGACGGCGAAACGGCAGGGAACAAGACGCTGACGTTCGGCAGCCCTGTTGGGGAGCTTCCCGTGCCGTCTTCGGGCAAAAATTTCGCGGGTTGGTATTACGGTGTAAACAAAATAAAAATCGACAGCGATTATATATGGAATTTTGACGACGACGCTCCGGTGTTCGTAGCGCGGTATGCCGACATGGTCTTTACGGTATCATTTAAATTGGAATGCGTTGCCGACGACGGCAGAACCGTTCAATGCACTTATAACGGAAAAAATTATATTGCCCCCGTACAGTTGTCGGTCGGGGAGACGCTCGGCGATAAGCTGGTAACTGTGCTTCCCGTAAATCACAAGAACAGAGATTATAAATTCGAAGGCTGGTATTACGGAGACGTGCAGATAACGCCGTCTACGGTGTTTTCCGAGGAGATTTTCGGGATGAACAGTCATATAGAACTGACTGTCAAGTGCACGCTTGAAGCCATTTGGACGGATTATTATTGAGCGCAGCGGGAGATATTTTGCATTAACTGCAGTTAATCAGCACAGTTTTTCTCTGTTATTTGCAGCGGCCCGAAAACAGTTAACTTATGGGTTGTGCGGGATAGATTTTCTTTTTGCTTTCTTGCCGATAAACGGAAGCGGCAGAGTGCTTGCGGGGCTAATTGCCGTGCCGTTTGACTTTTTTAAAAAATTTTTTGATCCGGCTGTCTGTTTATCAAAATTTTTTATAAACAGACGGTTGGATTTTTCTCTTTTTAAATAAATATTAAAAATTATTGTATTTCAAAATTATCTTATGAAAGATGGCAGAATGTTCTTTCGGCAGACGGTCAATAACTTACGGTATTGCGCCGTAGCCTTCTGCGCTGCGAATCACGGCTGAAAGGGTTAAACAAGAGCAGGGTTTAATAAAACGGCAAGCAATAGGCAAATATAATGAATATTATTGATATAAAATCAATTGAAAAAAATAACGGGCGTGCCGTTAATTTAAAGCAACGGAAAAATCCGCAGGGCGGACGCATGACCGCGGGCACAGAGAATGCGCCGTAACCATCTGCGGCGTCGGGGCATAGGATAATAAAAAAGGTTAGGTGTCACTTATGAAATCCATTGCCGTAGATTTACCGTATCCCGTTCCCGGCAACATCTGCAAAAATTTGAAAGTCGCACGGGCTCTCAGCGTTCCCTACGCAGGTTTCCACGGGGAACTAAATGCTATTTTGCAATATGTTTATCACGCTTTTTACTTTAAAACCCGCGGCGACGGGAAGACCGCGCAGCTTCTTTTAGGCATCGCCATTACCGAAATGGAACATCTTGAAATGTTGGGCGAGCTTATATTGCGGTTGGGCGGCGACCCCGTTTACGCTGCCGGAACGCCTTTCGAATGTACTTTTTATTCTGCTTCGGCTGTATCTTACTCCAAAACGCCGCAGAAAATGCTTCTCGACGATATATCGGGCGAACTGATTGCTTCGCGAGAATATGAAAATCTTGCGAAACGTATCTGTAACGAAGATATCGGCGCTCTTTTGACGAGAATAAAAATGGATGAAGATCTGCATGCTCTGGTGCTGAAAGACAGACTTAAAGAACTCGAATCGTCGTGCGATATACATAGTTAAAAACAAGACGGCAATGTTTTGTTTTTTATCTTTTTCTGTTTGAGAAAAGTTATTTAAGCCCTTACGCTTTTATATAAATAAGCGGAAGGGCTTAAATGCTTATCCCTTAGGAAATTTTCAAACATAAAAGACTAACGAAAAATTTAGTCAGTCTTGTTTTATTTGTCGTGTAAAACACACGGATTACTTCGGAAAGCACAGGGTGCCTGTATTTTTGCATAAGTTTCGCCGCAAAGCGCAGAAAGCGCGATGAACCGTATTTTTTATCTCTTTTTATATATAATAATTTCAGGGTCGGCGCCGTTGCATCCGTATTCGCATACAAGCAGATAGTCATCGTCGGCCACAAGTCCGTAACACCTGTCGCCGTTTGCTTTTTCAACTTGGCTCCCGAGATAAATTTTCGTATCGTCCAGCAATTTGATTTTTTCACCGTTCGCAAGCGGGTATTCCAGATTAACGTATGCGCCGATTAACGGGCAGAGCGTTGTTATTACAGGCATATCGGCAATCCCGAGAGAATTAAATTCGTCGATTAAACGGTTTTTATATGCGGTAAAACAGTTTTCTCCGCCTGATTTATAGCATTCGGCAGTAAGACATTTCCCGCCGAACGGACGTCCGTCTGTTTCCGTACAACCTTTACAGTTATCTTTGAAATTGCATCCGCTGCACTCGATTCCGCAAATTGTTTTCATTATACAATCTCTCAAATTTTTATTTTTATTTACCGATAAAATCATTATAACAAAGAAACGGTAATATTTCAAGCGATAAAAGAAAACCCGATCTATGAGAAGTCGCTTTTCTGTATCATTCGATTAATATCCTTAAGGGAAGAACGGTTAATGCGGTGCATTGTATGAAAGGTTGCGCGATTTTTCGATATTAAACGATTGCATTCAGCTTGCATTTGCAAGAGTGCGTTTTTTATTTTCCGGCATAAAAAAGTTAAAATACATTGCAATATTCGCGTTTATATTGTATAATTAAAGCCGAGATCAAGAAAGCAGCTGTCAAGGAGCGAAAATGTTTTTTACAAATAAGAAAAAAAATAAACTTTGCGACTTAGGGAAAATAGTCGTCAGCGACAGTGAACAGTCGGTTGTTAACGAAAGCTATAACAGGTTAAAAGATAACATCATTTATATCAATGCCGACGGAAAAAACAAGGTTTTGCAGATAGAATCGTCAATGGAGCACGAAGGCAAAACCACAATTTTATGCAATCTTGCGGTGGCTTTGGGATTGACCGATAAAAAAGTTGCGGTCGTCGATCTCGATTTCAGGCGGCCCAGGGTGCAACAGACATTGAACGTCGGTATAGCCGGCGGTATATGCGAATATATGCTGGGTAAGCTCGGTAAAACGGATATAATAAAGCATTCGGCCTACAAAAACGTAGACGTCGTCACCCGCGGCGGCGAAATACACAATTCGTCGCTCATACTGGTTTCGGACAAGTTCAGAACTTTTATTCAGGAACTTCGTTCCGAATACGACTTTGTGCTTTTGGACTGCGCGCCTGTTCTGCAGGTATCGGACTATATTCACATTTCGCAGATTTCCGACGGAGTGATATTCGTCGTCGCGTATGCCGCCACAACGAGAAATCAGGTTTCGGAAGCCGTCAAACAGCTGAAAAAGAACGGAGCGAAATTGCTCGGCACCGTTTTCAGCATGTACGATAAAAAAATCGACAAAGCTTACGGTTACGGCGGCAGCGATTATTATAAATATACGGGAAAAAGAGACCCTGTCGATTGAGCCGCAATATTATACGGGAGCTTAGATGATTGACGTTCACACACATATATTGCCGTTTGTAGACGACGGAAGCGGCAGCGAAGAAACTTCCGTTGCCATGTTGAAAGATGCCGTTGCCGCGGGGGCGGACAGGATTATATGCACGCCGCATCTGCGCGGGCGTTTTAATCTTCCGCAGAGCAAAGTTCGGGAAATTTTTGAAAATTTCAAAGAAAAAACCGCAGGATGCGGGGCGGAGCTTTTTTTGGGGCGCGAAATATATATCACGCCGCAGACGGAAAAGCTGATCGCCGACGGAGAATTCAACATCAACGGAACGCCGTTTATTTTAATAGAATTCAACCCGGTTAACCCGTGCGACGTTGTTTCGTCTGTTTTCGAGTTGAGCCGCGCGGGATTCAAACCGATAGTGGCGCATGCGGAAAGAATAAAATATATCGATATTTACGGCGTTGCCGAAATTAAAAATGCCGGAGGATATATCCAGGTAAACGCGCAGGCGATAGTCGAAGAGAGCAGGAGGCTGTTCGGCCATAAGATCAAGGCGCTTTTCAAAGAAGGACTGGTGGATTTCGTGGCAAGCGACATTCATGCCGACAGAAAAAACTGTCTTGCGGCGGCTTACAAGCTGGTGAAAGCAAAGTTCGGCGAAAAAACCGCGGACGCCGTTTTTACGGGCAATGCGGAGATAATGGTGCAGGGCCGGGCATGAGTCCGGTCTTTTTTCGGGGTATCGACAGAACATTATGAAAAAAATAATCGTCGCCGTCGGCGGCGGAGAAATCAGAAGCAAAACTACGCTTGAAATAGACAGATACGTTGCCGCCCTTGCAAAAGAACATGCGGGAGACAAGCGCGCGAACGCGCTCTTTATAGGCACGGCTTCGCACGATTCCATGCCGTATTTCAACAGTTTCCGAAAGACTTACACATCTGTGTTCGACATAAAAGCCGAAGTGGCGCTTATTGTTTACGGCGAAATGGACATTAAAAGAATATCCGAAAAAATTGCCGCCGCGGATATGCTGTACATCGGCGGGGGCAACACGCTGTTCATGCTTGAAAAATGGCGGGAAACCGGACTTGACAAACTGATTGTCGACGCTTACGAAGACGGCAAAATAATATGCGGGCTTTCGGCGGGAGCCATATGCTGGTTCAAAGATATGTACAGCGACGCGCTGATAATGGACGGCAAAAGCGACGAATACGAGATATTTGCCGGTATGGGAATAATCGACGGGACAATGTGCCCGCATTTCAACGAACGCGAAAAAGATTTTTTTTCCGCCATGGCGGAAAAACACATAAATAATGCCTATTGTGTGGAAAACGACGCCGCTGCCGTGTTCGAGAACGACAGTTTTGCGCGTTCGGTTTCTGCGGGCGGAAAAGTTTTCTTTGCCGAAAACCGCGGCGGTATTATCACGAAAAGAGAACTGTAATCATAAATAAATTTTTAAAAGGTAAATTTATGAATGCCGTCAACTTCGATTCGGAAATGCAAAAAACAGTCAAAGATTTTGCAGGTGAAAAACACAGACTTCTTCTGCACAGTTGCTGCGCGCCTTGTTCCACCGCCTGTATAGAAAGGCTTAAGGAATTTTTTGACCTTACGGTCTATTATTATAATCCCAATATAGATACCGCGGAAGAATATGCGCTAAGGAAACAAGAACAGGAAAGATTTTGCAGGCAGCAGGGTATATCGGTTATCTGCGAAGAACACCGTGCAGACGAGTTTTATGCGGCGGTTATCGGGCTTGAAAATGAAAAAGAAGGCGGCGCGCGCTGCGAGATTTGCTGGAAGCTCAGGCTTTACGGCACGGCTGAAACGGCAAAAGAAAAGGGTTTTGAGTATTTTGCCACCACACTGACCGTAAGCCCGCTGAAAAACGCCGCAAAGATCAATGCGCTGGGGTTTGAAACAGAGAAACTGTGCGGGGTGAAATATCTTCCGTCGGACTTTAAAAAACGCGGCGGCTTTCTGCGTTCGACGGAGCTTTCTGCGCAATACGGCCTGTACAGGCAGAATTATTGCGGATGCGAATATTCCAGAAGATGAATATTAAATGTTTTTTATTTGTTTCTGTAAATATCGATCTGCGCGGTTTCGGCAGGGAGTTTCTGTTTTCTGTATTCTCCGGGCGTCATGTTTGTCAGTTCTGAGAATTTTTTATAAAAATATGTTTTATTGGAAAAGCCCAGTTCGTTTACTATCTGGTCAATCGACATATCCGAATTGCGCAGCAGGTTTTTAGCGGTTTCTATTTTCAAAAACGTTCTGCGTTCTAAAAACGTCATTCCGAAAGTTTTCTGGATATAGCGTTCCAGCTGTCTTGTGCTGATGAAAAGTTCCGCGGCGATGGATTTCAGGTTAGACGTTTTTAAATATGAATTTATTTTCAGATTGATCAGATACGGCAGGTTTTTGCCGTACGAATAATCGAAAAGCGGCATTGTTTTTTTAGTTTGCTTTAAAATGCTTCCCGCAATTTCCAGAATTATTTCCTGCAGCAGCGTCTGGATGCGGAAGTGAGACAAAACGTCGAGACCTGCGAAAATATTTTTCAGTTTGTTCAGATCGCCTATAACAGTTTCGGTATCTTTGACGACTATAAGTTTTTGCTGATTGAAAATTTCCGAAAAACAGGAGTACAGATTTTCGAGATTCCTGGTCTTTTTTGCTTTTCTGAAAGTAAATGCTATGGAAATAATCTGATTATCGTCGGTTTTACCGTAGTTAGAATGTAAAAGTTTGGCGGGACAGAACAACAGCTGCGGGCTTTCCACGTCGAAAGCTTCGTCGTCGGTCCGAGCGGAAACAGTGCCTTTCAACACGGCTATGATCTCGTAATGAGCATGGCTGTGTACGGGCACCGGGTTGACCATTTTCGGAAGTTTTGTAGTGTTGAAAAATGTAGTGTCCAGGAATACGGTGAACTCTATGTCTCCGAATAAAAAGTCGCAGTAGTAGGTTGTTTGGCTTCTGTTTAAGCTGTCGTTCATATGTTAATTATAATATATGCAAAGTTTTTTGTCAATGAAAGTAGCAAAAAACGAAGCAAACGATTTAATATGTCGCAAATTATCATTGTGTAAAGCCGGCGGATATAGTATAATTATTAAAAATCGGAGAAGGAATTTTGATGATGAAAGACGTTCAGAAAGCCGAATGGATTTGGTATCCCGGCGATTACGAGATATTTCTCGGTTCAAAAACGGCGTTCCGCAGATACCGCAGGAACGTTATTTTTCCGCCTTCGTGGAGAATAGATTATCCTTACAAGTGCGTTCATTTTTACAAAAAAATCAAGCTTTTAAAAGAAGAGGAAGTTTTTATTAAAGGCGCGGGAGAAGTGCAGGTTATGCTGACGGGCAGACCTTATCCGCTGGCTGAATGCGGAAAAAACGTCTATAAATTCCCGGAGGGCGAATATGCGGCAATCGTTTCGGTATATAATAAAGACGGGCTTCCCGCTCTCTATGCCGATGGCGCCGTGCGGACGGACAACAGCTGGCTGGTAAGCGAGAATATGGTTTACGGTTATTCGGTTACGGCATACAGCGTTAAAGCCGGTTGTGCCGGGCTTTCCGATCCCGATATACTGCCGGGGGAAGGGCTGTTCCGCTATGAAACGCTTGCGCCCGTATCCGAGCAGACGGTCGGCGATAAAACGCTTTACGATTTCGGCAGAGAAACTTTCGGTTATGTCCGTCTGGAAGGAGTTGTCGGCAGCGGCAGAGTAACATTTTTTTACGGCGAAAGCAGGGAAGAAGCGCTCGACGAAGAGTTCTGCGAAGTGTACGACGTTGTCGAAGTTAAAGGCGAAAAGGCGGTTCGGCTCGAAGGTTCTAGGGCAATGCGTTATCTTTCCGTCAGGTGTGACGGATGCAGATACGACAAACTTTATTTTATATACGAATATCTGCCGGTAGAACCGAAAAGCGAATTTTTTACTTCGGATAAAAAGATAAACGAAATTTATAAAGTTGCCCTATATACTCTGCATCTCAACGCAAGGGAAGTTTTCCTTGACGGGATCAAGCGGGACAGATGGCCGTGGTGCGGCGACGCGTATCAGGCGATCCTGATGAATTTTTATTCTTTTTACGATAAAGCGATAGACGAACGCACTCTCACGTTTCTTTTAGGCAAAGAGCCGTTCAACATGCACATAAATCATATTACGGATTATACTTTTTATTGGTTTATCGCGCTTTACGAACATTATATGCATTTCGGCGATCGGGAATACATCCGCAGCATATACGGCAGGACGAAGAAACTGATGGATTTTGTGTTTGAAACCTGCGCGGAAAGCGGTTTTATCGAATATGCCGACCGCAGTTGGTGCTTTGTCGATTGGGGCAGTTTCAGCCATGACGGAGCGCTGTGCGTCGAACAGATATTGTTTCATAAGGCGCTGACGGCAATGGAATATTTCGCGCGGTTGCTACATGACGGCGAAGGCGAAAAGATTTACGGGCGCCGTGCAAGAGCGCTTCTGAAAAAGATATTCGACGTATTCTGGGATGAAGAACGCGGTATTTTCATGCACTCATGCGTCGGCGGCAAAGTCACCGGAGAGATGACGAGATACGCCAACGTCTTTGCGCTGTTATACGGTTATGTCAAAGGCGAAAAGAAAAAGCGGGTCGTGCAGGCCTTGAAAGGAAAAGAGCTGCCTCCCATAATTACGCCTTACGCGAAGATGTACGAACTGGCGGCGCTTTCCGAAGCCGGCGAATGTGAATTCGTCATGAAAAGCATCCGTTCCTATTGGGGAGATATGCTGGATAAAGGAGCAACCACGTTCTGGGAACTATACGATCCCGAATCGGACGACATGTTTTCAATGTACGGCAGAAAGTACGGCAAAAGTTTTTGTCATGCATGGGGGGCTTCGCCGCTGTATATATTCGGAAAATATATTTTAGGCGTTTCTCCCGTTAAAGAAGGCTATGCCGAATACATTGTTAAGCCGGCGTTCAGCGGGCTTGAAGAAGTTAAAGGAAGCGTTCCGGTGATCGACGGAAAAATCGATATAGAAATAGCGCACGGCAGAATAAAAATTTATGCCGATACCGATAAAAAAGGTACGCTTGTGTGGAAAAACAAAAAAACGGAGATACCCTGCCGCAAAGAAATTATTTTATGATTTTTTTCGTTGCAGAGCATTCCGCGGTGTTTTTTCGCGCGGCGGATAAAACTTCAAATTAGGAACGGCAGTAATTCTGCCGTGAATAAAATTGAACAGTATGCAGAAATTATAAGCGGGGTCAGGCAACAGCCTGACCCCGCGGGGTTTATTTAAAATAAGTTTCCGATCTGAATTTTATGACAATCGATGCGGCTTGGATTTCGTACGCTTTATGCGTGAGCCTCGATCTCCGATGCGCAGAAACGCGCCGTTGTCTGACATAAAATTTTTATTCGACCGTGATTTTTTGTGCGAAGAGCGTTTTGCGTTTGATTCCGTTTTCGTCGGGATAATAGAAATCGGTATAAAAAAGCATGGCTTGATTGTCAGATAAAGCTATGAGATCGACGTTGCAGCAGGACCCGCTGTATTCCTGAGTGAATTTTGCCGCGTGCGGGTTGTTTCCGAGAGGGGCTCTGTCGGTGGCGGGCTGTATTTCGACGGGGTC
>CAUHGY010000045.1 GCA_959605945.1 uncultured Clostridia bacterium | reverse complement strand
CTGTATAATGCCGGAGTAGACACCACGGCGCTTCTCGCGAACAAGATAAATCATCCCGTGCGCGATATGCACTGGCTTTTTGCAAACGAACTGTTAAAAACCATGTTCGGGAAGTAAATTTTTTAGCGCCGTCTTTAAAAATATGTTTTCGCCGGAAAGTGTTGAAGGGATATTCAAAAGAATGAACCGCATACGCTTGCGGCGCTGCCGCAAGCGTATGCGGCGGTTATGCGGATATAAGAAAGACATGCATAGGTCATAAAGTTCTATGAAGATTGATTTTTATATATATTCCGGAACGGGAAATACTGAGCGCGTATGCGAGTATCTTGCCGAAACCTTGCAAAAATCGGGCAACGAAGTGAGTTTAACTTTTCTCGGTAAAGATGCAGCGGTAAATAACGGCAGCGATTGCGTCATCGTCGGCTATCCCGTTCATGCATTCAACATGCCGGCGCCTGTGCTTGCTTTTATGAAGTCGCTTCCCGTTGCGAAAGATAATACGCCCATTTATTTTATTCAAACTTCGGGTGAACCGCTCGGCTTAAACAATGCGGCGTTCGTGCGCCCGCAGCGCATTGCAAAAAAGAAAGGATATCGCGTGATGGGCGGTTTTTCATACGTGATGCCGTATAATATAATTTTCAAACATTCGGACGGCATGGCGGCCCGCATGTGGAATGTCGTTAAATTGCGCGTTCCGCCCGAAGCGGATATCATTTCGGGTAAAAAAGAGAATTTGCATAGCGTCGGGCTGTTCGGGCGGTTTGTTTCTTTTGTCCTTCGCGTGGAACATCCGGCAATGCCTATTGTGGGAAGGCATTTTAAAGTTACAAAAGATTGCGTCGGCTGCGGATTATGCGTAAGGCAGTGCAGACAAAAAAACATTGCGATGCGGGAAGGAAAGCCGGTTTTCGGAAAAAATTGCGTCGGATGTATGGGCTGTGTGTTTTCCTGCCCGAAAGATGCGGTCCGCCCGTCGATATTTAACGGCTGGCGCGTCAACGGTTTTTACGGTTGGGATGCCGCGCCCGCAGAAGATGACGAGATTTGCAGATTTTGCAGAAAATATTATCTGAAATATTTTCATAAGTATGAAGATGCGGACGAATAAAACGCGGTTTTAAAGGTAGCCGTTAAGGGCAATACCTGAAATCCAAAAAGCGAGAAGATTTTCAAAAATCTTCTCGCTTTTTATTATAGGTGAATTCTACCGTTAAGCGCAACCGATATAATGCAATCGGAACATTCTGATTAAGTATCCATAGTTTCATACAGAAAATTTACAGGGCAAAATCCGTCGTTGCAGGAAACCGTTGCCGACCTTTTATTATTCTTCCAACCGATAAAAGTTCTCGCCGCCGTGCGCGGGCGCCGTTACGAAAGCGGATATGCTTTCCCAAGCGCTTTCGCAAAAATCTTACGTTTATTCCGTCTGTTTGCGATGAATATTTGCCTGTCTTGCATATCGCAAGCGTGCGAAATCGGGCTTTCTTACTTTTTGCTAAAACCTGTGCAGCAAGTTGGTTTCATCACGGTAATTTTGACTTTTTTATTGCGCTCCTAACTGAAGGTTTATGCCGACCTTAACGGTCTTATAGAAAAATTAACCGAAAAAGTAAAATAGATAAGCGCACTGCCTTGCTCGCGAGGCATGTGCGCCGTGATTCTTTCGCCGCGTTAAAAATTCCCTGTCTGGATTGCAAAAAAGAGGCGGCCGCTTAATTTTTAAAAAAAGCGTCGATATATATGTTTAGTTTTATAATTTACCAATTTAAATTATTTTTGATTTGATTTTTTTCGATATGGGACCGAAAGCACGCCGAAGGGGGCGGACTGTCTCAAAACAGCCCGCTTATTCTGCCGTTTTCGTCGACGTCGATGCGCTCCGCGGCGGGAATTTTGGGAAGCCCCGGCATGGTCATTATGTCGCCCGTCAGAACTACCGTAAAACCCGCGCCTGCCGAAACTTTGACCGAGCGCACGGTTATTCTGAAGCCATCGGGCGCGCCGAGTTTGGTCATGTCGTCAGAAAAAGAATACTGCGTTTTGGCGATGCATACGGGAAGGCCCGAAAATCCGAGTTCTGTAAGAGTTTGAATTTGTTTTTCCGCTTCCGCGGTGTAATTTACGCCGTCGCCGCCGTAAATTTTGGTTGTCACGGCGTGGATCTTGTCTTTTATGGAAGCGTTGCTTTCATAACTCATGGTGAAGTTGTTTTTGATTTCGCAAAGCCGCGCAACTTCGTCTGCAAGCGCAGTTCCGCCCTTGCCGCCGTCCGCCCAGACGGTCGAAAGCACTACGTTGACGCCCAGCCTCTTGCATTTGTCTATTATAAGATTTATTTCTTTGTCGGTGTCGGCGGGGAAGCGGTTTATCGCCACTACGGACGGAAGTTTATAGACGTCTTTGATGTTGTGAACGTGGCGGAGAAGGTTGGGCACGCCTTCTTCGAGCGCCGCAAGATCTTCGGTGTTGAGATTTTTCTTATCCAGGCCGCCGTGCATTTTCAAAGCGCGCACGGTGGCGACGATGACCACTGCGTCGGGTTTAAGCCCTGCGAGACGGCACTTTATGTCGAGAAATTTTTCCGCGCCGAGATCGGCGCCGAAACCCGCTTCGGTCACTACGTAGTCTGCAAGACTCAGCGCCAGTTTCGTCGCCATGACAGAGTTGCATCCGTGGGCGATGTTGGCAAAGGGGCCGCCGTGTACGAGCGCGGGCGTGCCTTCGAGAGTCTGCACAAGATTTGGTTTTAAGGCATCTTTTAAAAGCGCCGCCATCGCGCCGTGCGCTTTTAAGTCTCCCGCGGTGACGGGTTTGCCTTCGTAGGTATAGCCGACTATTATGCGTGCAAGTCTGGCTTTTAGGTCGGTTATCGAAGAAGAAAGGCACAGCACCGCCATAATTTCAGACGCGACGGTTATGTCGTAACCGTCTTCTCTCGGCGTGCCGTTGACTTTGCCGCCGAGCCCGTCCACTACGAAACGCAGCTGACGGTCGTTCATGTCTACGCATCTTTTCCAGGTGATCCTGCGGGGATCGATGTTGAGAGCGTTGCCTTGATAGATGTGGTTGTCGAGCATGGCTGCAAGCAGGTTGTTGGCCGCGCCTATGGCGTGGAAGTCGCCCGTGAAATGCAGGTTGATGTCCTCCATGGGGATGACCTGAGCCCGTCCGCCTCCCGCCGCGCCGCCTTTAACGCCGAAAACGGGGCCGAGAGACGGCTCGCGCATGGCGACGATGACGTTTCTGCCCGTGGCTTTAAGTCCGTCCGCCAACCCGATGGTCGTTGTGGTTTTGCCTTCGCCCGCGGGCGTCGGAGTGATGGCGGTGACGAGTATCAGTTTGCCTTTGCGGTCGGAGTTTTTAATCAACGAAGGGTCGATCTTGGCTTTATATTTTCCGTATTGTTCAATATATTCTTCGGGAATGCCCGCATCGCGGGCGACGGAAAGAATATGTCTTGGGGTTACGCTCTGCGCAATTTCGATATCGCTTTTATAATTCATGTTTTTTCCTCCGACGGTGTTATTTTTATTTTACATTAAAACATGATTTTTTGCAAACGTTTGCATAGTTAAAATTAACGCCGCGGACGCGGGAATAAATATGTCTGCGGAAAAATTAAAGTCTGCATTTACCATAAAAATGCCGTTAAAAACGCTTTGAATGCGCCTGCGCATGTGTTATGATTGAGAAAAATGTTTTTGAAATCAGAGGTGAATTATGTCAGCATTCAGAAAACGCATCTGGCTTTGGGGGCAGTCGGCGGGGACCCATACAATTTTCCCCGAAAATCATTATAAACTTCCCGCCGTTTCGCGCATGACGCCCGTGGAAGGCTGTTTTTATTTCGGCATTCCCAACATGTGCCGCGTGGTGATGGCCGATCAGCCCGAAAAACCCTGGGATCAGGAAGCCGTTCCGCTCGACAGGCTGGATAACGTGGTGTGGTCGGTGCTCGGCAGCGGCGGCTCGCTTTCTTTTGCCGACGGCAGCAGCGACATAGACGAAGTCGTTAAGCTCGCAAAACGTTACGATAACGTGGTCGGCGGCGTTCTCGACGACTTTTTCAGTCCGTCGAGAATGGAAACTTTTCCGCCCGAAAAGGTCAAAGGCTATTACGAAAAACTGCATAATCTCGCGGGGCGCAAACTCGATCTCTGGGCGGTGCTTTACGAACATGAAATCGGAGACGAAATAATTCCTTATCTCGATTACGTCGACGTGCTGACCTTCTGGACGTGGTACGGCGAACATATAAGGGATCTCGACGCCAATTTAGAGCGCGTCAGGGGATACATAGGTAAAGATAAAAAACTGTTCGCGGGCGTGTATATGTGGGATTACGGCAATTGCAAACCCATTCCCGACGAACTGATGCAATATCAGCTCGACAGAGTGTACGACCTGATAAAAAAAGGCAAAATAGACGGCATGATTCTTTGTTCCAACTGCATTGCGGATATAGGTCTTTCGTCCGTGGAAATTACCCGCAAATGGATTGACGTTCACGGTGACGAAGAAGTGTGACGTAATAATACAACGAATCTGTTTAAACGGATATTAACCGAACGAAGCCCGAGAATTTTCTCGGGCTTCGGCTGTTATGGTTATAAACTTTGAAACAAAACGCCTGTAAACGATAGTTGCATGCGGGTCATTGTTTTAAAAGCTCGTCTATGGCGACGTCAAGTATTTCCGACAGCGCTTTAAGTTCGATGTCGGTTACGAATCTCTTGCCGCACTCGATGCGTTGGATGGCGTTTTTATCAACGTCTATGCCCGAAAGCTGCAATTTATCGGCAAGGGCGCGCTGCGACATTTTCGGTGTTTTGTTTTTTCTTATAGTTGCCACGTTTACGCCGCAGAGATTATTTTTGTTTGCGGGCGCTTTATTTTTAAACATAATTTCCCTTTTTTTGACATTCAGTGCTTGACAAATTTTATTATATTATGTAAAATTAATAAAAATGACATTCAGTAAATGTCAAAAAAGGAGAGCGTGAAAAAATGTTTTGCAGAAAATGCGGGAAAGAGATTCCGGATGATGCGATAGTTTGCCCCTATTGCGGTATTGCCACGGGGTGTGCATCATCTGTTGAAAATCAACCGCCTGTCGGCGCGCCCGCGGAAAATCAACCGCAGGAAAAAGCCAAATTCAACGGATTGGGACTTGCTGGTTTTATAGTGTCGCTGGTGTCAATGTTTTTTGATATTTTCGGGCTTATAGGAATAACCGGGTTCGTTCTGTCGCTTATCGGGCTTATTATTATCCAAAAGAAAGGCTGCCGCGGCAAGGGCATGGCGATAGCCGGAGTGGTCTGCGGCGCGGTGGCTATACTGTATGCTTTCATTTTCAAACCTATGTTAATGGCGGCGGGAATTTATATTTAATTATTTTTAGTTTTAATCAAAATTATTCGTGCTTTCGTTTTCGGTAGAGTTATCGCATTTTTTAAAAAATAATCGGCAAAATAGAACCCCGTGCGGCGCATTATGCGCCGCACGGGGTAGATAATTATTTGACATGATATAAAGGCAGTTTTTGCAGTAAAAATCTATCGTCGGGATAAAAATTCAACTGTTGAACGGAGAAAAGCTGAATTTCAGCGTTTAATTATTTTCTGACCGCCCATGAACGGCTGCAGCACCTCGGGGATGTTTACGCTGCCGTCGGCATTCTGATACTGTTCTATCAGAGCGGGGAAAACACGGCTTGTTGCAAGGCCGGAGCCGTTAAGGGTATGCACGTAAGCGGGTTTGCCCGTTCTGGAATCGCGGTATTTTGTGTTGTTTCTTCTCGCCTGATAGTCGTTGGCGTTGGATACCGAAGAAACCTCCTTGTAAATACCCATGCTCGGGATCCACACTTCGATGTCGTATGTTCTCGCCATCGATGCCGAGCAATCTCCTGCGGCGAGTTTGCTGATGCGGAAATGCAGGCCGAGTTTTTCGATAAGACTTGCGGCTTTATTCACCAGTTCCTCAAAGGCCTCCGCAGAATGTTCGGGATGAGCGTACTGCACCATCTCCACTTTGTTGAACTGATGTCCGCGGATCATGCCGCGTTCTTCGGCACGGTAAGAGCCGGCTTCCTTGCGGTAGCACGGGGTATATGCGAAAAACTTCATGGGAAGTTTGGCTTCGTCTATTATTTCGCCGGCGTACATGTTTACAAGCGCCGTTTCCGCCGTGGGCAGCATAAAGCGGTTTCGTTCTCTGTCGGAATCGCAGTCCAGCCAATAGACTTCGTCGGCAAATTTGGGGAACTGACCCGCGCCGAAACCGCACATATAGCCGAGCTGATGGGGGGGAAGAATAAATTCGTAGCCGTCTTTTAAGTGTTCTGAAATGAAGAAGTTTAAAAGCGCCCATTCCAGTTTTGCGCCGTCGCCCCTGTAAAGCCAGAATCCGCCGCCCGAAAGTTTAGTGCCGCGGGCATAATCGATTATCCCGAGATTGGTGCAGAGATCCACGTGGTTTTGCATGGGAAAGGAAAATTCGGGTTTTTCGCCCGCTGTTTTTATTACCTTGTTGTTTTCCTTTTCGCCGGGAAGAAGGTCTTTGTCCGGCACGTTGGGGAGAGCGGCGAGCATATCGAATACTTTTTTTTCGAGTTCGCCCTGAAGCGCGTCGCACTTTGCGATTTTGTCGCCCAGCGCACGCATGTCCGCAAATATGCCGTCAACGGGTTTTCCCGCTTTTTTCATGGCGGGAATCTGTGATGAAACTTTGTTTCTTTCCGCTTTGTATTTTTCGGCTTCGGCGATTATTTTTCTGCGCTGTTCGTCAAGCGAAATAATTTCGTCAAAATCGACGATGCAGCCTTTTCTCGCCAGAAGTTCGGTTATTTCTTCTTTGTTTTCTTTTATTTTCTTTAAATCCAACATAAATAAGCACTCCCGCATAATATTATAGCCGTAAAATGCCGTAAAATCAATAAAAATCGTCGGTAAAATAAAATTAAAAACAAAAAAAGAAAAATTTTAACATAAAAAGCGGCGGCTTTGTTCGCCAGGGGTTGCAAAAATTTACAAATTGGTGTAAAATTATATCAAAAGGAGGCAAATTGCGCTGCGTTTGCAGCGCGTGCGTTTTCGGAAAACGAAAACAATGATATGATTTTCTCGTTGCCGCCGGGAATAAGAAGGTAGTTTATGAAAGACCGCATAAAGAGAATCAAAGAATTTATAGACAAAACGGGTAAAGCCAATTTCAAAGAACTTGAAAATGAATTTCCCGAAGTATCGTCCATGACCATCCGCCGCGACGTGCAGCGGCTGGAAGCCAACAACGACGTCATACGCATAAGCGGCGGCGCGGTGTCTGTCGACAGCGTGCTCAAAGCCAAGGAAGGGGATTTTACCGAACGGATAAATTTCAACATAACAGAAAAACTTGAAATAGCAGACAAAGCCGTGGCGCTGGTGGAGCCTAAAAGCTGCATTTTCATAGACGGCGGCTCGACCACCACGTATTTTGCGAGAGCGCTGCCCGACGACAATTTTTATGTCCTCACAAATGCTCTGAACATCGCGGAAACCGTGCTCAGAAAAGATAAGCCGACCGTCGCGCTGCTCGGCGGCGACGTTAAAAAGAACAACTTCATCACGGTGGGAAGATCGTGCGCGGAATTTATAGATCATGTCAACATACAGACTGCGGTAATGACGGCTACCGGGTTTATACCTGAAAGCGGTTTTTTTTCATGCGGCAGTCAGTCGGAAGCCGAGGTCAAGAAAAAGGTTATCGAAAAAGCGGCGAACGTCATAATGCTGATTGACAGTTCCAAGGTCAATAAAAACGCTCCTTACACGTTTGCGCGGCTTCACGACGTAAACTGTATGGTTGTCGATAAGAGTTTTCCGCAGGATATTAAAAAAGAAATTGCGGCGATGAATATCCGTATTATCTGATTTTTTGCGTTCAACCGCTTGCCAAAGCAGCGTCGCTGATGATATTATATTGTAACTTATTAAAAAAGAGTCTAATCGCGGCGCGCCGCGAGCAAAACCGAACAAAAGGTAAAATTTATGTTTAAAAGACTACGCGCGGACATAAGAGCCGCTAAAGCCAACGATCCCGCTGCCAGAAGCAAATTTGAAATATGGCTTACCTACGCGGGGGTGCACGCGCTGTCGTGGCATCGCTGGGCGCATTTTCTGTATAAAATAAAACTGAAACTGCTTGCAAGAATGACCAGTCAGTTCGCAAGATGGCTGACAGGCATCGAAATACATCCTGCGGCCAAGATCGCGGGCGGGGTGTTCATAGATCACGGCACGGGCGTGGTCATAGGCGAAACGGCGGAAATCGAAGAAGACGTGGTTATCTATCAGGGAGTAACTCTCGGCGGTACGGGTAAAGAAAAAGGCAAGCGGCATCCCACCGTCAAAAGAGGAGTTATAATAAGCGCGGGCGCCAAGGTGCTGGGCGCTTTCACCGTCGGGGAATACGCCAAGATAGGCGCCGGCGCGGTGGTGTTAAAAGAAGTTCCGCCTTATGCCACGGTGGTGGGCGTGCCCGGAAAAGTGGTGCGTATCAACGGCGAAAAGGTATGCGATCTCGAGCAGGAAAAGAGAGATCCGATGCAGGAAGAGATATGCCATCTGCGGGACAAAGTGTTTGAACTCGAACGCAGGATAGACGAATTAAGCAAGAAATAGGTCGGTTATGAAGATTTACAATACGTTAACGGGTAAAAAACAGGAATTTATTCCGCTCGAAAAAGGCAAAGTAAAAATGTATGCGTGCGGCATCACCGTATCGGGAGAGGCGCATATCGGGCACGCCTATCAGGCGATAATATACGATATTATAAGAAAGTATCTTGCTAAAAAAGGATACGAAGTCATTTACGCGCGCAATTATACCGACGTTGACGACAAAATAATAGCCAAATCCAACGAGACGGGTATACCCGCCGACAGATACGCCGCGGAGATGATAAAAAACATCGACGGCGAAATGCGCCGTCTGAAAGTAGGCGAGCCGTCGTTATGGATAAAAGCGACCGAAAGCATGGACGACATAATTTCCTTTATTGCGGCGCTCATAGAAAAAGGCCATGCCTATCGCACGGAGAAAGGCGACGTGTATTTTTCCGTAGAGAGTTTTCCTGCTTACGGCAAGCTGTCTCACAGAAATTTAGAAGACGCCATGAACGGCGTGCGCGTGGATAACGACGAGCTGAAAAGAAATCCGCTCGATTTCGCGCTGTGGAAAGCGGCGAAGGAAGGAGAACCGAGCTGGGATTCGCCGTGGGGCAAAGGCCGCCCGGGCTGGCATATAGAATGCTCGGCAATGAACAGAAAGGCTTTCGGCGACCGTATAGACATTCACGGCGGCGGCAGAGACCTTATTTTTCCGCATCATGAAAACGAAGTGGCGCAGACGGAATCTCTTACCGGGAAACAATTTGCGTCTTATTGGATCCACAACGGACTTATAAAGGTAAACGGGCAGAAAATGAGCAAGTCCCTCGGGAACAGCCTTCTTTTAAAAGACCTGCTTGACCGATATTCGGCGGAGACCATTAAATTTGCGCTTTTGCAGACCAATTACCGGGGCGACATCAATATTACCGACAATCTTTTTCCCGATGCGGAAAAACATCTTTGCGATTTCTATTCCGTCATCGGGGCGGCGGAAGCAAAAGGGAAAACCGAAGGCGAAAACCCGCAAATAGACGCCGAGTTCGATAAGGCCATGGACGATGATTTCAACACCGCTCTTGCCATAAGCAATCTTTACGGTTATTTTAAAAAGATTAAAGCCAAGCTCGCGGAAGGAGACGGCAGCGCATTGGCAGACGTCAGTCAGATAAGAAAAACATATTCGCTTTTAGGGCTGTTTGAAGAGAATGCAGATGAGTTCATTGCCGCGTACGGCGGGAATAAAGAAGAAGAGATTCCCGAAGAAGTGGTTGCGCTTGCCGAGAAGAGACTTGCTGCGCGCAAAAACAAAGACTGGGCAACGTCAGACGCATTGCGCGATGAAATTTTGTCGCACGGATACACCGTCAAGGACGGTAAAGACGGTTATACTCTGTCTAAAAACGGCTGATGCCGCGGCATTTTGTTTAAGGCAATGCGCAGGAAACTTACGGCAATAAAAGCAGCCGGCACGCGCATAAGGGCAATATTGACTTTGCGGGTAAAAAGTTTTTAAGGAAAATATTATATTAAAATCGGGAGATTAAAATGATGTATATTCTTCCTTGTCGGAAAAAATTTACGGCGCGCTGATCGGGTTTTTTGCGCGCTCTCTGCGGGAAAGAGCGATTTATCTGAAAATACGCATAATGCGTCGTGATGGCACGGGTTCTTTCCCGCGCCATTTTTTATTTCAAGGAGAAATTTATGTCACAGATAAAAGTTCAGGATCTGACTTTTTCATATGAAGGAAGTTTGGAAAACGTATTCGAAAAAGTTTCGCTCACGCTCGATACCGACTGGAAACTGGGGTTTATAGGCAGAAACGGCAGGGGAAAAACCACGTTTTTAAAAATCCTTGCGGGCGAACTGAATTATTCGGGGGAAATTTTTACCGACGCGGTCTTCGGATACTTTCCGTTTAAAGTGAAGGACGGGAACAAAAGCGTTGCGGAAATTGCCGCGGAGATCTGCCCCGACGCCATGGAATGGGAACTGGTGCGCGAACTTAATCTTCTCGGTGTGGAAGAACAAGTGCTTTGCCGCCCTTATTCAGTACTTTCGGACGGAGAAAAGACGAAAGTGCTTCTGGCCGCACTGTTTCTTAAAAACAACGTTTTTATGCTCATAGACGAGCCGACGAATCATCTGGACGAAAGAGCTCGCGCGTCGATATGCGGTTATTTGAGCAAAAAACGCGGATTTATTCTCGTTTCGCACGACAGGGAACTTCTCGACGGATGCACAGACCATATTCTGTCTTTGAACGCCAAAGATATAACGGTCGGAAAAGGGAATTTTTCGGTGTGGTTTGAAAATAAAAAGCGGCAGGACGAATATGAAAAAACCGCCGATGAAAAACTCGAAAAGGAAATAGACAGACTGAGCCGTGCGGCAAAACGCGGCAGGGAGTGGTCCGAACGTACCGAAAAAAGCAAATTCGGAAAGACGTCCTCCGGGCTTAAACCGGACAAGGGATACGTCGGTCATAAAGCGGCAAAAATGATGAAGAGCGCGCTCAATGCCGAACGTCGGCTGACTGCGGCGGCGGAAGAAAAAAAAGAATTGTTGAAAAACGTCGAAGAAGAAGAGAAGCTTGCTCTTTCGCCTCTCGGTTTCCGCGGCGAAAGGCTTTTCGAGTTTAAAAATCTGTCCGTCATATATGACGGCCGTGCAGTTTTGAAAGGATTGAGTTTTTCGGTATCGGCGGGGGAATGCGTGCGCCTTGCGGGGGCCAACGGCTGCGGAAAATCGTCGGTATTAAAGCTGTTGCTCGGTGAAGATATCGGACACACGGGTGAAATTTACCGGGCTGCAAACGTTAAAATTTCCTATGTCGCCCAGAATACGTCGGAACTCAAAGGTACTTTATACGATTATATTATGTGTCGCGGTGCGGACAAGACAGGCATGCTGACCGTTCTTGCCAAGATGGGCGTGGGCAGAGAGCAGTTCGAAAAACGTCTGGAAGATTTCAGCGAGGGACAGAAAAAGAAAGTGCTGCTTGCGGCGTCGATTTCGGAAAAAGCGCACGTTTACGTTTGGGACGAGCCATTGAACTACATCGACGTTATGACGCGGTTGCAGATAGAAAAAGTAATTGAGGAGTATTGTCCTACTATGGTTTTTGTCGAGCACGATAAAACGTTTGCCGCAAAAATCGCCACTAAAACCGTTATGCTGTGAACGGCATCCGATGATTTTATTTTTAACATACGGCATCTTGCTTTAAGAATCCGTTTTATAGAAAACTTTAAATAAAGTTATTTGCGGCAGAACGCCGCGGACGGTTAAAAAAAATTGAGATACGCGGAAATATCCGAAAAAATCAGACCGAGAAATATATCGGAGTTTTTCGGCGCCTTTTCGGCGCGAAAAAACTGCGTTACGGTCGGGGCAGTTTCAGTAAAAAGGAGAAAATAAAAATATGAACGAGAACTGGCAGAATCGCGTTGCGGTCATTACAGGCGGCGGCAGCGGAATAGGAAGAGCAACGGCGGTAAAACTCGCGAAACAGGGCATGAAAATAATTCTTTTCGGCGGCAAACGTGCGGAAAAGATAAACGAGACCGCCGAACTTATCAAGGAAAGCGGCGGCGGCGCGGAAGTTTACGCGGGCAATCTGACCGATTTCGAATGGTTGCGAAAAACCGCCGACGAGATCATAAAAAAGCACGGCGTCGACGTGCTTATAAATAACGCGGGCATGGCGATGAACTGCGGTTTCGGTGATGTTTCGGAGGAACAGTTCGATAAAATTATGGATATAAACGTCAAAGTGCCCTTTTGTCTGACGCAGAAATTTCTTCCCGCGCTTAAAAGATCGGATCGCGCCACGGTCATAAATCTTTCTTCTGTAGTGGGGCATGCGGGTTATGCATTTCAGAGTGCCTATACGGCGTCTAAACATGCGCTTTTGGGGTTTACCAAGGCGCTGGCCGCAGAAGTGTATAAAGACGGCATAAGAGTGCATGCGATAAGTCCGGGCGGCGTATATACGGATATGGTCAGGGTATCGCGCCCGGATCTCAATTCCGAAGGGATGATCATGCCCGAGGACATTGCTGAAATAGTGTGGTTTTTTCTTTGTAACAGAGGCAATGCCGTTGTGGACGAAATCATCGTGCATCGGCTTGCAAAACAGCCGTTTCTTGTTTGATATGGCGTAAAACCCGAATTCAAAAACGGGGCGGAATGATTGTTAGAATAAATATTATTTATGTTCCTGTTTGTTCAAAAAGGCAAAAATATAAAAACCGATTCATCGGCAAAAAATAAGATTTTTACACGTAAAAAATACTGATCTTGAAAAATACTGATCTTGCGAAAGGGCGCCCGAATAAATTCGGGCGCCCCTTCGCAATGTTTGTTAATCAGTTTTTAAAAAGTACAGCGTCTGTTATGATGTTTTTAGTTTTCCGTTTTATTTTCGGTTATAAGAGTAAGTTTATTAATTTCGTTGTTAAATCCTTTTGAAGATAATAGAATAATTCCTACTACTAACAAAATTGCAACGTCAATAAATACATATGAGTTGTAGATTGCGCTGTAAAGCCAAAAGTTAGAGAATCCTTCATCAATAGCGTAAGCGCCGAAAGCGAACACACCGGATATAAGATGGGATAAATACCGTAACCCTCCGGCGAGTATAGCCCCCAAAGTAAATTTGATTTGCGGCAGACGTTCAAGGCCTCTGATTTTGTTGAATGCGCCGGCGAATCCGAGCATCGAGAAAGCAATAGGATAGTCGAGCAGGAATTGAGCGGGATGTACTATATAGGGATCTTGTACTGCCTGGAGTATACCGTAAATAAAACCGACGAGAATTCCTTTTTTAGGTCCGTAAATGTAAGCAAAAAGCATGACGGGAAGCATGCTGGCAAGAGTTATTGAACCGCCTTGCAGACCTACGTCCCATTTGACATATGAAAGAGCGAAAGACAAGGCAACGCAAATTCCCGCAATGGCAATACAGCGTGTGTCAAAACCGTTTTTGTCTTTTCTACCCAATATAAAAGCCGCTATTATAGAACCGACAGTAAGTACGGCGGCTATTACATAAAGAGCAACTGAATTGAAACCTGTAGCCTCGTCTGTATAATAACCGTCGCCAATTATATTATTGGTGTAGAAAATTGCAATTAAAACAATTGTCACCAGCATAGCAATTATGCAGACAGAACCGGTTATTATGCTATAAAGTTTTTTCGATTCGGGACGTTTTTTCGTAACGAAAAACAGTCCGACAAAAGATAACAGCGTCAGTGCCAGAGTAATTACTGCAGGAATAAATACATATGTAGTTATATCTGACGATACATAATTTTCTTCGAGATAAGCCGGGTCATAATGTTTTACAATTTCCATAATGAGAACTGCTATACCCATAACAAGAGCATACGCGCAAAAAGCTAAGAAGGCTTTTTTTATGTATTTTTTAAATATTCCGTTTTTAGTGAATACATAATCTACCAATAATATACTTAGCCCTGCCAATACCAGTGCGCCCGCTATGGCTGCTGTGCCCC
>CAUHGY010000044.1 GCA_959605945.1 uncultured Clostridia bacterium | reverse complement strand
GGAGAAGAAGAGCAGATGTCCGCGCCGCCTTCGCCGCATTCGGTGATCATGTCCGAATAGGACGAAATGTTTTTATTGGTAGGATAATGAACGTTGGAAAGCGGCATGCGGAGC
Organism: uncultured Clostridia bacterium; assembly: GCA_959605945.1. Classification (GTDB taxonomy): domain Bacteria; phylum Bacillota; class Clostridia; order Christensenellales; family Borkfalkiaceae; genus UBA1259. The sequence goes on along the minus strand of CAUHGY010000044.1, from coordinate 14,273 downwards.
TTTTCGTCTATCTGATATACGAGATATTTTAACATAGAGTGCGCAAAACCCGCTTTATAGGTTTCAGGAGCTATATTGCCCTGTTCGTCCGCCCATTCGTCCATGGCAAAAATATGCACGTTACGGCAGTCAACTTTGAAATAATTGATCAGCTGAGCAAGCGGAATGTAGGTTTCGGGCTCGGGATTGCCGAGAATAAGAGTGATTTTTTTGCCTTTCTCGGACGCTTCTTTTATTCTGGAAAACAGCGTCGCAATAAGCACGGGATGAGGATTCATCATAACCTTTATCTTAAAGTTGGGATTAGGATGTTTTTCAAGATCCGTGCCGCTTATTTTGCGAAGTTTTTCACAGAGTTCTCTGTCCTTAAAAGGCACAAAATCAGCCGGCTTGAACTTAAAATCGGTTGCAGGTTCGAATATTTTATTCATAATAATTCTCCTTTAAAAATTACTTTTTTTACATTAAATTTATCATCCACGGCAATAAGGTCGGCAAAATTGCCTTCGCGGATATAACCCGCTTTCTTTAAACCGAGAACGCTTGCAGGATTAAGAGACGCAAACTTGAACGCATCGACAAGCGAGCACCCGGTATGCACCATAAAATTGCGGCAGGCAATGTCTAAAGTAAGTCCCGATCCGGCAATTTCCCCGGCAAAGTCAAAATGTATGTCCGTGGCTTCTTCGTATCCCGCGGGGATAGGACCGTCGCACACAAACTGATCGGAAATTAAAATCACTCTGTCATCGCCCTTTATTCTCCGCACAAGTCTCTGCATATAAGGGTCAACGTGAAGCCCCATTTTATCGGAAATGAGTTCTGCGTATATATCGGCGTTATAATTGACGGCTTCGTCCACGCAAACGCCTCTGCATTCCGAATATTTGAATATCGTGCCCGTAGCGTTGGTGTGATGCGTTCCGATTTTCAGGCCGTACGGCATATATTTTTCCACCTGCTGCGGCGTAGCTTCGCTGTGCGCTACGGCAAGAGCTATGCCGGGCACGGCGTCGGTTACGTCTTTCACAAACTGCTCTATGCCTTCGCGTTCGGGCGATATACACCAGACGCGGGCATAATCTTTTGCTTTTTCGATTATTTCCGTATAGTCTTTTCTTTGAATCGCACCCTTCCAGGTATTCTTTTCTCTGTCGCAACCGAAATTGGGATTAAGATAAGGACCTTCCATATAAAGCCCTAAAAAATTAGGAAACCTGCCTGATTTATATGCATCTGTTATGACATCTATAGCTTCGAGATAGCCTTCCTTCGTCAGGTTATAATAAAGCGCGGGAAGAACCCCCGTGACGCCGTGAGAAAGCATATAGCGTGACGTTTCTTCGGGTTTTTCGAAAATCCACTTATTGTCCGCCGCATGCGTGTGAATATCGATAAGCCCCGGACCGACATATAAACCTTCAAAATCGATTATCTCCGCTCCGGCGGGAACAGCAACGTCTTTCGCCGTGCCGACCGCGCTAATAAAGCCGCCGTCGGCAATTATTACGCCGTCCGGAATAAGATGATCTCTCATGACGACAGTTGCGTTGGTTATAGCTTTCATAAAATTCCCTCTATATAAATTTATTTGGTTCTCTCATCGTATGCGCGGCGCACGGCGGCAATCATTTCTTCAGCGAGTTTCAAAGGATCGGGCGCCTTTGCTATTGCACTTGAACAGCCGGATGCCGCAGAACCCGCTTTTATGATATTGTAACAATCTTCGCCTTTGCTTATCCCCGCCGACGGAAAAGGTTTTATATCCGGATTTATTTCGCGTATTACCCTTATGACTTCATCGACATACTCTTTATCGGCCGGCTTGCCGGTACCTATAAGTTCGGTAGGTTCCGCAACAAGTATATTGGGGGCAAGTTTTGCCACGGCTTTAACCTCTTCAACACTGTCGGCACAGACCATAGTTGCAAGTCCTAAATCGTCAGCGCGCTTTATCGCTTTTTCTATCTCTTCGATTGTCAGTTTATGTTCTGCGTGATTAAGCATAACTCCCACAGCTCCGGCCGCTTTCACGGCCTCGGGAAGAGTTCTGCCCATGCCTTTACCGACGGGAATACTATCCATGTGCTGCGAATAAACATGAATTCTTTTAGTATTGTCGGCAATATTTTTAATTTCGGTATCCGGAATGTCGAGAATAACGTCTATATTATATTTTTCGGAAAGTTTATCCAGCCCTTTGGCTATTTCGAGCAGTTTATTCCCGTACATATAACATTTGGGACCGAATTCAAAAAACGGTTCGCTGATCTTATAATCCTTGAACATAAAACATCTCCCTGAAAATATTATAATTTATTACCGAACGCTTTCAGCGTTCTGAAAACGCTGAAAGCGGTTCTTTCATAAAGTTCATGCGAATGCGCAAGCACCTCGCTAAGCGCGGCGGGGCTGTCTATTATCGAATGCACCGCAGTGACGCCGCAATCGAAAATCTTTTCGTAACCTTCCCCTACGCTCCCCACTATAGCTATCACGGGAACGCCTTTCGACTTTGCTCTTTCTGCTATTGCGGAAATCATTTTTCCATCTGCAGACTGGTAGTCAAGCCTGCCCTCGCCGGTTATTACGCAATCTGCTCCGGATACGGCGTCGTCAAACCCCGAAATATCAAGCATAGTCTGCGCGCCCGACTTAATTTCGGCACCGAGAAAAGCATAAAGCCCCGCGCAAAGGCCGCCTGCCGCTCCGCCGCCGACAACGCTGTTTATATCCGTCCCGAATTTTTTATCGATCACGGCGGCAAAATTCTGCATGCCTCGTTCGAGTTGCTCAACGGTTTTTTCGTCTGCGCCCTTCTGTTTTGCAAAAACATGCGCGGCTCCCGCAGGTCCGCAAAGAGAATTGTTAACATCGCACAGCAAAGTAAACTTCACGTCGGCAAACTTTGTTTCTCCGCTGACCGAAACTATTTCTCCCAGCTCTCCGCCTACGCCCCTGCACAAGCTTCCGTCCCGTTTTTTAAATCTGAATCCGAGCGCCGTAAGCGCTCCCGTACCGCCGTCGTTCGTCGCACTGCCGCCGAGCGTGACAATTATATTCTTATATCCGCGTTCTACCGCATCGGCAATAAGCTGCCCTGTGCCGAAAGTTGTTGTGTAAAGCGGATTTCGTTCTCCGTCCGAAAGCAGCGTAAGCCCGGAAATTTCGTTCATGGCTATAACCGCAGTATTTCCGACGGCCCCGTAACGCGCTTCAATATCTTTGAAAAGCGGATTTTTCGCTCTCGCACGGTAAATTTTCCCGCCTCCGTTTCCGACTATTGCATCGAGGGACCCTTCGCCGCCGTCCGCAACGACAAGCGGAACGCATTCACATTCCCCGAAAACGGATCTTGCCGCACGGCTCAATATGCCGTTTATTTCGCCGCCCGAAAGACTTCCTTTAAAGGAATCTGACGCAAATACCAATTTCATGTGATTTTTACTTCTTATTAAGTCTTTCTCCGACGGCTCCGCCGGGATGAATTATGGCAAACTGTTCGTTTTTAAAACCCGTCTCCTCTATGAGCGCGGTCTGCAGGGCGTGAAATATCATACACAGCGCCGTCGTAGAAGTAGTACCCTGCGAATTATACTTGTCGGTCTCTCTGTTGACATGCTGTTTTATAACCACATCCGCCCCGAGAGCCAGCGGCGACTGCAAATTCTCCGTCACCGATATGACTTTGACGTTTTTCTTTTTGCATATATCGAGAATGGGCAACAGCTCTTGAGTCTTTCCCCCTCGCGAGGCAAATACCATCACGTCGCCTTCCTGCAAAAATCCGGTAGCGCCGTGCACTGCTTCTGCCGGAGAAATAAATCTTGCGGGCCTTTCTATACAGCACAGAAGGTGCGCCAGATGCTGGCAGATAATTCCCGAATGGCCGCACCCGCAGGTGCCTATACGCGGAGCGTTCTTCAAAAGCTCCACGGCGTCGGAAAATACCTTTTCGTCAAAATATTCCAACATTTCTTCAATACATTCGCTTTCTATTTTATACGCATTTTTAACCGCAATTAAAGTTTCCTGCTTCATAATTTCTCCAAAGTTTCGAAACTTGTTCCGCAAAACTGATAAAATTTATTTTTCAATATTTTAATACAGTATAACACAGCCTATACGTCTTGTCAACAGTAAAAATTAAAAAGTTTCTACTTTTTAGTTTCGAAACTTTTTGCCTTTGCCACCGACCCGCGGACAACAAGCTCGGGCTTTACGAGAACAAACTGAACGGCCTTGTTTTTTCCGCTGATTTTATTTTTCATAAGAGCAAACGCCACCTCGCAGAGATTGTTCACCTTGCTGTTTATTGTTGTTAGCGGCGGATAAACGTATTCGCAGTAATGCGCGTCGTCGAAACCGATAACGGAAACATCTTCCGGCACGCTGAGATTATTTTCTTTAAGCGCTTTAACGGCTCCGAGAGCAACGTCGTCATACTGGGCAAAAATCGCCGTAAACGGTTTTTTTTGCGCAAGAAGTTTTTTCACGCCGTTATAACCGCTTTCAAATCTGCGCCAATCCAGCACGCACAGCTCTTCGTCAAATTCAAGCCCGCGCTCTTCCATAGCCTGCTTTAAACAACTCAATCTGAACTTTCCGTAGCAGTCGCCGAGAAATGCAACTTTTCCGTGTCCGAAAGATATGAGATGAGAGATCGCGTCGTCTATTCCTGCTTTTTCGTTTATCCATATATTGTCGCAAACGTCGTTTGTACTGTCCGCCGAAACTCTGACGATAGGAACATTGCATTCTTTCACCGTGTCGTAAAAATTGTAATCTTTCAGAACCTCGGCATTGACTATGAAAATCCCGGCAACGTTCTTTTCGGTAAGATACTCTACGGATTTTTTCTCCGCCCCGAAATCGAAATTGTTTGACACCGTAACGCACGTATACCCCTCTTTTCCCGCAAGCAGAACCAGGCCGTTTATCATCTGCGAATAAAACGCGTCGTCTATCTCTGGACAGACAATACCTAAAATTTTATTTTCCGCTCTCTTTCTCGGACGCTTTTCATAGCCCGCTTCGGCGGCGATCTTTCTGATCCTGCGCGCCGTTTCGGGATTGATGTCTCCCCCGTTATTCAGCGCCTTCGATACCGTGGATTTGGTAACTCCCGCTTTTTTTGCTATATCTGAAATAGTGTACATTTTAATCTCCCTATTTTAAAATATCATATATCGAAAAAATTGTCAACGGACAATCATTTTTTTGCTATCGCCCCTTTCTCTGCGCCGAAAATCGGCGCCGTTGCAAAACGCGAAAATCCTGCTCTGCAACCTGAAAACGGCAAATTTCGCCGCAATGATAAAGCGACGTATATTCGGGTAAAAAAATTCAGCAGCAAAAAATAAAAAAAGCATTTTGCATCGCTTGTCCCGACGATTTTACCGCACGCTTTACGAGAACCTTCATTCGCTGAAAAATACAAACGAAACGCCCCGTCTGCAAATCAAAACGGGGCGTTAAATTCTTGTAAGGCTCAAAACCGCAAAAACCATTTGCAACGGCAAAGCCGCGCCTGAATTTATAAGATTTTTTTGCCTGTAAACCTTTCGTAATTCTCATAAACTATCTCGTTCATGAGTTTAAATTGCTTTTCCATGTCGGAAACAAGTTTGAACTGCGTTCTCGCACGGTCAAGATTCTGCCCTTCGCGCTTAATGTGAAAATACACATCGCCGTCCAAATGATCGGCAAGGAATCTTATGCCGCATTCATAAGTCATCATGACGGCGCCGAGAGCGAGATTTTTGACTTCCGAAGCGGTAATGCTTTCTTTAAGAGCGAATATGTAGCCTTTCGTATATTGCCGGAAAAGGTTTATGTCGAAATTAACCTTGCTTAAATCTTTTTCGTCCTCTGCTGCGGGATTGCAGCCGAAACGAATAGAATCGCCGAAATCATAGCATATACTGCCAGGCATTATGGTGTCGAGATCGATTACGGCAATGCCTTTTCCTGTAGCGTCGTCTATCATAACATTATTGAGTTTGGTATCGTTATGAGTGACTTTAGTGGGTATCAAGCCCTTGGCAAGCTGATCGGTCAAAGAAGCCGTCATTCCCTTTCTTTGTTCGGCAAATTCAATTTCGGCGGCAACTTCCGCCGCTCTGCCCGAAAGGTTCCCGGCAACCGAATTTTCAAAATCCGCATATCTTTTTGCGGTATCGTGAAAATGCGGCAAAGGCTCGTAAAGCGATTTTGCGTCAAATTCGGCAAGCAAATTGGCAAAGTTACCGAACGCAACGGCAGACTCGTAAAAATGTTCGGGTTTTTCCACTACCTGATAACTTGTGGCATGGTCGATGAAAAGATATGCTCTGAACCAGTTTTTGCCGTCCGTCCAGTATGGTTTTCCGTCTTTTGCGGGAACTATGTTCAGCGTTTCCCTTTCGGGATCGCCGCCGCGGGCGATGATCTTTTTACGTGCAAATTCCGTGACCAGTTTAATGTTGTTCATGAGCGCCGGCACGTCGGTAAAAAGTTTATCGTTTATGCGCTGCAGTATATATTTTTTAACGTTCCGCCCTTTTTTGCAAGTAAGAAGATAGGTTTGGTTTATGTGACCTTCGCCGTACGGCTCGCAACTCGAAAAATCCCCTTCGAGAAGAAAATTTCCGGCAATTGAATTAAAATCAAACATATTGTCGCAATTTGACCGACAATTTAAATCGGTTTATTTCGTTATGGTAACTTTGTTAAGCGCTCTCGGGCTGTCGGGATTGTTGCCTATGGCGCAGCTTATCTTGCAGGCGAACATCTGCGCAAACAGGGCGAATGCGAACATCATGAACTGTTCCGGCACGCTGAATGTTATAAGCGCGTCGTTACATTTTGCAAATTTTCCTGTCAGAACGCAGTCGTTCGTCACAAGAAGAACGGGCGCTTTGAGGCTGAGCATCTTTTCAATGCACTTGATCTGATCGGCACGGACAATGCTTTGCATCTCTTCGTCTCCGTCGTTTCTTGCGCAATAAATTATTACCGGCGTGTTTTCATTGACCATAGCCATAGGCCCGTGATAGAAATCGCTTCCGGCATAGCCTTTCATCTGTATATAGCAGGTTTCCTGCAATTTGAGCGTAGCCTCAAGCGCTATGGGAAAAGTTATTCCGCGCGAGAGAACGAACCCGCTCTTCATGTCTTTGAATTTATCTGCATACTTGCTTGTAAGTTCGTCAATCTGCGGAATGACCCTGGCGATGGCTTTATCGAGCCCTGCAAGCATATTCAGATCTTCTTTGTTCCCGCTCAATTCGGACGCAAGCCACAACAGCACATAAAGCTGAGCGCTGAAAGTCTTGGTGGCGGCCACGCTGAGTTCGGGACCGGCTTTGCACCAAAGATGGAATTTGGCTTCTTTCGCCATCGGGCTTTCCTCATCGTTGGTAACCGCAATGGTTATTGCGCCCTGTTCGTTGCCGCGCCTGATAACTTCGAGAACGTCCGCCGCCTTCCCGCTTTGGCTGCATCCGATGACAATGCTCTTTGAATAGTCGATTTTTCCTTTATACAGCGTGACAACGCTGGGAGCCGAAAGTCCGACCGTATAGCCTGAATTTACTTCCAGAACATATTTGAAAAATATAAGCGCGTGATCGCTGGTCCCGCGTGCCGCCGCCACGAAGTTGGTGGCGCTGCCAGCCTTTATCGCCTTGACGAGTTCTTTCATCGTCTTATCGTTGGCCGCCTGTATTTCACCGAAAATACGGGGTGTTTCGCTGATTTCTTTCCACATTAAAGTATCCTGATAATTCATATTTCAACTCTCCTGTTTTTGTTTATATAATAGCATGTTTTATTTTAAAAATCAACTTTGATCCGTTATTTTATCTCCGGCAGAGACGCCGCCGCTATACTCTGACCTACGCGTTTGTTGGATTCATCCGGCATGGTAATGTTTATATCGGCAAACTGCGGGAATTCGGATCTTAAAACTTCTTTGGCTTTTTCAACTATCACTGCGCCGCCGCTGCCGCTTGTGACTCTGCCGAGAAGCAGAAGATGTTTTATTTTATAAAACTCGGCGTAATACGGAACAGCATAACCTAAGTATATCCCGATATCTTCGTAAATGTTTTTCGCCATCCCGTCGCCGTCCGCCATAAGTTTCTGAACGGCTTTGAGTTTTTCTGCAGGCGACGCTCCTTCCGAAAACTTATAGCCTGCCTTTTCAGCAAGCTTTATGACACCGTCCTGCGAGAAATATTTGACACCGCAACCATAATCTCCGCTCCATTCGTCGACCATGGCATTTTTATTGAAATCTACGGGAACAAACGCCACTTCGGACAGCCAGCCGTTTAAAAGCCCTCTGTCGTTGATATAGCCGACAGCTTCGCTTGTTCCCATGGCTATGCCGAGAACGCAGTTATCGTTCAGATCCATTGCCCCGGCAAGAGCGGTTACGTCGCCGTCGTTTGCCACTTCTATCGGCGCACCGATTTCTTTAGCTATATCCGTATACATGGGCTGAACATGCTCTTTATAGTCTTCTTTCGGGACTTTCAAAAAGAGCGAAGCTACCATTATTTTATTGTTTATGTACACGCCTGCGCTGGAAACGCCGATCGCGTCCACGCGCGGCATTTTGGAAGCTGCGGTTTTCATTGACGACATTATTCCGTCATAATGATATTTATAGTCGCTATGAAGTTTGGGATGCCACACCACTTCCTCGCTGTAAACGACTTTTCCGTCTATAACGGCACTGACCTTTCTGTCGCTTCCGCCCGCGTCAAAGCCGATTCGGCATCCGTCCAGGTGACCGCCGATTTTAACTTGACAGTTTCTCGGCTTCGGAAAAGTTTTTCCGTCTGTTTTTAAAACCTCGAAGTTTTTTTCGTAAACGGTTTGCATAAAGTCCACGTCGAAAGCGCGCCTGCCTTCAGGCGTGTAATCCTGTCTGATTCTGTCATAAACGTAATCGTCGCCGCAGATATAAATTTTATAACCGCCGACCACCCACAGGATAGATTTAATGATTCTTTCGGCAACGGCGTAATTTTCTTCCTTTTTTTCTTCCGCCGCATAGACGGGAAGTTCGTAAATATAGTTATACCCGTCGTTTCTTTCCACGCAGATCTTAAGCATTTTATTTTCCGCAGCGCGCACGTTTTTTCTAAAATCGTTTAAAACCACGCTGAGCGGCATAAATTCTTTGTCATAATGCGGAACAAACTTCATTGAATTCACCTCTCGTCAGTTTTTCTTAAAAAATTGCCGAAAAACCGCAATCTTTATTTTTTCACTTAATATTATACAACAAAATCCGCTTTACGGTTTATAAAATAAAAACGAGTATTTGCATTAAAAGACACAAAAATTATTAAATGCTTGCTTTTTTTAAAAAAATATAATATCATTTATTTAATTATGATTGATGCAAATGACAAATATATTAAAAACGCCCTTAAAGAATCGATAAACATCACGGGCATATATACCATACATTATTTCCGCTACGGAAAAAACTTTCATTTTGCAGGCGAAAAACATAATTTCTGGGAAATGGTGTATATCGACAGCGGCAGCGCCTACGTCGTGGCAGGCGAAGATACGTTTTTTCTCAAACAAGGCGAGGCGTTTTTCCATAAGCCGGACGAAGAGCACACTATATACACGGCGGACGGCTTTGCGAACTCGGTTATCATCTCGTTTGAATGTAAAAGCCGTGCCATGCGTTATTTGAAACGCAAAATATATGAGATGAACGACAACGAAAAAACCCTGCTCAACAAAATAATTTACGAAGCTAAAATAAGCTACCGGGACCGTCTTGACGACCTTCACCTGCTTAAAATGACTAAAAAAGAATCTGCTCCGTTCGGCGGCGAGCAGATAATAAAAAATGCTACGGAGCTTATATTGCTCTCTCTTATAAGAAGAGACCGCAACAGAGAAAACACGGAGAATAACTCTCTTTTAAGCGTCAGTTCGGATAAAATAACAGATAACGTATGCGCCATTCTCAACGAAAAACTAAGCTGCGGGCAACCGGTAAATCTCAATGAAATTTCATTCAGACTGGGGTTCAGCAAAAGTTATGTAAAGGCGCAGTTTAAGAAAAAAACGGGATATTCCGTCATTCAGTACTTCATAAAACTGAAAATAAACAAGGCGAAAGAGCTGCTCAGCCAGAAAAAATACACGGTCAGCGAAATTGCAGATATTCTCGGGTTCGGTTCGGTATTTTATTTCAGCAGGCTTTTCAAACAGCACACCGACATGTCCCCCACCGAATACATCAATTCGATCAAAGCAGACAATCTGCTGTAAATAAATACTATAGCACGGAGAAAAAATTATGAAGGGATTTAAAAACGCAAAAGTATACTTAACGGGCAAAGGCATTTTCAGCCTTACAGTAGGCTTTGATAACGGTAAAATCGCTTATATAGGCGATGACGAATCTGTCATAACGGAAACACTGCCGTATTGTGATAAACAAGTCGTTCTCCCGGGATTTATCGACGAGCACGTGCACGGCGCCGCAGGATCCGACGCTATGGACGGCACCGAAAACGACCTTAAAACGATAGCAACCGCGCTTGCAAGCGAAGGCACGACCGGCTTTTTGGCAACTACCATGACGCAAAGCCCCGAAAATATAATCAAAGCGCTCGAAGCGGTAAAGTCTTATATCGAAAAAGATATCAAAGACGGGGCTAAAGTGCTCGGCGCGCATCTCGAAGGTCCGTTTATTTCCTTAAAACACATCGGCGCACAGCCCGAAAAATACGTTGCCGCCCCCGATGTAAAAGTTTTTGAAAAATATCAGACTGCAAGCGGAAACAACATCAGACTCGTATCTCTTGCCCCCGAAGAAGCGGGAGCGGACAAGCTGATTGCTCACTTAAAAGCCACAGGCGTTACGGCAAGCGCCGGCCACACCGATGCAGGATTCGCCGATATGACAAACGCCGTAAAAAACGGCGTCACCAGCGTTACGCATACTTTCAACGCACAAAAGGCTCTGCATCACAGGGAAATCGGCACGGTGGGAAGCGCTTTGCTTTTTGACGAACTAAACTGCGAAGCTATATGCGACACGGTACACCTGAGCGTGCCCGCCATAAAACTTCTTATAAAGAATAAACCGCACGGCAAATTTACGCTTATCACAGATGCCATGCGCGCCAAACATCTGCCTGACGGACTGAGCGAGCTCGGCGGACAGCAAGTTATCGTCAAAAACGGCGAAGCACGCCTCAAAGACGGCACGCTTGCCGGAAGCATATTGAAAATGAACGACGCAATTAAAAATCTCGTAACCAAATGCGACGTCAAATTTACCGATGCCGTGGACTTTGCCACCATCAACCCGGCAAAGAACCTTCGCACAGATTCTTTCAACGGTTCCGTCGCAATCGGCAAAAATGCCGACTTCGCCGTCATGAACGAAGATTTTTCGATTGCTCTTACGGTTCGGGAAGGAAATATTGTTTATAAGGCATAATCATTATAAGATGATACAAAACATCCCCGTCCGGCTTTATTCGGCTCTGAACGGGGATGTTTTTCTAAACAATTATTCTGTTTTAACACTATTGTAACGGTATTGCAGCTTTCAGCACTTTGTAAGTTTAAAGTTTGAGCCTATCGGGCAACGGAAGTTGTCTTTCAAGCGACAGATGCCGCATCGCGCGCAGAAAAATTCACTTCCTGCGGTTTTTGTATCGTTCGCCTGTGCCGCCGCAGATACCACTATACGGGCACCGAATTTACTTATTTTTATTTTTAATATATTCGTCTATGGCAACGGCGGCGTTCTTCCCTGCGCCCATTGCGAGAATTACAGTGGCTGCACCCGTAACCGCATCTCCGCCTGCAAAAACGCCTTCGCGCGAAGTGGCTCCGGTAATTTCGTCAGCCACTATGCCGCCCCATTTCTGCGTTTCAAGCCCTTCGGTAGTTGATTTTATCAGCGGATTGGGTGCAGTGCCGAGCGCCATAATCACGCAATCCGCATCTATATCGAAATCGCTGTTTTCAATGGCGACAGGTCTCGCTCTGCCGGACTCGTCAGGGGCGGAAAGCTCCATTTTAAGGCAGGTTATACCCTTCACCCAACCGTTCTCGTCGCCGTTTATTCTGACGGGATTGGTAAGAAGCCTGAAAACTATTCCTTCTTCCTTTGCGTGTTCAACTTCTTCACGCCTTGCAGGAAGTTCTTTTTCGGTTCTGCGATATACAATAGTCACTTGCGCACCCAAACGCTTTGCGCAGCGCGCCGCATCCATAGCTACGTTGCCGCCGCCGACAACGACCACGTTTTTGGCGTGCTGAATCGGGGTGGCAGAATCTTCCCTATATGCCTTCATCAGATTTATACGGGTCAAAAACTCGTTTGCGGAATATACTCCGCTCAGATTTTCGCCGGGAATATTCATAAATTTCGGAAGTCCCGCTCCCGAACCGATAAACACCGCCTGATAACCTTTTTCAAAAAGTTCGTCTATTGAAAAAGTTTTTCCGACTACGGTATTTGTTTCTATTTCAACGCCCATGGCTTTCAGGTGTTCTATTTCTTCGCTGACGATTTTCTTCGGCAGACGAAACTCAGGAATGCCGTAAACAAGCACGCCCCCCGCCACGTGCAGAGCCTCGAACACAGTCACCGAATAACCGCGTTTGGCCAGTTCGCCCGCACAGGAAAGTCCGGCGGGACCGGAGCCAATAACGGCGACGCTTTTGCCGTTGGAAGGCGCTTTTTCGGGAAGGTCGCAGCTGTTATTGTTGTGATAATCGGCAACAAACCGTTCAAGCCTGCCGATACCGACGGGCTCGCCTTTTATTCCCCTGATGCATTTGCTTTCGCACTGCGTTTCCTGAGGGCACACTCTGCCGCAGACGGCGGCAAGCGAGCTTTCCCGTGCGATAATTTTATAAGCTTCTTCAAAGTTGCCCGAGGCAACTTCTTTAATAAACTCGGGAATATGTATCTTTACGGGGCATCCCGCCACGCAGGGCATATTTTTACACTGCAGACACCTCGCAGCCTCATCCATAGCCTGCTCGGGCGTATATCCGAGCGCCACTTCGTCAAAGTTTTTATTTCTGACATCGGCCGCCTGCGTCGGCATCTCGTTCTTTTTCAAAGACATATTGGGCATATTATTCCGTCTCCTTTTTTAAAAGATTGCATAATTCGCCGTCGCGTTCACGCTCGAACTGTTTATACATCTGCGAACGTTTTATAGCCTCGTCAAAATCAATCTCGTGTCCGTCAAACTCAGGACCGTCAACACAGGCAAATTTGGTTTTTCCGCCCACCGTAAGCCGGCAGCCTCCGCACATACCCGTTCCGTCTATCATTATCGGATTCATACTGACGACAGTTTTAATGCCGTATTTTTTAGTGGTCAGACTGACGAATTTCATCATGACGAGCGGACCGATTGCTATGACCTCGTCATAGCTCTCTCCGCTTTCGATCAGTTTTTCAAGCGCCGCGGTGACCAGGCCTTTCTCGCCCCAGCTGCCGTCGTCGCTCATTCTAACAAATTTGTCGCTGACTTTTTCAAATTCATTTTCCAAAATAACAAGGTCTTTGCTGCGGAATCCTATTATCGAATGAACAACGGTACCCTGTTCGTGAAATTTTTTTGCAACGGGATAAGCTATTGCAGATCCTACACCTCCGCCGACAACGGCAACCTTTTTTAAACCTTCGGTATTTGTTTTTCTGCCGAGCGGCCCGACGAAATCGCTAATAGTTTCGCCTTGGTTTTTCAGGCCGAGTTTTCTCGTCGTCGCGCCGACTATCTGAAAGATAATCGTAACCGTACCCTTTTCCCGGTCGAAATCTGCAACGGTAAGAGGAATTCTCTCTCCGTCATCGTCAACACGCAAAATAATAAATTGCCCGGGTTCCGCTTTAGCGGCAACCTTCGGAGCATTTATTTTCATCAGAGTGACAGTGGGATTAAGACAACGTTTTTCCACAATCTCGAACATAATTGCACTCCCTTTGTTTTATGGATAAAAACAGTATATCATAATTATTTTAAAATTTCAATTTATTATCACTAAATGAACGGCTTTTATTTGACTATTTAATTTTTTTTGGTTTATAATACAAGCGAGAAAACTTGCTTGCAAGGGTTTTCGAGCGAAGTATTTCAACTAAACCCGTATTTTGCCGCAAGGCAAAATGCAAGGCGACAGCCTCAGGCAAAAATAAGTTTTTGCCTAATGGGTTTAGTTATAATACAAGTAAAAACAATAAATTGTTTTTACGCAGTGTTTCATCGTAAGCG
>CAUHGY010000043.1 GCA_959605945.1 uncultured Clostridia bacterium | reverse complement strand
TCTCGACGAGGCCCTCCGCGGTTTCTTCGAGGACGGAGGCCGCATCGGGCGGCGTTATAGGTATTGTCGAGGACGGAGATTTAATAAAAATAGACATTCCTGCCGGCAGCATCGAACTGAAAGTCAGCGATGAAGAGATCAGACGCAGAATGAAAGATTTCGTGCCGAAAACCAAAGAGCTCGGCGGGTATCTTAAAAGATATGCGGCGAGCGTTTCCGGGGGAGCGAAGGGGGCTGTTTTAGAGTGACTGACATTGTATTGCTGAAAAACAGGCTGCTTTCGCTATCCGTTTTCCGCGATGTGCTGGATGACGGCGTTGTACAGGCGCTATTGCGATACCTGCATAAAGCGGATATGGGCAAAAACGCCGTTGCGGAGTATTGCGAGTTTGTTTCAACGCTGTATTCCGAAGCTTGCGGAAATCTTTCCGTACATGTGAGAAAGCTGTGTTTCAACAGCGAAAACGTCTATGTCAGGATGTGCGGCAATAAACAGACCCCTCCCGACGTTATTGTTTCCGCAACAGCGCATGACGTTGAAACCCTGTCCTATCTGGCAGGCTTTTCGTGTGAACGGCTGACCGCGGCGCTCGAAAGAAAAGATCTTCCGCGCTACGATGTTGAAGCTTTCGATCTGAAAAACGAATTTTATGAAAGATGTCGGAACATCGGCATTTACGGTTACGGTAAATATGCGGCATACAGCGCGTTTTGCATCGGCGAAAACGGAGAAATAGAATCTGTGAAACATCCCGACGGGATAAGACTTAATGATTTTACCGATTATGAAGCCGAGCGTTCTGCCGTCATTGCCAACACACGTGCGCTTTTAAACGGAAAACCCGCTGCAAACGTTCTGCTGACAGGGGACGCGGGCACGGGCAAGTCTTCTACCGTAAAGGCGATTGCAAACGAGTTTTCCGCCGAAGGCCTGAGACTTGTAGAGATAAGGAAAAGTCAGCTTAAATTCATTCCGCGTATCCTCGACGAACTTGCCGGAAATCCGCTGAAGTTTATTCTGTTTATCGACGATATATCGTTTGTCAGTAACGACGACGGTTTCAATGCTCTGAAAGCCGTTCTCGAAGGTACCGTGTCTGCCCGGTCGTCTAACGTTGTCGTCTATGCGACAAGCAACCGGCGTCATATGATTAAAGAAAAATTTTCGGACAGAGAGGGAGACGAGATTCACGCGAACGACGCCGTGCAAGAGGCTGTATCGCTTGAAAGCCGTTTCGGTCTGCACGTTTCTTTTTACAGACCCGATAAAAAAACATATTTGAAAATAGTATATAGTCTTGCCGCCGCGGCGGGTATAACGGCAGATAAACAGTCACTGGCAAACGGTGCCGAGAGATATGCGTTGGAAAGAGGCGGAAGGTCCGCCCGTCTTGCCAGACAGTTTATTGACGGATTGATAGCTGAATCGGGTCAGCCGTAAATTATCAGGGCTTTGATTTTTTGCAATATTTTGCAGTTTTTCGCGCGTCAAACGGGAGAGATTCGGTTTTGGCGGAGAACTTAAAATTATATATCATAAATAAAATTCGGTTCGGCGGCAAATTTGAATTTGCCGCCGATATTTTTATGATACATTTATTTTTCCGTATGTTTTTCTTGTTTTACAAAAAAGTTTCTTGTTATGGATTTATGCCCGAAAACCGTATATAATTTTCCGATACAAAAGGAGATGCGATTCGGCGTCAGGGCGAACGGGTGAATTTCTTTAAATTTTTGCGCTTTATGGCGGGGAATCTTTAATAGAAAACGGCCGACGGCATATTTTTTACAAAGCGGTCATCCGACTTGAAATCCATAGCGCGGGATCTTGTGTCGAGATGTTTTCGAGGTAAAAATTACCGCATATATTTTTGCATAAATCTTGACAAACGGCAATATGTTGCGTATAATTATATATACGGGAGTAAAACCGCGGATTTTCACGTTTTCAGGTTTTTGAAAGTCATGTAAAAAATCCCGATAAATGCAATATATTGCTTAAAAAGAGGTTGTACTAATGAGCAAGGCAAGAAAAGGTCAGTTTATAATGGGAGCGGTTTCGCTTTTGTCAAACGAGTTCAACGGATTCGGTGACAGCGTCATCAAAGAGCTTACGTATAAACAGTGGTTTTTGCTGCTGATGATTTCACGAATGGAAGGGGAGAACAATATAAACGCCATTGCAGATTTTGTAGGTACTTCGCGGCAGAATATAAAAAAGATGTTAGTCCCTCTCGAAAAAGGCGGATTTGTGGCGGTCAGAAAATCGAAAAGCGACATGCGCTCTCTTATAGTCGGTCTAACGGACAAAGCTTTTGAGTTTTTTAAAGAAAACGACATGAAAATCGCCGCAGAGACCGAAAAACTTTTTTCTCCGCTCAGCGATGAAGAAATGGATGTATTGACGGCGGCTTTAAAAAAACTGATGCATTGTATAGAAGAGTATTCCGTTTAACGGAATTCGTTTAGCTTTGAATAAGGCAAGAACGGTTTTGTTTTTCGCTTTTTTCTTAGCAATATGCAGTCCGCAATGAGAAGTTTTACAGACAATACGGTTTTACAGTCCGTTTGCAGACAATGGCTTAAACTGTGACGAAGTATCGTTCAAATGTTGATTTTATCGGCATTTCGTGATAAAATAAACGTAATAAAAAATCGGAAAATTTTATTTGAGAAATGCGGTTCAACAAGTAAAATCAGCCGTAAAATACGACTTTGCCCGCCTGTGTTCATCGCACAAGCGTGTTCGCGGGCATATGGCGGAAATAACCAAAGAGAGGAATTTAATGAAAATTACCGTGTGCATAGGAAGTTCGTGCCACATAAAAGGTTCGCGCCGTGTGGTTGAAACTTTCCGTGAAATGATAAAAAACCATGGCCTCGAGAACGCAGCGGAGCTTTCGGGTACTTTTTGCATGGGCAAATGCGAAGGAGGCGTATGCGTGGACGTTGACGGTCAGTTTTTTTCGGTTAAGCCGGAAGAGTCCGAAAAGTTTTTTGAAGACGAAATATTAAGCCGGCTAAAGGGGTAAAAATGGTTATCGTGTCCGTATGCGTCGGCAGTTCCTGCCATATTAAAGGTTCGGCGGATATTGTGGAAATGATCAAAGCCGAAATAGCCGCACGTGCTCTTGAAGACGAAATCGTTCTTATAGGGAATTTTTGTGCGGGAAAATGCAACAGAACAGGCGTGACCGTTACCGTTAACGACGACGTGTATACGGGTATCACAAAAGAGAACTTCAAGGAGTTCTGGACGGACAAAATTTTAAAACTCACGGAGGCGAAAGGTTGAAATGGCTGATTGTCTTACCCTGAAAAAATCCAACTGTAAAAACTGTTATAAATGCATAAGGCACTGCCCGGTAAAATCCATACGTTTTTCCGGCAGTCAGGCGCATATTATCGGCAATGAATGCATTCTTTGCGGTCATTGTTTCGTGGTCTGCCCGCAAAATGCCAAAGAAATCGTCAACGAAACCGAAAAGGCGAGAGTTCTTATCCAATCCGGCAATCCCGTTTATGTCAGTTTGGCCCCGTCTTTTATAGCCAACTATAACGTGGGGATAGATTCCATGCGCGAAGCCATAATGAAACTGGGTTTTGCCGGCGTGGAAGAAACTGCCGTCGGCGCCACTATAGTAAAAAGGGAATATGACAGAATACTCAAAGAAGAAAGCAGAGATATTCTCATTTCTTCATGCTGCCATTCCGTCAATCTGCTGATACAGAAATATTTTCCGAGAGAACTGATGTATCTTGCCGATGTGATGTCTCCTATGCAGGCACACTGCACGGATATTAAAAAACGTTATCCGAATGCAAAGACGGTGTTTGTGGGACCCTGCGTCGCCAAAAAAGACGAAGCGCAGCGTTACGAAGGAATAGTCGACGCAGTGCTGACCTTCGAAGAGCTGACGGAATGGCTCAAAAAAGAAAATATAGTCCTGAAACAGGAAAAAGACTGTTCCGAAAACAGTTTGGCGCGTTTTTTCCCGACAACGGGGGGGATATTGAAGACTATGGCTCAGGACGCGCCCGGGTATACGTATCTTGCCGTCGACGGCGTGGAAAACTGCATTTCAGCTTTACGAGACATCGAAAACGGCAATATACATAAATGTTTCATTGAAATGTCCGCATGCGTGGGCAGCTGTATAGGCGGCCCCGTAATGGAAAAATATAACCCGTCGCCCGTGCGTGAATATATGTCCGTTGCGGCGTACGCCGGGAAAAAAGATTTCGATGTTTTACAGCCTGATTTTACCGAAGTCAAAAAACAGTTCGCGCCGCTTGACATAGATGCGAAAGTTCCCGACGAGGCGCAAATCGTAGCGACGCTCCGTCAGATGGGCAAGGTCAAAAAAGAAGACGAACTCAACTGCGGTTCGTGCGGCTACAATACCTGCCGTGAGAAAGCGATTGCGATCTGTCAGGGAAAAGCCGAAATTTCTATGTGTCTGCCTTATCTTAAAGACCGTGCGGAGAGTTTTTCGGACAGTATAGTAAACAATACTCCCAACGGCATAATAGTGGTCAACGAAAGCCTTGAAGTGCAGCAGATAAACACTGCCGCAAGAAAGTTTATGAATATCCGCTCGGCGTCCGATATACTCGGGGAGCCGGTTGTCAGGATAATGGATCCCAAGCTTTTTCTCGATGTTCTCGGCAATAAGCGTGCGGTGAGAAACGTGCGTTCGTATTTTGCGGAATACGGCAAATATGCCTCCCAGACCGTTGTCTACGATGCTGAAAATCATCTTGTAATATGCATCATGGCCGACATTACCGACGAAGAAAACGAAAGAAAGAAAAAAGAAAGTCTGGGGAGACAGACGATTGAAACGGCGGATAAAGTTGTCGATAAGCAAATGCGGATAGTGCAGGAGATAGCGTCGCTTCTCGGCGAAACTGCGGCCGAAACCAAGATTGCTCTGACAAAACTCAAGGAGTCCATCGAGAATGAATGATCTTTGCGCGGACATCGGCTATAAAAGCGTAAATCATTACGGCGAACAGCTTTGCGGCGACAGGGTGGAAATTGTCGAGCAGGACGGGAATTCTTCCGTTATAGTGCTTGCTGACGGTCTGGGCAGCGGAGTGAAAGCCAACATTCTCTCCACGCTGACCAGCAAAATCATTTCTACGATGCTGTCGGAAGGACTGTCCGTCGAAGACTGCGTGGAAACAATTGCCGCGACGCTGCCCGTATGTTCGGTGAGGGGCGTGGCTTATTCCACATTTACGATAATTCATATAATAAATAACGTCAAAGCCGAGCTGATCTGGTTTGATAATCCCAAAGTCATACTTCTGCGCGACGGCAAGAATTTCGATTATTCCTGTACGCAGACGGTTACATGCGGTAAAAACGTCAGCAGAGCAAGTATAAACCTGTGTGAAAACGACGTTTTCGTAGCCATGAGCGACGGCTGTCCGCATGCCGGGCTGGGACTTTCGTATAATTTCGGCTGGAGCAGAGACGATATAATCGCTTTTCTGGAACCGCTGTCTGTTGTCGGTTATACCGCTAAAACTCTTGCCACCATTCTTGTGGACGAATGTGAAAAACTGTACGGCGGAAAACCCGGCGACGATACTACCGCCTGCGTCGTGAGAATTAGGCGCAGAGAACCAATGAATATTCTGTTCGGCCCGCCCGCTAACCGTGACGATAACAACAGAATGATGGCGCTTTTCTTTTCAAAAGAAGGCAAACATATTGTCTGCGGCGGAACGACTGCGTCGATTGCTGCCAAATATCTCGGTAAAAAAGTCGAAACTACGCTTGATTTCCAAGACAGAGACGTTCCTCCCATTTCCAAAATAGAAGGGGTGGATCTTGTTACGGAAGGCGTTATAACGATAAACAAGGTTTTAGAATATGCCAAGGACTATCTCAAAAACAATGAAAATTACGAGCATTGGAGTTTTAAAAGGGACGGGGCGTCTCTTATATGCCGCTTGCTGTTCGAAGAAGCGACGGACATCAACTTTTTCGTCGGCAGGGCGGTGAACCCCGCGCATCAGAATCCCGACCTCCCCATCAATTTCAATATCAAAATGAATCTGGTCGAAGAACTGTCCAAATGCCTTAAACAAATGGGAAAACGAATAAAAGTAAGTTATTTTTAACGGAGATACCGAAGTGAGAAAATTCGATACGAAAGTTCAATATCTAAAATATAAGGTTCTGCGCGAAGTAGCGCGCGAGGCGTGGGCGGGGAGACTGCCCGAAACAGCGATCGATATACCCAAAATCATCGTTCCGGGCAAAGTTCCCACCATGCGTTGCTGCGTCTACAAAGAACGGGCTATTCTTGCCGAGCGCGTCAAGATAGCTATGGGAGGAGACAAAAACAACCCCAACGTGATCGAAGTTATAGATATTGCCTGCGATGAATGCCCCATGGGCGGCTATGAAGTTACGGACGCGTGCAGGGGATGTCTTGCCCACCGCTGCGAGGACGTATGCAAACGCGGCGCAATAACATTCGATTCGCACCAGAAAGCGCATATAGACAAAAGCAAATGCGTTGAATGCGGCGCCTGCGCAAAGGTCTGTCCGTACAGCGCCATCCATAATTATAAACGTCCTTGCGAAACGGCATGCAAAATAAAGGCAATTTCAATGGACGACAACAAAGCCGCGAAAATAGATAACGGCAAATGTATTTCCTGCGGGGCGTGCGTTTATCAGTGTCCGTTCGGTGCGATCACAGACAAATCTTTCATTTTAAGCGTTATAGACATGATAAAAAACAGCGACGGCAACCGCAATTATAAAATGTATGCGGTAGTTGCGCCGTCTATTTCCAGCCAGTTTTCTTACGCGAAACTCGGGCAGGTTGTTTCGGGGATCAAAGAACTCGGTTTTCATACGGTTGTCGAAGCCGCGCTCGGTGCAGATATGGTCGCGCAGGCAGAATCGCAGGAGCTTGCCGAAAAAGGATTTCTGACCAGTTCGTGCTGTCCCGCGTTCGTGGATTATATCGGCAAAAGTTTTCCCGATCTGAAACCCTTTGTTTCGCATACGCTTTCGCCTATGGCGATGATTTCAAAATATATAAAAGACACCGATCCGAGCGCAAAAGTGGTGTTTATAGGGCCGTGTACCGCCAAAAAAATGGAAGTTCAGAAAGACGGCGTAAAAGAATATGTCGATGCGGCGATCACTTTTGAAGAGCTGCAGGCGCTGTTTGACAGCAGGGATATGGACATAAACACGCTTCCCGAAGGCGTTCTCGACAACGCTTCTTATTTCGGAAGAATTTTTGCCCGCTGCGGCGGGCTTGCCGAAGCCGTTGCCGAAGGATTGAAAGAGCAGGGTATAGAATTTGCATTGAAGCCTATTTCCTGCGACGGGATTGAGGCGTGCAAGATGGCTCTTCTGCGTAAAAGCAAAAATGCGCTCGACGTCAATTTTATCGAAGGAATGGCGTGCGTCGGCGGCTGTATAGGCGGGGCGGGCTGCCTTACTCATAAAGAAAAAAATAAAGAAGAAGTGAACAGTTACGGCAGACAGGCAATGGAAAAGACAATAACGGACGCCGTTTCGGTATTGAAACGAAAATAAAAAGCGTTTGCGTACAAATTTTCAATTTCCGTTTTTCAATTTCGGTAAATGCGGCTAAAACCCGTTTTTGAAAAATAAAACAAGCCGATTTTCGGTATTTTAAGTTTTCCGAAAACAATACTGCGGCGCGGTCTCGTTTGAGACCGCGCCGAACTGTTTATAATATAATTTCAGAATTTGCCGAAACTCTTGAACCGGTTAAATTTTAAATCTTATTGAGCATTAGTAATACGGTATTATGAAATTTAAATAATCATCCGATCATACGCACGGAATATTTCCTTCACGGCATCGGCTTCCGTTTCATCGACGACGTACTTTTTGTTATTAAGCCGGCAAAAGAAAACATAATAACGGAATAAGGGGCGTGCGTTTATAATATGACAAAGATTTGTTAAATCAACTTTTCAAGAGTGCCGTAAAGCCTTTTTGCCATCCTGTAAAAACCTGTATCTTCAGGGTGACAGCCGTCCACAAAACAGCGTTCACGGTCTTCTTCGCCGAAAAGTTCGTTTCCGGGTATAAAATACACGTTTTTGTCGCCCGAGCTCAGTGCTTTTTCGTAAGTTTGTTTAACTATTTCAAGACGTTTTGCAGAGTCTTGTTCATCCTGTTCGTAGTTTGGGCGCGTCATGAAAATTACGGGCGTAAGCGGCTGTTTTTTCCTGAAAGCACGATACAGCGGATAATGCGTTTCTTTAAGATGTTCCGGGGTAGGGGCGTTGTAATCATAATCGCAGACGAAAACGCTGCATTTTATGCCCGCGAGATAGTCTGCCATTTCGGGTTCGCCTTTGGCGTTGCCCGAAAAACCGAGATTGATAAAATCTACGTTATTCCATTTGGATATAAGCGCCTGATATGCGTTATCGGGGCGGCTTGCGCAACCTCCCTGGGTTATGGAAGAGCCGTAATACAATATCGGGGGAATGTTTCTGTAGGGCGTTCCGCCTTGAAGGTCGGCGTCTGCGTCAAAGCCGAGAACAAGCGATGTTACGCTGTTGTAAAGGGGTAAATATAAAATATAGCTGCGCATTTTGTCGCCGGGAAGGCCTTTCGTGCGTATCATGCCTTTTTCTTCGGTGAAATCCGGGATAAAATTGGTTATAAATTTCGTTTTGCCGTCAGTTTCTTCCAGAAGCGTAAAAGATGCGCTGCCGGACAGCGGCATGTGATTCATTTTATCCAGTCCGTTCCACTCGGCTTTAAGCGTCAGAGTACCGGAATTCGTGCTGAATTTAACTCTTCCGCCGGCCGTATTTTTATTGAGATATGCGATCCGTTCGTTAAGGTTTGCAATTTTGTTATCGGTAATGCGTACAAAACTTTTTTCTTCATCGCTGTAAAAAACGCCGTAAAGGTCGATTGGCGAAGAAGGTAATGTATAAAACGCTGTGTTGTCCTTGATTTCTGCTTTCGCAGCCGCAAAATTTTTGTCGATATCGGATATCTTCATTTAAATTCCCTCCATTATATGAATATTCCGTAATGTTGTATTTTTTATATTGCCGGTTATAGAATAGGCGTGAGCGCTGAGATTTGAGCCTGCGGCGTCGGAAAGCCCCTGTTTGCGGTACTCTTCGGCGAAAAGCTCCGCTATATCTTCCATTATCTGCCGTTTTTCTTTGGCAAGGGCGGGGGAGTTTCCCGATTCGGTCAGCCCCGCAAGCGAAAGTTCGAGGTCGCCTAAAACGGTCAGGTCTCTCATGCCGCGGTAAACCCATTTGTAAAAGGGCTGAAATTTATTGTTTAAAAGGTACACTGTGGCTGCGGCGCTTTTCACGAATTCGAAAATGGCAAGCTGCGCCGCTCCTGTTTCGCCGCGCGCGGCACAGCGTTCATAGTTATACTGTCCCGCTTGCGCCATGATTGCGGCATGTGCGGCAAGTTTTTTCTTTCTTACGTCTTCGGGATATCCTTCGAGTAAAATTTTTCGCGCATTGTCGAATTCTTTGAGACCGTTTTTAAAAATTTTTCCGTTGCAGGCACAGGCAAGCGAATATGCAGGGGTATAAAGCCATTGTTCCTGAGACTTCGGAGCTCCCGGGCTGCCGGTAAATTTTGAGAAAAACTCTTTATGAGTTATTACGCCGCGCCTGTTTCCGCCTGCGGGGGCGACGAGCGGGCGGTTTACCCCCATAAATTTTTTGGGAAGCTTTGCATACGCCCTTTCAAGTTTAAAACCGTGGCTTTTAAAAATATCTTCTGAAACCCATATGCAAAAGCCCGCGTCAAAATCGTGGTCACGGGAAAAATCGTCGTCAAATCCCATGCATTCGGAGCCTTCTCCTGCGATGCCTACCGTAATATGACCGAAAATATCGCCGAAATCGCGTTTAAGCATGCTTTCGCCGTATTCAAAATAAAATTTTTCGGAAATTTCAATTCCCTTCATATATGCTTTTTGCTCTTTCTTTCAATTCTTTTTCAATGACGCTGTATCCGAAATATCCGAAAGACGGGGCGCATTTGTCGCAGACGTAGGCGTAATATCCGTTTTTATGCATATTTTCGTCATTTAAAAATTCATAAGCCGAAAACAGGCAGTCGGTAATTTTATTTCTTTCTCCGGAACATTCGTACATGTGTGCCATGTTGACTTTTGTGACGGCAATATCAGGCAGAACGTCGCCTGAACTTTCAAGTACTTTTAACGCTGCGGCATAGCATTTTTCGGCTTCGGCATATTTTTGCAAGTCGACGAGAGTCAGCGCTTTATTGTTGTAAAACCCCGCAAAACGCAAATCGTTTTTATCAAGGTTTTTGCTGTATACGGCTGATACTTCGCCGTAAAGGGACAGGGCTTTTTCGGGCAAGCCGAAGCACTTGAAAGTAGTGGCGGCGTTAAGAAGGACGGTGGCTCCCGAAACGCTGTCGGACAGACCGAGTTCGGTCAGCAGTTCCATGGCGCGGCGGCTGACCTTCAACCCCTTTTCCTTGTCGTTTATTTTACGGTAAAAACCTATGAGTTCGCTGTCTATTTCGAGCTCGCCTTCTCTGTCTTTCAAAGCGACGGCTTCGTTTTGCCAGTATTCGAGCAATCTGCCGGCTTCCGTCATGTTGTTTGCGTTGAAAAGCCCGTCCAGCTTTTCGATTATTCTTTTGACGGGTATGCGGCCCGCGGGGGCGTTTTTATCTGGATTGTAAAATTCCTTGCCGCCGCAGAGCGCGCAGGAAGGTTCCTTATAATCGAAAGGATCTATCATTTCATTACCTGAAAAATACTTTTTTAACGATTATATACTGCCTGTGATTTTAAGTCAAGCGAAAGCCGATGTTTTGCGGCGGTTGAACCGCGGGAAAGACTTTTCGAGAGACTTTTTCCGCGCTGTATATACGGTGCGGACTGCAGCCGAGGTGGCGTCCGACGAAGAGATTTTAAAAGCCTGGTAGCATAGCGCATGGAAAATTTAAAAAAGTACATTTATATCGATAAAAACATATCGATTATAATTGCAAAAAATATCGGATTGTGATACAATATGTAAGCATCCGAAATATGATAAGGTAAAATGTACGAAATTATGAAAATCAGCGAAATTTCAAAAAACATGCTGGAAAGGCTTCCGCTTTATCTGCATTATCTTAAATCTCCCGACGGGGAAAAATACGATCACGTTTCCGCACCCATGATATCGCGTGCGGTTGGGCTTGGCGAAGTTCAGGTCAGAAAGGATTTGAACGCCGTAAGCGGCGCAGGCAAGCCGAAGGTAGGTTACAACAGAGCGGAACTTATAGACAGGCTCGAAAATTTTCTCGGTTACAGGAATAAGCGCAAAGCCGTCATAATAGGAGCGGGAAAACTGGGGAAAGCTCTTTTCGATTATGAAGGATTCAAGGATTACGGGTTAACGGTTCTTGCCGCTTTCGACGTCAGCGTCAAAGATCCCGTTACGGGAGGGAACGGCAAAAAAATCTATCCGATGTCGGAATTCGAAAACTATTGCCGCAGAGAGAAAATTAAGATAGGCATCATCACCGTTCCCGCGCTCGCTGCGCAAAGCGTGTGCGATCTGATGGTCGCAAGCGGAATACGCGCCGTGTGGAACTTTGCGCCGATAGGAATAAAGGCCCCGCCGGATATTCTTGTGCGAAACGAAAACATGGCGTCGTCTCTGGCATTGCTGTCGTCGCATTTGAATGATGAAAGTTGACCGCCGGAGCGGAAACTATAAATACTGAAAAAACTTTATGGAGGATATAAAATGGGCTACCGTATCGAAAAGGATACTATGGGCGAAGTCCGCGTTCCCGACGACAAGTATTGGGCGGCGCAGACGGAAAGGAGTTTTGAAAACTTTAAAATCGGCGTTGAAAAGATGCCTCGCGAGATAGTGCACGCGTTCGGAATTCTCAAAAAAGCGGCTGCGCTTGCCAACTTTAAATTAGGCAAACTTTCCGACGAGAAGAAAGATGCAATCGTCAAAGCTTGCGACGAAGTTATAGCGGGCGAGCTCAACGAACATTTTCCTCTTGTCGTTTGGCAGACGGGCAGCGGCACGCAGTCTAATATGAATGCCAACGAAGTCATCGCCAACAGGGGTAACGAAATAGCGGGAAAAAAAATTCTTCACCCCAATGACGATATCAACAAGAGTCAAAGTTCCAACGACACTTTCCCCACGGCAATGCATATTGCGGCGGTTCTCTCTATAGAGGATAAACTTTTCCCCGCTATGGATAAGCTTATAAATACTTTCCTGCGTCTCGAGAAGGAAAACGAAGGCATCGTCAAAAGCGGCAGAACGCATTTGCAGGATGCCGTTCCCGTAGCGTTTTCACAGGAAATAAGCGGCTGGCGCGTTATGCTGGAAAAAACGAAAGAGCAGCTTAAACTTGCCATGGGCGGTTTAAAAGAACTTGCGCTCGGCGGAACGGCAGTCGGCACGGGGCTTAACGCTCCGAAAGGCTTCGACATAGAAGTGGCGGCTATCGTCAGCGAGCTTACCGGGAAAGATTTCGTTACGGCCGCAAATAAATATCACGCGCTCACATCGAAAGACGCGTTGGTTTTCGCTCACGGCGCACTCAAAGCGCTTGCTTGCAATCTTATGAAGATAGCAAACGACGTTCGTTGGCTTGCCTCCGGTCCGAGAGACGGTCTCGGGGAGATATTCATTCCTGAAAACGAGCCGGGTTCGTCGATCATGCCGGGTAAAGTCAACCCCACGCAGTGCGAATCCATGACCATGGTGGCGGTGCAGGTAATGGGTAACGACGTAGCCGTCGGCATGGGCGCTTCACAGGGCAATTTCGAGCTCAATGTGTTCATGCCGGTAATCATTTATAATTTTCTGCAATCGGCAAGGCTGCTTGCAGACGGCATAGTTTCGTTCGAAAAGAACTGCGTTACGGGCATTAAGGCGAACAAAGAAAAAATGAGCCACAATCTCCATAATTCACTGATGCTTGTCACGGCGCTCAATCCTTATATCGGATATGAAAACGCGGCAAAAACCGCAAAGAAAGCATATAAAGAAAACATTTCGCTGAAACAGGCGTGTGTGGAACTCGGGTTTCTGACCGCCGAAAAATTCGACGAAGTTTTCAAGCCCGAAGAAATGGCTTATCCCCATAAATAAAACATTATAATATATAATCAAGTAACTGATAGAAAAAATTTTTACAGGGTAACGATATGAAAATTTGTTATTATCCCGGATGTACGCTCAAAACCAAAGCCAAGGACCTTGACAGATACGCAAGGCTATCGGCTGCGGCGCTCGGCGTAGAAATGGAAGAAATCGAAAACTGGCAGTGCTGCGGTGCGGTTTATCCCATGGCTCGTGACGAAATTGCCACAAAACTTTCGGCAGTACGCGCTCTCGACTATGCAAAATCGCACGGCGGAAAGTTGCTTACGCTTTGTTCGGCGTGTCACAACGTTATCAAGCGCGTCAACGACGACATGAAAAATGACGATAACATACGCTTGAAGGTGAACAATTATCTTTCGCCCGACGTCAATTACGGCGGCGAGACCGAAGTCATTCATTATCTCGAAATGCTGAAAAACATAGTCGGATTCGATAAAATAAAAGAGAGAGTCGTAAAACCGATCGGCAGAAAGATAGGCGCGTATTACGGCTGTCTGCTCTTGCGCCCCAGCGGCGTCATGGCATTTGACAACCCCGAAAATCCGACAATAATCGAAGATTTTATCAGAGCCGTCGGCGGCACTCCCGTAACTTATCCGTTCAGGAACGAATGCTGCGGCGCTTACGTGACTTTCAAGAATGAAAACCTGCCCAAGGAACGCAGTTCCAAAATATTGAAAAGCGCTGAAGAAAAGGGCGCCGAGGAAGTGGTTACGGCGTGTCCGCTGTGTCTTTATAATCTCAAAGCAAACGGCGGCAATATTCTTCCCGTAAGCTATTTTACGGAACTTCTTGCCGAAGCGTTGGGGGTGAAAGAATGAACAGATCCGAACAGAAAGAAAATCTTTTGCGAATGAGCGCAACCGACGTCAGAAAATGTATGAAATGCGGCAAGTGCTCGGGAAGATGTCCGGCATTTAAAGATATGGACATCAAGCCCCACCAGTTTGTGAATTTGCTTGAAAAGGGCAGGGTGGAAGAACTTTTGGAATGCAAAGCTATCTGGAACTGTCTTTCATGTATGGCGTGTGTAGAGCGCTGTCCGAGAGGAGTTGCTCCCGCGGCGGTTGTCGAAGCCGTACGCGATGCGGTAATAAGGATGCAGGACAATAACGGTCTTAAAGCCGAAGACATACCGCCCATGGTCGACGAGCTTATTCCTCAGCAGCTGTTGGTCAGCGCATACAGAAAATATAACAAATGATTTTATTATAAAGAGAGAAATTCGAAATGCAGAGAATTGGTGTGTTTATTTGTTGGTGCGGCTCGAATATCGCTGCCACTGTTGATGTGGAACGCGTCGCACAGGTAATCAAATCCGAACCGGGCGTCGTGTATTCGGCAGACTACCAGTATATGTGTTCGGAAAACGGCCAGCAGCTGATCAAGAACGCTATCAAGGAGCATAACCTTACAGGCGTGGTGATAGGTTCTTGTTCGCCCCGCATGCACGAAGCGACATTCAGAAGAGCTGCTGAATCCGCGGGGCTTAACCCCT